>NZ_DATIDY010000155.1:0-40909 GCF_035456085.1 Flavobacterium sp.
ATTTCTGCCAAAGAAAAAATTGGTGTTGACGATTTAAAGAATGAATTGCTTTCGTTTGTTAATACTGGCGCTCTACGAAATAATGAGACAATTGTTACCAATACTCGTCATTATGATTCTTTATTAAAAGCACTTGATGAAATCCAGAAAGTGAAATTCGGATTGGAGACTAATCTTTCCAGCGATCTGATGGCATTAGATATTCGGGAAGCTTTATATCAGTTTGGGTTGATTACCGGGCAAGTCACTAATGATGAACTGTTGGGAAATATTTTTGCTAATTTCTGCATCGGAAAGTAATTTAAATTCATCCTAAATAATTCAAAAAACCAATACATAAATTTTAACGCTATAGAATTAAAAATAACAAATTATCAATTGTTTCTATTTCCGCTGAAAATCTAGACTCATTTTAAAAAAAAAGACCAAACATTTTTCTTTAAAAACGTTTGATCTTAATGTAATATTAATCCAATTAATTATATAGCTTTAATAATTATCAAATTCTCTACGATTGTAAAAACTATCATCTTCACTATCAGACAAAAAACGAGATTCATCATCAGGATAATATGAATTCAATACTTTTCTTTCATAGTTTCTGTCGAAATTATGTTGTCTGTCGTATCTGCTTGTTTTTCTAAAAGTATCATATCCTATTTTATTAGCCATCACAATTTTGGTATCTTTATTTATGGTTACAGCCCCAATTGGAATAATAATGTGGCTGTCCCCGTCTTTATATACGAATTCCTTTCCACTATCGTTTGCGATTACATCGTGCACCTCATTAAGACTGTCTTCGATTAATTTTTTATCCAGATTTACATCTACATAAACAACGCGCTGCATATCTTTATTTACCCACAGATTATCTACTTTACCTATAGTGTGATTTTCAGCATCTACGATTTTCCATCCTCTTATATCAGAATAGTTTGAAGCAATCTTATAATCCGAAAGCTCATCTAATCTGTATAAATTTCTATCTTTCTTTTCCATACAATATTTTTTATAATTATAAATTAATTTGTCCTATTACGAGAATTATGTCACACTTATCATTGTAAGGGATTCCATAGTCATTATTAAGCTTTAGGCTTCTAATACTTCTAATAATTTCCTGAGTCGAAGAGTCATTTTCATTCCACTGCTTCAGCATTATTTTACAGTATCTGTACTTGTATTAACAGTATCTACATCTGTACTTGTACTATCAGCACTTGTAATGTTCTCAATTTTAGTGTTGTTATTATCTGTTTCTTTATCTTGAATGAAGAAGAAGTACACAAATGTTGCAATTAACAACAGGACTACAATCCACGGCCATACGGGCTTTTTTTTCTCGATTTTAATTTCTGCCATAACTTATTTCTTTAATATTAAACATTTTAACTTTCATTAAAGGTACAAATGAGGCAGTCCATAGCAATTATTTAATTTCAGACAGAAGTTATACAATTACCAGCAAAAAAATTAAAAGCAAAAAAAGGGATAAGCTTTTTCTAAATTTCTAAATTCTGAAACTTTTCAAATAAAAAATGAGTAATTCACCTATATTGTATTTTATTAGATTAAAAATTTAAAACGGCAATTACCTTTTATTTTCTCAAATTTGAGTATTATATAAGCAAGTAGGATTTTTGAGGATCGGTTTTATTTTATCTGAAAATGGAAAGAAAAAAAATCGAATTTTTAGGCAATATAAGAAAGCATATAGTTAAAGTAATCATTTAAATAAAGAACCCAAAAAATTTAAAAAATATAATTTTACATCAATGACATTACAAGAATTAATTGGAAATTATTCCATAACAGGAAGTAATCAAGATGAGAGTACAGCGATGACCTACAATGGGATTCTGACATTATCACTTGATGAAAATAACCGAATTATCGCCAAATGGCTTATTAATAATTCACAACAGCAAAAAGGTTACGGTTTCTTTAAAGATGATATTTTGGTTATCAATTTTAATTATAAAGGTGACGACAATAAAACGTACAAAGGTGTTGCGGTTTATCGCTGTATCACCAAAGATTTCTTAAAAGGTTTTTGGTCTGAAAAACACGGCAATCCACTTTATTTGGGCACTGAAAATTGCCTAAGAATAGAAAGTACTGAAAAATTAAATTAATCTCAGGATTCTTATTTAATCCTCATCATCGCCAAAAAAAACATCAATATTGAATTCTCATCATCAAATTTTCTGCTAGTTAACCATAATTACAATAACTTTGCAAAACATCAGTAATTTTAGAAGCAAATGGATATAGTCAAATTCAAAATCACATCAAAAACTATTAAAGTTGAAGTAAGAAATTCAAATAATTATGTTTTTAATTTTAATAGCGCTTTAGATATAAAAAAAGAAGACAAAGATGTTTTATTGAGATTGTATAATGCATTAGACCTGCTTTTTAAGAAAGAAAATGTAGTTGAAAACAAGAATTATATTTCGCCAAATCAAACTAATATACTTGACCAAATTTCTGCTGTTGACAGTTTAGAACAGAAGTAAAATAGCATTCAAAAGTCAGATTTAGAAGGAAGAATCAGAAAAGATTTGTTTGGTGAAAAGTAAAATGAGCTAATAATATGAAAAAGCGAATTTATAACCAAACCTCTCTTTTTGGACCTCTCTACGCTTTTTTGGTCGTATTATCTCCGCCTGAAAATATAAAAGCCGATATTGCCAAAATAAAGAAAGAACTTAACGCAATTGCAGACATCAGGGATCGTAATCTACATTCTATTGCCCATATAACACTTACCGATAAATTGACAGACGATGCCGATTTTGCACAAACCATTTCGAGTTTAATTGGTTCCATTCAACCATTTACCATTAAAATAAAAGGATGGAATGTTTTTGATCATGGTCATAGCGTAACTGTTTATTTAAATATCGAAAATCCTGAGCCAATAATAGAACTTATGGGTTTAGTGAAATCTTCCAACAAAACTCCTCACATTAGCCTTGCCAAACGAATTTCGCATGAGAGCTTTGAGCGCATTAAAACATATTTGGAAAATCTAGACTACAATGCCGAATGGATTTGTACCGAAGTTAATGTTCTCCGCAAATTGATGTCTGAAAAGCATTTGGGATTTAAAGAAAGTTTTAAAATTTCATTAGATTCAAATTAACTTCTCTCTTTCATCATACAAATTGTATTGTATAAGTTTTTTTATATAATAAATTATAAACTTTTGATTATTAAAATTATATAAATCCAAACTAGAATTCTGTAATTATAAGTTTAATCATGACTTTACATTTGATAGTAATGAATTGGACATTATATGCCCATATCCATATCGTGTAAAATTTTGCTGATATTTTTTCGGAGATAAGGCAATAATAACAACTACATTAAAAATATTGTCATGAAAAATATGGAAGATATTGACGAAAAATTAACTAATGGCAAACACCATTCGTATTGGATTGATTCAGTCCAGCCTTTGGCATATTCAAGGATAGAGGAAAATAAAGAGACGGACATTTTAATTATTGGTGGTGGAATTGCGGGACTTTCGACAGCCTATAATCTTTCAAAATCTGGCAGAAAAGTAATTTTGGTAGAAAATGGTTATTTGGGTAGCGGCGAATCAGGTAGGACAACCGCTCAAATTACTTATGCTTTAGATGACCGCTATTTTGAACTGGAAAAAATATATGGTACAGAAGTGACCAAAGAAATAGCTTCCAGTCACAAAAATGCTCTTAAATGGATACAGTCTGTTATCGAAGAAGAGAAAATCGATTGTGATTATAAAATTGTCAATGCCTATTTATTTCCTTCAGAGAACGATAATCCAGAAAATCTTCAAAAAGAATATTCAGCAACTAGAAGAATGGAACTGGAAACAAAAATTTTAAATGACATTCCTTCTTTCAAAACAGATCAACAGAGAAATACCATTCAATTTTCGAATCAGGCTCAATTTCATATTTTAAAATACTTAAAAGGACTTGCCGATGCAATAATCAGAATGGGAGGAGAAATTTATACCAATTCAAAAGCTGAAAAAATTTCAAAAAGTGGAGCGGTTTGTAATGGTTTTACAATATCAGCCAATCAAATCGTTGTAGCAACCAATACTCCAATTAACAATATTTTTACTATTCATACCAAACAATGGGCTTATAGATCGTATGTAATTGGTGCCAAAATACCAAAGGGAACACTACCTTATGCCATGTGGTGGGATACTGGAAATCAAGAATCTAAGTGGGCAACAAAACCTTATCACTATGTAAGGCTGCAACCTTTGGACGATGAATATGATCTACTAATAAGTGGCGGCGAAGATCACAAAACCGGACAAGCAAATGAGCAAAACTTGACCGAACACCAACGTTTTGAAAATTTAATCCAATGGACAAATTCACACTTCCCTTATTTCTCTGAAGTTCAATACCAATGGACTGGTCAGTTAATGGAACCTGTTGACTCTTTAGCATTCATAGGAAAAAATCCTGGAGACAAAAATATATTTATAATTACCGGACATTCCGGAAACGGCATGAATTACGGAACTATTGGCGGAATCCTAATTAGTGATTTAATTAATGGGAAAAGTAATTCTTGGGAAAAATTATATAGTCCAGCACGCATTACATTAAAAACCGGTAATGTATATATGCAAGAAGTTGGTAATATGGCTGTAAACATGGTCAAAGGCTGGTTCAATTCTGATATTTCTAAAACAACCAAACTTCCTGCCAATTGTGGCGCCATTATCAATAATGGACTTGAAAAAATTGCTGTTTACAGAAACCCTTACGGAAAACTAATAGCTTTCAGTGCCGTTTGTCCCCATATGGGGGGAATTCTCAAATGGAACAATGAAGAAAAGACTTTTGATTGTCCACTTCATGGGTCACGATTTAATACTCAAGGTCACGTTGCCTGTGGTCCGGCAATATCAAATTTGAAAGAAAAAAAAGTACCTAAAGATTAGCCTGACACCAACTTTTGAAACGTATTATTTTAAAATATTCAATTATGGATTTTAATAGCTTTTTTCAAATTTTAATAGCTTCAATTGTGGCAACATCTGCAATGACATTGTTTAGCTATGCGGTTTCCGAAAGTTTTAGAGAGTTGTACAAGGAACCTGTACTATTAACTTTTATACTTAAAAGTATCAACATCGAAGTTTCGGATAAATCCAAAAAAATTATAGCATGGCTATTACATTACGCCATAGGCTTTGGATTTGTATTGGCGTATCATTTTTTATGGTCCCATAATATTTTAACGATCTCTATTGTTAACGCATTTTTATTGGGTGCAATTAGTGGCATAATTGGTATTATCGGTTGGGTGATTATGTTCAAAGTTTCAAATTTTAAACCATCCATTGATTTCAAAGGATATTATCTTCAATTGTTCTTTGCTCATGTTATTTTTGGTTTAGTCGCAACTTTCACCTATTCTATTTTCAATAATTTCATTTAAAAAAAATTTAGAAACGCAAAGTAATTACTAACCAAAAACCTGATAATTATATAATTACAAATTTCAATTGTATAAATCAAAATGAAACGTTAGACTTAAATTTGGAATATAGTAATTATTTAAATTTTTAATATCATGAAAACAACACCATCAAATGACAGTAAAAAAATGTCAGATCAGAAAAAAGGATCTGCCGATAAAGCTGCAGCCAAAAAAAGCACCAAAGCTGTAAAGAAAAGTCCAGCGAAAAAGTAAACTGATTCTTTAATCAAATGAAGAAAAAATAAGCCCACAACTTATATTTATACAGGTTTTGGGCTTGTTTTTAAAACATTATCCTTAGAATAAATCAAAAAGACAAATTATAATTAAAATAGATTATCTAACAAAAAAATTAAACACAATGGTATCAACAAAAGGAATATGCGCATTATTGACCGGCGTGGCAATTGGCGCAACAGTAGGAATGTTATTTGCTCCAGAAAAAGGAGAAGATTTAAGAAATAAAATAGCAGATATAAAATCTGATTACTTGAATAAATTGAAAGATAAACTAAGCAATATTACAAATTCTTCAACTTCTGATTCTAGTTCAGCAAACCAGCCTGCTTAATCTTTTAGCAAACGAAAACTAAAAACAATACCCTAGTTGCTTTGTCGCAAGTAGTTTGCTATTCTAAAAAAGTCTGCAATTCGCAGGCTTTCTTTATAAATTAAAATGTAGATATGGAAACAAATTTAAAGCTATTAAGTAGTAAAGTTGCAATAAATTCCACCGGAGATCAACTATTTATCGTGCAATTGTTACTATTAAAGATCACGCCTAACTTGGATTATATACCAAAATGAAAGATGTATTTTTTAAAGACTGGCAAAGTATAGGTTACGTAGCAATGACCACTGTTATAGGTTTTATAACACTATTTCTTTTTGTCCGAATTTCTGGAAAGCGAACATTAGCCAAATTAAATGCTTTTGATTTTGTGGTTACCATTGCATTGGGATCAACTTTATCTTATATGATGCTGGCTTTAGTTCCTTTGATTGAAGGTGTTGTTGTATTGTTTCTGATTATAATTATGCAATATGTTTTTGCTTTATCAGCCAGATCATCTGTTAAAATGGAAAAATTCATCAATACCGTTCCGCAAATTGTTTTTTACAATGGAAAATTTCAGGAAAAAGTATTATCAAGCGAAACCATCACCAAAGATGAAGTTTATGCTGCAATCCGTAATGCCGGCATTGACCAAATGGACGAAGTAAAAGCTGTTGTAATGGAACTCAACGGAACTATGACCGTTATAAAAAAATCAGGAGAGAATGGACAAAGTTCATTGGATAATTTGGAAACTGGTGAATAAATTTATTTCCATTCTGCACTTACTTCATTTGTCATCGTTGGCGAACCTCCATTATAAAGAATTCCAAAACCGCCAAAATCATTAGGATTAATTGTTGCTTTTAATGCAAGATCGGATGAAACCTCAGATTTTTTTGATACTGATTCAGGAATATTGGATGAAGCTTTGACAATTAATTCATTTCCGATCACTTCAATATTAATAGTACAAGTTCCTTTAAAAGCGGTAGTAGTTTTGGCTGTAGTTATTTCAGTTGGAACACCATTTTTATATTCTAATAAAATGCAATCTACAGCGTCATGATATTTGGTAGTTCTGATGAATCGCAAAGCATACCCGGTCATCGTTTTAGTATCAAATTTGATCAGCAAATCCATATACAAATTAGCAACGCTAAAACCCTGACCAGCGGTTTTAAAAGGAGTTACACTCAGTCCAAGTTTCATATCAGAATATTTTCTTTCAATTGGAGTATAAAGCAAAGTTGCACTACGTCCTGTTTGTAATAATCCGTACTGATTGTCTGCACCATCAACTCCTTTTCCAAAATACCAAGCATCTTTTGTATCGCTTCCCTCCTTTTCAAATGGTTTTAAAGTCCAAAAACCTGGAATAATCTGAAGTTGATTTTTGGTAGAACTATTTTTAAAATTAGTATAAAGCAAATTTTTATCAACAGGAATGTCTTCGGGTGAAATTGGCTTTTGAGTAATTGCTGTAAAAGATTTTCCAGCATCGCTTCTAATATTTTTTGGAGCGACCGAAGCCATAATGTAATAGCCCGTATCACCACTATTCAAAGTATATTGCACTAACGGAATATCATTTCTGGAAACAAAAACTTCTATTGGATTATTTCCTTTATTATCAGTACATCTAAACCAACTTACTTGAGACTGATCTTTAAGAGAAGTATCTAATTTATAATACACTTTTAGAGTTCCATTATTGATTTTTGAAAGTTGTGGAGTTTCTTTAAATTTTGGACTTTCTAATTTTGGAGGAGCAACATAAATCACAGAAGCCGCTTCTAAACCTGAAGGAGTTTTAGCAGTTATAATTACAGTACGAACTTCATCATTTGGGTTGTTTGGAATTACTTCACACTCGCTTCCGTCATCATTTGGTTTAAGGCTTACGAAAGATTTGTCTTTAGCATCAACTGACCAGGATATTTTTTGGCCTTTTAATTCATAGTTACCAAAACGATTTACCGTTGCTTTCAAAAGTGCTGTATTCTTGTTGGTTTCTACAGAAATCTGAGTAGGACTAATCAAAAGTTGTGTCGGAAGCTGGGTGTATTTTTTTTGTTCTTCTTTTTCGGTTGCCAAAACAACTTCTTTTATCTGCATCGGATCCCAATTATCATTGCCTGACAAAAGGTTGTAAGTGTTATAAATAGTTTTTCCTTTATAATCAAATCGATATGCATGCAGAACCTCCAAACCTTTCATATCTACAGTAGAAGCTGGATTATTTTCATTAATAATGACTGGCAATTTATTAATGATGACGTTGTATTGATAATTGCGGGTCTCTTTTGGCAGATTGTCGTTCCAACCTAATTTAATATCATTTTTGGCCAAAAATCGAGTGTCAACAACTGCTAATTGTCCATTAGCTTTGGTAAAAAATTGATCACCAGCAGTGAATAATTGTATATCGCAATTCAAGAAAACGGCACCCGTTCCGCGTGTCCAATAAAAAGGCTTAGAGCTATAAAAATCAAAAGTCGAGTTAAGATAAACCGCTGTTCCGCACAGAGCATCGTCAGTTGATTCGAAATGGCACTTATCAAAAAGAACGCGTTTACCTCCAACAAAAGGGCAAAGATTAAGACGACTTATAAATCGAGTATTACGAGCCACTATTTTGTCACCATCACAATGAATGAGTTGTGCCTGAACAATTGCCGAAGCTCTTTTTGGTCTGTTCAATTCTGGCTTTAAAGGAAAATTTAAATCAACATTACAGTAGTTTCCAAAAGTGATATTCTCGGAGCTTGTTCCCTCACCTGAAAATTTAAAAAGTGTATAATTTCCAACAGCTCCGATCGTTTGTCCGCGATTTGCAGCAATTACTATGTTCTCGGGATTGTCGCTAAGTCCATAAAATCGCAACCAATCACATTTTACGATCAAGCCATAAGGAACAGTGCTATTTCCTTCGGGTTTTCTAATTTCGGGATCATCTGGATTGTCAATCCAATAGACGTTTGGCGCAATGTACAAAGTCATTGGAACGGCTTCCGAACCATCTGTAAGGTGCTTAACTGCTGCATTTATCGAATTAAAAGTATAAGGATATTTTGCTACTTGAGCATCACTTAATTCACGATCGATAAAAAATGATTTAGGACCTAATTCTATCGTTTTTCCTTTATAAACAATCGTTTTTCCTTTGAATAAAATCGGGTTTTTGGAATCCAGCGATTGATATGAAATTTTTTCTTGTGCGTTCGAAAAGAAGCAAAGAAAAAGCAGTAGAATGAGTAAAAATATTCGTTTCATATACTGTGATATTTATTATAAAAATAATGCTTTTTTAAATCCAAAAGTTGATTAAACAGCATTGCATGAGGGATGGAAATGGCATCTCCCGATTTAGAAAAACAAGGCTTTTTTGCCGTAGTTTTTGTTAATTGGGAATATAATGGACAGCCCGACCTCGTTGCTGAAAATGCTGTTTCAAAGAATAAATTTTGTTCAACGAGGGCATGCCCAAAATATAATTATAGACTTTAATGTTGATTTATAAAAATTAGAGTTTTCCTGTTTTCGCCATTCCAAATAAAATAACAATTGGAATTGCCAATAAAACGGTCATTAAAGTATGGTCCTGAATCAATTGAGGATTTCGTACCAACGTAATCAAATAACCGCCAACTGCACCGCCAAAATGCGCTGTATGTCCGATATTATCGTTTTTGGATTTCATTCCGTAAATCGAATACAACAAATACACAATACCAAATATATAAGCTGGCATAGGAATTATAAAAAAGATCCCTAACATCATGTCTGGTTGCAACAAAATAGCTGAATATAAAACACCTGTTACTGCTCCCGAAGCCCCAACGGCTCTGTATCCGTATTGGTCTTTATGGAATGATAAGGTCAATAAACTTCCAAAAATTAAACTTCCAAAATACACCAGGATAAATGAAAAGTTTCCTAAATAACTTAGCACTACTGGCGCAAAAAAGTAAAGTGTCAACATATTAAACAACAAATGTCCCATATCTACGTGCAGGAATCCAGACGACAACATGCGGGTTTGTTCTCCGGCGCGAATACTCCCTACGTGAAATTCATATTTTCTAAAGAAATATTGATCGTTAAAACCTTTGTAACTTATTATTACATTGGCAACAATAATTGCAATCAAAATGATGTTCATAAAATTGGTATTTTTTAAAAAAATTTACTGTAAAGCTAACTATAATTGATTTGGAAATAATAATCTCTTTTGATAAAATATAGATAATTCTTGTTTTTAAAATGTATTTCACACTATTTGTTGCACAATCGATAGTTATTGGATTAAAAATCGATAAACTGCATTCAAATATCGTTTAAAAACCTATATTTGGCTAAATTAAAATCAATGAAATACATCATTTACCTAATTGTTTACCCTATTTTATGGTGTATTTCAATGCTTCCTTTTCGATTATTATACTGGCTTTCGGACTTTGTAAATTTGCTTTTATACCGTGTTATTGGTTATAGAAAAAAAACGGTGCGAGAAAATCTAAGCTTAGCATTACCCCATTTATCGAATAAAGAACGTTTGATTATTGAAAAGAAATTCTATCGTCATTTATGTGATATGTTTTTGGAAATGATCAAAACAATGAATATTTCGAAAGAAGAAATCTGTAAAAGATACGTTTTCAAAAATTATGAAATTTATTCGGAACTAGAAAAACAAGACAAAAGCGTTGCTCTTATGTGCGCCCATTATGCAAGTTACGAATGGGTGGTGTCAATGAATTATTATACAAAATTTAAAGGCTACGGAATTTATAAACAAATCAAGAATCCCTATTTTGACAAATTAGTACATAAAATACGATCTAAATTTAATGCGACTTTAATCACTACCAAAGAAACAATCCCGACAATTGCGGCCAATTGCAAAAACAAAAACTTATCCATTTACGGATTTGCAAGTGACCAATCTCCAAAAGAAAACTCTGCTTATCATTGGGCTAGTTTTATGGGACATGAAGTTCCTGTTCATACCGGAGCCGAAATGCTATCCAAAAAATATGACATGAATGTTATTTTTCTAAAAACCAAAAAAGTCAAACGCGGGTATTATGAAGCAACTATGGAAGTTCTTTCTGAAAATGCAAAAGATGTTCCAAATTACGAAATAACAGATCAATTCCTAAAACTTGTAGAACAGCAAATCCATGAAGCGCCAGAATATTATTTGTGGACACATAAAAGATGGAAACATGCTAAAAGTAAAAATTAGAAAGCAGAAAGCAGAAAGCAGAAAGCAGAAAGCAGGAGGCTCAAGGCTCAGGGGCTCAAGGCTGAAAATTCAGTTAAGAAAAGACTTAGAGGCTTAGTACCTTAGCAACTTAGTAACTCATCTACCAGCGGTAAAAAATATTATTTTATCTTTGCATAAATTTTGACTACATGCAATATCTCATATATTTACTTGCCTACCCGTTGATTTGGACTATTTCAATGCTTCCCTTTCGATTATTATATTTAGTTTCTGATGTTGTTTATTTCTTTGTTTATAGAATTATTGGATATCGTAAAAAAACTGTGCGCGAAAATCTTGCTTTGGCACTTCCAAAAATATCAGATAAAGAACGTTTAGTTATCGAAAAAAAATTCTATCACCACATGTGTGATATGTTTCTTGAAATGATAAAAACAATGAATATTTCTGAAAAAGAAATACGTCAACGATTTGTTTTCAAGAATATAGACATGTACAAAGAAATCGAAAAACAAGGAAAAAGCGTTGCTATTATCTGCTCCCATTACGCTAGTTACGAATGGATTATATCAATGAACTATTATTCAGATTTTGTTGGTTACGGAATTTACAAACAAATTAAGAATCCCTATTTTGATAAATTAGTTCATAAAATCCGATCTAGATTTAATGCCAAATTAATTACTACAAAACAAACGGTTCCAACTATCATCAATAACAACAAGAATCACATTTTGTCTTTATATGGTTTTGCTAGCGACCAATCTCCTAAAGCAAAAGCGGCTGTTCATTGGGCTAAATTTATGGGAATTGAAGTCCCTGTTCACATAGGTGCTGAAATGCTTTCGAAAAGATACAACATGAATTTGATTTATTTAAATACCAAGAAAGTTAGCAGAGGTCATTATGAAGCTACTCTTGAACTTCTCTCTGATAACCCAAAAGAAGTTCCAAACTTTGAGCTTACTGACCAATATTTAAAACTTCTGGAAAAACAAATTTACGAAGCTCCAGAATTTTATTTATGGACACACAAAAGATGGAAATATAGAAGATAATATCATTTGTCATAAAAAAACACCTTTAGAAGAAGTTTTCTGCTAAAGGTGTTTTTGGTTTTAGGAATGATCTTTTGAAATCAAACTTTTATTTAGGAAAAACTTTAGTCAAAAAGTTATCGATGTACTGAATTGTTGGTTCAAACCAAGGATTAAAAAGACAGAATGCATGAGGCGAATTTTCGAATTCATGAACTTCTGAATAAATATTATTTTCATTCAAAACCTTTCGATAATCATCTCTTCCAGCGTGCATTCTGGCAACCGAACTGTTTATAAATAATGTTGGAGGCGTATTTTTATCGACATAACTTAATGGAGAAGCCGCTTCCCACAATTTTGGATTGTCTTTTTTTGAATAACCAAACCAATATGTTCCTGCTGACGTTTTTTTGCTATCATCACCTTCGCTACTTTCCGGATGTACGAACGATAATGTTCCATCAATATCAACTACGGCATTAACCTGTGATTGCGAATTCGAGTTGGTTACCACGCCTTCAAAAAGAGGCATATTTCCAGTAGTCCCCATAAAAGCCGCTATTTCGCCACCGGCAGAGAATCCAAGACTCACAATTTGATTTGGATTAACATTATATTTATCGGCATTTTCACGAACCCAGCGAATGGCAGCTTTGATATCATAAATCGCTGCTGGAAAAAGTGCTTCGGTAGAAAGGCGATATTCCGGAGTGAAACATACATAACCCAAACTAGCCAGCTTTTGCGCCATTTGGTGATGCTGCTCCTTACTTCCGGAACGCCAGCCACCGCCATAAATGATAATTATTGCAGTTTGTTTTTTGTTTTGATTTTCATTAAAAAAAACATCCAGTTTCATTTTGCGTTTTCCGTAACTGCAATAAACAATGTCATTTTTTTGTTTTACAAAATCAAAATGCATTTCGGCAACCTTCGTGCTATTGGGATAATTTTTCAAAATTTTTGAAAACGCACTATTTGTTGTAAACGAAGTATCTCTCACATTGGTTAATCCCTTTAAATCTTGTGCGTTCGAACTTTGAAAAGAGAACATAAAAAATAAAAATAATAGTATTTTCAAATCTCCATTTTTACCCAACTTTTGCATTAGTTTCATTAGTATTTTTAATTTATTATTATTACGCTAAAATAAGTAAATCGTTCAGACGAAATCTAAAAAAATGTAATTAAACACATTCCAACAAAGCATAAAAAAAACCGACTTTCGTCGGTTTCATTTTTTTTAAATTCCAGCTATAGCCTTTATTTCATCAATAATACGAAGTGCCAAATCATCTGCTAATTGTTGTGTAGCAGCTTCAGTATAAATACGAATAATCGGCTCAGTATTTGATTTTCTTAAGTGTACCCAATTTTCGGCAAAATCAATTTTTACACCGTCAATTGTCGTTATGTTTTCGTTCTTATATTTTTCGGTCATTGCAACAAGAATCGCATCAACATCGATTTGTGGAGTCAATTCGATTTTGTTTTTGCTCATATAATATTCAGGATACGATGCACGCAAAGCCGAAACTGACATTTTTTTATTTGCTAAATGTGTCAAAAACAAAGCAATTCCTACCATACTATCACGACCATAATGTGATTCCGGGTAAATGATTCCGCCATTACCTTCACCTCCAATGATAGCATTATTCTTTTTCATTAATTCTACCACATTTACTTCACCTACGGCGCTGGCTTCATAACTTCCTTTGTGATTATTAGTAACATCACGCAAAGCACGAGAAGACGACATATTTGACACTGTATTTCCTGGAGTTTTACTCAAAACATAATCAGCTACAGCAACCAAAGTATATTCTTCTCCAAACATTTCTCCATCTTCACTAATAAAAGCCAAACGATCTACATCTGGATCAACGACAATTCCTAAATGTGCTTTTTCTGTTACAACCAACTCAGAAATATCAGTTAAATGCTCTTTCAAAGGTTCTGGATTATGAGGGAAATGACCGTTTGGTTCGCAGTATAATTTAACCACTTCAACACCCATTAATTCCAATAATTTCGGAACAATAATTCCTCCTGATGAGTTTACACCATCAACAACTACTTTGAATTTGGCTGCTTTTACGGCTTCAATATCTACCAAAGGTAAGTTCAATACTTCATCAATATGAATGTCCATATAAGCATCATTTACAGTGATTTCACCCAAACTATCAACATCTGAAAAATCAAAAGCTTCGTCTTCGGCAATCTCAAGTATTTTTTCTCCAGCAGCACCACTTAAAAATTCCCCTTTTTCATTCAACAATTTCAATGCATTCCATTGTTTTGGATTGTGAGAAGCAGTCAGGATAATTCCACCATCAGCTTTTTCCAAAGGAACAGCTATTTCAACAGTTGGAGTTGTTGATAAACCCAAATCAATCACATCAATTCCCAAACCAATAAGTGTATTGATAACCAAATTGTGAATCATAGGTCCCGAAATACGGGCATCACGACCAACTACAACGGTTAACTTTTCCTTTTTAGAATAATTTTTCAGCCAAGTCCCGTAAGCCGAAGCAAATTTTACAGCATCAACCGGAGTTAAATTATCACCTACCTTACCCCCTATTGTTCCTCGAATACCAGATATTGATTTTATTAATGTCATTGTTTTTTTGTTATTATATTAATTTGCTACAAATATAAAAAAGATGCTGAGTTTCTGAGACGCTAAGATCCTAAGTTTTTTTAAAATGAATTTTGGAACCGAGTTCGTAAAAACAATAAAAATACATTTGTTATGAAGGTTTAATTTTTGAAAGAATCAGTAAAAAAGTTCATACTTTTACCAAACCTACTTAGAATTTTAGCATCTCAGAAACTCAGCAACTCAAAAAAATGAACTTTCTAGCTCACATTTATTTATCCGGAGACGACGAGTTGATAAAAATTGGAAATTTTATGGCCGATGGTATTCGCGGAAAACAATTTGAAAATTATCATTCCGATATTCGAAAGGGAATTCTGTTGCATCGATTCATCGATACTTATACCGATTCACATCCGGTTTTTAAACAAAGTACCAAGCGTTTGCATGAAAAATATCATCACTATGCAGGAGTTGTAGTAGATGTTTTTTATGATCATTTTTTGGCAAAAAATTGGAATCAATATTCAGACGAAAAATTAGAAGATTTTGTTGCTCGTTTTTATCAATCATTACAAGATAATTACGAATTACTTTCTGAAAGAATTAAAGGATTAATGCCTTATATGATTGAATACAATTGGTTAGTTAGCTATCAAACCATTGAAGGAATTCATCGGATTTTGACCCAAATGGACAGCCGAACCAAAAATGAATCCAATATGAGATTTGCATCGAATGAGCTCAAGGAATATTACACAGAATTTGAAACAGAATTCACCACTTTCTTTGAAGATCTGAGAACCGAATCTCACCAAAGATTAATTTCAATGTGAAAATAATTAAATAATTTATTTCCAGTTTTAAACAACTTTAAACTTTAAACAATATTAAACTGTCAAACCTGAATTCTCCATGAAAAGAATAGCTCTCTTAATCACTTTTATAAGTCTAAATTGTTTCGCCCAAAATGAAACCAAACATACTACTGGTCTTATTGTTGATAAAGCTATGGTGGTTTCGGCAAGAGAAGAAGCTTCAAAAATCGGTGTCGAAATCATGAAAAAAGGTGGGAATGCTTTTGATGCAATGGTTGCCACCGAATTAGCTTTGGCTGTAGCTTATCCTTATGCAGGCAATATTGGTGGTGGGGGTTTTATGGTATTTCGCAAAGCAAATGGAGAAATTGGATCGCTCGATTATAGAGAAAAAGCGCCCTTGGCAGCGACTAAAAATATGTATCTGGATAAAGACGGAAAAGTGATCAAAGGAAAAAGCACCGAAACTCCACTCGCAATTGGCGTTCCCGGAACAATCGCAGGAATGTTTGCAGTTAATGAAAAATATGGTTCGATGCCAATATCTGAAATTTTGAAACCCGTGATTGCTTTAGCCGAAAAAGGTGTTATTGTAACTAAAAAACAAGAGGCAACACTTATCAAATATAAAGAGTCAATCATCAAAGCCAATGGAGAAAAATCCACTTTTTCTACTTCAAGCAAAGAAAAAGATACTGTAAAATATCCCGCTTTGGCTGAGACATTTAAAAGAATTGAAAAAAATGGAAAAGATGAATTTTACAAAGGGCAAACTGCAAAAATATTAGTAAAATATCTTCAGGAAAAAGGCGCAATAATTACACTAAAAGATCTGGCCAAATACGAAGCAAAATGGAGAACTCCGCTATCTTTTAATTATAAAGATTTAAAAGTTATTTCGATGCCACCTCCAAGTAGCGGTGGAATTTGTCTGGCACAAATATTAAAAATGATTGAGCCTTATGATCTAACAAAAATGGAACATAATTCGGCAGATGCAATTCAAATTATTGTAGAAGCAGAACGCAGAGCTTATGCTGACAGAAGTTATTTTTTAGGCGATCCTGATTTTGTAAAAATCCCGTTAAAAGGACTTTTGTCAGACGATTATTTGAAGCAAAGAATGTCCAGTTTTAATTTAGATAAAGCAACACTATCATCTGAAATTAAAGAAGGTAAAGTAAATTATAATGAAAGCTTGGAAACCACACATTACTCCATTGTAGATCAATTCGGCAATGCCATTGCTGCAACCACAACTTTAAACGACGGATATGGTTCGAAATATTACTGTGACGAATTAGGCTTTTTCCTAAATAACGAAATGGACGATTTCAGTGTTAAACCAGGTGAACCAAATATGTTTGGTTTAGTTGGAAATGAAGCCAATAGTATTGCTCCGCAAAAAAGAATGCTAAGCTCCATGACACCAACCATTGTAGAAAAAAACGGAAAGCTTTTTATGGTTGTTGGCTCTCCTGGCGGTTCCACAATTATTACTTCGGTATTGCAAACAATTTTGAATGTTCATCAATATAATTTAGGAATACAGGAGGCTGTAAATGCTCCAAGATTCCACCACCAATGGTTGCCAGACGTTATTACATTCGAACCAAATACGTTTAACACATCTACTTTTGAAAAATTAAAATCTAAAGGATATATCATCAACGAAAAAACAACTCCTGTAATCGGAAAAGTCGATGCCATATTGGTTCTCCCGGATGGTAAATTAGAAGGCGGTGCAGATTTTAGAGGCGATGACAAAGCTTTTGGATTTTAATAAAAACTAGAACGTTTTCGGTTAAAGTTAATGGTAAATTCAATTTTAATTGACGAAAGTTCAGCTGCTTTTAGATTTTAAAGTCTTATTTTTGCAATAAACACGAAGTAAGACACAATGTTAAAAAAAATATTATTAAGAGCAGAACAATTAATCGCTTTATCACAATCAATATTAGGAGAAAAACAATTTATCCTTGTATCGAGTGTTTTAGTTGGTATTTCTTCTGCATTGGCAGTAATTATATTAAAAACATTCGCGCACTCGGTTTTTAGATTTGCAACCTATGTGACTGTGCATCTCAATTTCTTTAACGTAGGATTTATTAAAATAATGCTTCCTGTAATTGGTATAATGCTCACTGTTTTTGTGATCAATCGATTTTTAGGAGGCTCTATCGAAAAAGGAACATCACAAATTTTATATACTGTAGCCAAAAAAGCAAGTATTATTCCCAAAAAACAAATGTATGCTCAAATTGTAACGAGCTCGCTTACTGTTGGTTTAGGAGGTTCTGCTGGTTTAGAAAGTCCAATCGTAGTAACTGGTGCTGCATTTGGTTCTAATTACGCTCAAAGATACAAACTACAATATCGAGACCGGACTTTATTGATTGGATGTGGTGTTGCCGCCGGTATTGCAGCAGCTTTTAATGCTCCAATTGCTGGCGTTTTGTTTGCCGTAGAAGTTTTACTTGTTGATGTCAGCATTTCGGCATTTACACCTATCATGATTGCAGCAGCAACTGGTGCTCTGGTTTCTGCAATTGCATTGGACGAAAGTATATTGTTAAATTTCCCAACCCGAGAAACTTTCAATTTCCATAACATTCCTTACTATGTACTTTTAGGGATATGCACTGGTTTTGTAGGTGTTTATTATGCTAGAAATTTCCAAAGAGTCGAGCATTATTTTGCACACTTACGTCTTTCTCCCTATAAAAAAGCTTTTTTTGGTGCTTCAATCTTGGCTTTGCTAATATTTATTTTTCCAACACTTTTTGGTGAAGGGTATGAAACTATTCGAACTCTAGCAGATAAAGATCCTAACGAACTAATGCAAAACACTCTTTTCAGAGATTTTCGAAATAATGACTGGGCTTTATTGGTATTTATTGGCTGTTCATTTTTACTGAAAGCTTTTGCCACAGGAATCACTTTAGGAAGTGGTGGAAACGGAGGTAATTTTGCTCCTGCCCTATTTCTGGGTTCGTATGTTGGTTTTTTCTTTTCAAAGTTCCTGAACATGATAGGATTAACCAATTTGCCAGTGAGCAATTTCACAATGGTTGGAATGTCCGGAATCTTGAGCGGTTTATTTCATGCTCCACTGACAGGAATATTCTTAATAGCCGAAATTACTGGTGGCTACGGATTAATGATTCCACTGATGATTGTTTCTTCACTTAGTTTTGTTATCTCCAAACGATTTGAAGTACACTCATTGGACGTTAAACAATTAGCCAAAAAAGGTCATGCTTTCACAAGCAATAAAGACACTAATGTTTTATCAACTCTAGATACAAATGCTATCATTCAGACAGATTATCTAACTGTTTCTCCTGATGAAACTCTTGAAAAATTAGTAGATTTAATTTCTCATTCGAACCAAGTTATTTTTGCTGTTGTTTCTAAAGAAAATAAGCTGCTTGGAATAGTTCACTTCAATGATATTAGGGAAATTATTTTCAATCCTTACCGAGTAAAATATACTTTGATTAAAGAAGTTATGGTCCAACCCGTTGATATTATTTATCCTTTTAATAGCATGGAGGTTGTTATGAATAAGTTCGAAAAATCTAAAAAAGCCTTTCTACCTGTCGTTAGGGATAACAAATATTATGGATTTATATCAAAATCGGTAGCGCTTGAAGCTTATAGATCAAAATTAAAAGCTATGATATTTGAATAAGTTAATATCGGATAGAAAATAAATTTTTATTATCCGATATTAGTAATATCTTTGTGGTTATGTGGAATATAGACATAACATATCGCGACGAATTTCAATCAACCTTTGAAAGATTATACCAAAAAAAGCAAGATTTGCAAAATAGCAGACCATTGCCAAATATCGCTTTGAATAAAATCAGAGAGAGTTTATCCATAGAATGGACTTATAATTCTAACAGCATCGAAGGCAACACACTAAGCCTTAGAGAAACACAAATGGTAATTCAAGAAGGAATTACAATCAAAGGGAAGTCATTAAGAGAGCATTTTGAAACACATAATCATGATAAAGCAATAGATTATTTGTATCAAATAGTAAAAGACAATTACGTTCTACGAAGTTTAGATATTCTTTCTTTGCATGGTTTAGTATTGCGATCTATAGAAGATGATTTTGCTGGCAGGATTAGAAACGGTGGTGTTCGTATTTCTGGAGCAAATTTTGTTCCTCCAAATGCGAATAAAGTGTCGGATTATCTAGACGAGCTTATTGATTTTATAAATACGAATCCATTACAATTGAATGACATTGAATTGGCTACTATTTTTCATCATAAATTAGTTTGGATTCATCCATTTTTTGATGGTAATGGACGAACAGTTCGTTTAAGTATGAATTTACTATTGATGCGTTGCGGTTTTCCACCAGCAATTATTCTCAAAAACGATAGAAAAAAATATTACGAAGCTCTCAATCAGGCAAATAATGGTAATTATCAAAAATTAATTCTTCTGATGTGCCAAGCATTAGAACGAAGCTTAAATATCTATCTAAATGCAATGCCAGACAATACCAACGATTATCAAAAAATATCAGACATTGTTAGTGAGCCTGCCTCTCCCTATGGCCAAGAATATATCAGTTTATTGGCTAGAACAGGAAAAATTGATGCATATAAAGAAGGACGAAATTGGTACACCACCAAAGAAGCTATTGAAGACTATATGTCAACTCGAAAAAGAAAACGCTAACTTAGGTTGGCGTTTTTTTTATGTCTATTTTAAAATATAAACTTCAAGACTTTTATTCGAAAGAATCAATCAAAATGGTAACTTTGCTTTTTTGCTAAAATTATGTTAGACACAGACAATACGATTGAAGTTCAAGGCGCACGCGTACACAATCTAAAAAATATAGACGTTTCCATTCCAAGAGAAAAACTAGTCGTAATCACTGGTTTATCTGGTTCGGGAAAATCATCTTTGGCATTTGATACCATTTATGCCGAAGGGCAACGTCGTTATGTAGAAACTTTTTCGGCTTACGCCCGACAATTTCTTGGAGGATTAGAACGTCCGGATGTTGATAAAATTGACGGCCTTTCGCCTGTAATTGCCATTGAACAAAAAACAACTAGCAAAAGTCCTCGCTCTACAGTGGGAACTATAACCGAGATTTATGATTTTCTTCGTTTGCTTTACGCACGTGCCGCAGACGCTTATAGTTACAATACTGGCGAAAAAATGGTTTCTTATTCTGATGATCAGATAAAAGAACTTATTATTGAGAATTTTACTGGCAAAAGAATTAATATTTTGGCGCCTGTAATTCGTGCCAGAAAAGGACATTATGCCGAATTATTTCAACAAATAACCAAACAAGGATTTCTAAAAGTTCGTGTAAATGGTGAAATCTTAGACATCGTTTCTGGAATGAAACTGGATCGTTATAAAACCCACGATATCGAAATTGTGGTCGATCGAATGGTGATTGAAGACACACCAGAGAATGACAAACGTTTATCCGAAAGTATCAATACAGCGATGCATCACGGAGAAGATGTTTTGATGGTTTTAGACCAAGATACCAATGAAGTTCGCTATTTCAGCCGAAATTTGATGTGCCCTTCCACTGGAATATCGTATCAAAATCCGGAGCCTAATTTATTCTCTTTTAACTCTCCAAAAGGCGCTTGCGAACATTGTAACGGATTAGGAACAGTTAATGAAATTAATATTGGAAAAATTATTCCGAATCCTAAATTATCAATAAAAGCAGGAGGTTTTGCGCCTTTGGGCGAATATAAGGCTTCTTGGATTTTCAAACAATTAGAGATAATTGGTGAAAAATTTGGTTTCAAATTGACAGACCCTATAGAATCCATTTCTGAAGAAGCTATGCAAATGATTTTGAACGGTGGCAAAGAAAAATTTGCAATCCAATCAAAAGTTTTGGGAGTAACCAAAGAATATAAAATTGAATTTGAAGGAATTTCGCATTTCATAAAGAATCAACATGACGAAAGCGGCTCTACAACCATAAAACGTTGGGCCAAAGAATTCATGGACGAAGTAAAATGTCCAGTTTGTGAAGGCTCTAGGTTGAAAAAAGAAGCCAATTATTTTAAAATTTATGAGAAAAACATATCCCAATTATGCGATATGGATATTTCGGATTTGACAACTTGGTTTTTAGATTTAGACAAACATTTATCCGATAAGCAAAAAAAGATTGCTAGTGAAGTCGTTAAAGAAATCAACGACAGACTGGCTTTTTTGATGAATGTAGGTTTGAATTATTTGGCTTTAAGCCGAAGTTCTAAATCACTTTCGGGTGGTGAAGCGCAACGCATTCGTTTAGCCACGCAAATTGGTTCGCAGTTGGTTGGTGTTTTGTATATTTTGGACGAACCGAGTATTGGTTTACACCAAAGAGATAATGAAAAATTGATTCATTCTTTGGAGCAATTGCGTGATATTGGAAACTCTGTTATTGTGGTTGAACACGACAAAGACATGATTGAGCAAGCCGATTATGTAATTGATATTGGTCCAAAAGCCGGAAAATATGGTGGCGAAATTATTAGCATTGGAACTCCAAAAGAAACTTTAGCATCCAATACAATTACTGCTCAATATTTGAACGGTAAAATGAAACTGGAAATTCCGAAAGAAAGACGCAAAGGAAATGGAAAGTTTTTGAAACTGACTGGAGCTACCGGAAATAATTTAAAAAACGTTTCGATTGAATTACCTTTAGGCAAAATGATTTGTGTCACAGGAGTTTCAGGCAGTGGAAAATCGACTTTGATTAATGAAACGCTCTACCCTATTTTGAATGCCTATTATTTTAATGGTGTCAAAAAACCGCAACCTTACAAGAAAATTGAAGGTTTGGAACATATTGACAAAGTAATTGATATCGACCAAAGTCCGATAGGAAGAACACCACGTTCGAATCCTGCAACTTACACCGAAGTTTTCTCCGAAATTAGAAACCTGTTTACGATGACTTCTGAGAGTATGATTCGTGGGTATAAAGCGGGACGTTTCAGTTTTAATGTAAAAGGTGGACGTTGCGAAACCTGCGAAGGTTCTGGAGTTCGTACTATCGAAATGAACTTTTTACCTGATGTTTATGTTGAATGCGAAACTTGTCAAGGAAAACGTTTTAACAGAGAAACTTTAGAAATTCGTTATAAAGGAAAATCGATTTCAGATGTGTTAAATATGACTGTTGATGAAGCTGTCCCTTTCTTTGAAAACATTCCGAAGATTTATCGAAAAGTAAAAACAATTCAGGATGTTGGTTTAGGCTATATTACACTTGGACAACAAAGCACAACACTTTCGGGTGGTGAAGCACAACGTATAAAACTGGCTGGAGAATTATCCAAAAAAGATACTGGAAATACTTTTTACATTCTTGATGAACCAACGACAGGACTACATTTTGAAGACATTAGAGTTTTGATGGATGTCATCAACAAATTAGTTGACAAAGGAAACACGATTTTGATAATTGAACACAACATGGACGTTATCAAACTTGCAGACTATATTATCGACATTGGCCCAGAAGGCGGTAAAGGTGGCGGACAATTAGTCGCCAAGGGAACTCCCGAAGAAGTAGCAAAAAACAAGAAAAGTTATACGGCGAAGTTTTTGCAAAAAGAGTTGTCTTAGTTTTAGAACAATGCCGTATTTTGAAATTTGAAAGGATTAAAAATCAATATTAATAATGAAGTTTTTAAAGATAAATATCCTTAGTATTTTATAATTGGTTGTTGAATCAATTACTTTAATCTTGAAACCAAATGCCCTAGCCCTGATGGGAACGACATCCTTTTGTGCCGGGGTTCGGCACAAAAGATATAGTGGACAGCAGGATTAGCTTCTTATAAAATTAATAAAAACACTAAACATATATGAAACTAGAAGATTTCGATAATGAAGAAGACAGAGTGATTCAGGATAGTTTAAAACAAAAAACTTGGAATGAAATAAGAACCAATGACAGTTGGGGAATTTTTAAAGTGATGTCCGAGTTTGTGAATGGATATGACACGATGGGACGTATCGGTCCTTGTGTTTCAATTTTCGGTTCCGCGAGAACAAAACCAGATGATCCATATTATATTCTTGCAGAAAAAATTGCCTATAAAATCAGCAAAGCAGGTTATGGAGTGATTACTGGCGGCGGTCCTGGAATCATGGAAGCTGGAAATAAAGGAGCACATCTTGGCGGTGGAACTTCGGTAGGATTGAATATTGAATTGCCTTTTGAACAACATTTCAATCCGTATATTGATCATGATAAGAATCTTAATTTTGACTATTTCTTTGTTCGAAAAGTGATGTTTGTAAAATATTCACAAGGGTTTGTAGTAATGCCGGGAGGTTTTGGAACTTTGGATGAAATGTTTGAAGCCATTACTTTAATCCAAACCAAAAAAATAGGCAAATTTCCAATTATTTTAGTTGGTACCACATTTTGGTCAGGCTTGATTGATTGGGTAAAAACAGTACTGGTCGAAAGAGAACACACCGTAAGTCCTCAGGATTTGAACTTATTTAAAATAGTAGACACTGAAGATGAAGTTGTTGAAGTCCTGAATAAATTCTACAAGAAATACGATTTAAGTCCTAATTTTTAATATTAAAAGCCGTTTTGAAAACGGCTTTTTGATTTTAACGGCTTTCGGTGCTTTTTATCTCACGAAATACTGTACTTTTCTTAAATATTTGTAAATTGTATTAGCTTTTATACAATTAATTAAACTAATACAACCCCAGATTGAAAACTAGCGGTAAAATTATCCTAATTCTTATTGTTTTATTGGTTGCCCAAAAACAATATGCACAGCATCAATCCAAGATGACTGTTGTTGCGGATATGAATAAGAATGTGCTAGTAATTGATCAGGAAATCACTTTTTTTAACCAATCAAATGATACGCTGACTTCTATCGTCCTGAATGATTGGAACAATGCGTTTTCTGATAAAAAAAGTCCTTTGGGAAAACGATTTTCAGACGAGTTTTATAATAAGTTTCACATGGCTCCGGCAAAAGATCTCGGAGGAACTTTCGATTTGATAATTAAAGATGATAATCAAAGTTTTTTTACTTGGGAACGATCCAAAAAAAATCCGGATTACATTACAATTATATTAAATAAAGCATTATATCCACAGCAAAAAGTAAAAATCCATCTTACGTATACCGAAAAAATTCCCAGTGACAGATTCACAAGATATGGTCATTTTGAAAAATATGGTATGCATCTCAAAAACTGGTTTCTTACACCAGCGCGTTATGAAAATAATGATTTTATAAAATACAGTAACGAAAACCTTGATGACATTGCTAATGCGAATTGTGATTTTGATATTGACTTAAAAATTAATGGAAAAACTGCCATTACAACTGATTTAGCTATTGAGCATTTAGCACAGACTGATAAAGAAACGAATGCTAAATTAATCGGAAAAAATAGAAATGATATTGATCTCATTATCGAAAAAGCATCAAGTTACACTAGTTACAAAGTGGACAACATAGAGATTTTTTCGAATATTCAATCAGGTAGATTTGATGATTCTCTAAAAGCTCAAATTATAAAAAGAGTTGTTGATTTTAGCACCAATCAAATTGGGAAATATCCTTTTGATAAGATAATTATTTCAGAAAGAGATTATGATAAAAATCCTTTCTACGGTCTCAATCAATTGCCGAAATTCATGCGTCCTTTTCACACAGATTTTTTATTTGAAATAAAATTTTTGAAAACCTATTTGAATAATTATCTAAAAAATAGCTTGCGATTAGATCCAAGAAAAGACAATTGGATTTATGACGGAATGCAAATTTTTACGATGATGAATTATATCGATCAGTATCATCCAAATAGTAAAATGATGGGATCGGCTTCTAAATATTTTTTACTTAGAAGCTTTAAAATGGCGCAAACAGATTTTAATGAACAATATAGCTATTATTATATGCTGATGGCAAGAAAAAATCTGGATCAACCACTTAATGCTCCTAAAAATGTATTGATAAAATACAATGTTCAAATTGCCAACAAATACAAAGCAGGCTTAAGTTTGAAATATCTTGATGATTACCTTGGAAATGAATTGGTTTTATCTGGAATTAAACAGTTTTACAGCCTTAACACCCAAAAACAAACAAGTAGAAGTGATTTTGAAGACTTATTAAAATCAAAAACATCCAAAAATATCGATTGGTTTTTTGATTACATTATTGATACCAGAGAGACAATCGATTATAAATTTAATAATGTTTCAAAAACTAAAGACAGCGTAACTTTTACCGTAAAAAATAAAGGCATTCCATTGGTTCCAATGCCAATTTTTGGAATAAGAGACAAACAAATTATTTTTAAAAAATGGCTTGAAACCGACCAAATAGACAAAGAACTTAAACTCGAAAGAAAAAGCATAAACAAACTGGCTCTTAATTATAACAATGAAGTACCCGAATTTAATCTGCGAAACAATTGGGCGTCATTGCACGCCGTTTCATTAAATCGCCCGCTGAAAATGACTTTTTTCGAAGATCTCGAAGACCCGCATTACTCGCAATTATTCTACGTACCTACCCTGTTTTACAACAAATACGATGGTTTTGCGCCAGGCGTTAGCTTATACAATTATAGTATTTTTGACAAGCCGTTTATGTTTGTTTTCAATCCAATGTATTCTATTAACACCAAATCATTAATTGGTAGTTTATCATTGATGTTTAATCAGTATTTAAGAGAAAGCAAGTTATACAATATCCGTTATTCTCTAAATGGTTCTTACTATCATTATGCTTCAGATGCGGCTTATTTGAAATTATATCCAATTATGACATTTTTGCTAAGACAGCCCAGCTATCGCGATAATAGAAAACAAGCCATAACCGCAAAATATAATATAATTTACAAAGAGCCATCGAAAATTGTAATTGACAGCACCGATAATTATTCGATCCTAAACTTTAAATATTACAACATAAAAACTGAGGTTACGAGTCATGTGAAATTCTTATCAGATCTTCAATTCGCGAGTTATTTTGGTAAAATATCTGCCGAAATGGAGTATCGAAAATTATTCAATGACAACCGATATTTCAATGCCAGAATTTTTGCCGGAACTTTTCTTTACGACAATACTGTCAACGATAATTATAATTTTGGTGTTTCTCGCGTCAACGATTATTTATTTGATTATTCTATGTATGCAAGATCGGACGACACAGGAATATTAAGCCAGCAATACATTATCGGACAGGGAGGTTTTAAATCTTTTGTAAACCCATCTGAAGCCAGCAAATGGTTGGTAACTACGAATTTGAGTTATTCCCTACTCTGGGATTGGGTGGATGCCTATGCCGATTTTGGTTTTGTGAAAAATAAAGGAGTCCAAACCGAATTTATTTACGACAGTGGAATACGTCTAAACTTAGTTCAGGATTACTTCGAATTGTATTTTCCGATGTATTCGATCAATGGATTTGAGCCTGCACAAAAAAATTATGGAGAGAAAATCCGTTTTATCTTTGTTTTTAATCCAAAATCATTAATTAATCTTTTTACACGAAAATGGTTTTAATTCAAAATAAAAAGTTGAAAATTTTAAATTATTAACCAAAAATCAACTTTAAAATTATATATTAAATAAAAATATATTCGTTTTACTAAAAATTATTTGCTAAAAATTCACAAGAATACAGAAATGTATTATGCTTAATAGATAGTTTTAATTAAATTTGCAGCACTAAAGCTATACTTTTAAATTATGATAAAAGAGAAAGTCGATACTAGTTTAACATTTGAAGACTTTAAAACCGAAGTCCTGAATGATTACAAAATCGCTGTAATAAGCAGAGAATGTAGCTTATTAGGTCGTAAGGAAGTATTAACTGGAAAAGCCAAATTTGGTATTTTTGGTGATGGTAAAGAAGTCCCTCAGCTAGCCATGGCTAAATGTTTTAAAAACGGAGACTTTCGTTCTGGTTATTATCGCGACCAGACATTCATGATGGCAATTGGCGAATTGACTATCGAACAATTTTTTGCTGGATTATATGGTAATACCGATATTGAATTGGAACCAATGTCAGCTGGAAGGCAAATGGGCGGTCACTTTGTAACCCACAGCTTGAACGAAGACGGATCTTGGAAAAACCTCACTCAACAAAAAAATTCCAGCGCAGATATTTCTCCTACAGCTGGACAAATGCCGCGATTATTAGGACTTGCACAAGCTTCAAAAATATATAGAAACGTTCCTGGAATCCCAAATGCGGATCAATTCTCTATTGATGGAAATGAAATTGCATGGGGAACAATCGGTAATGCTAGTACTTCTGAAGGATTATTTTTCGAAACTATAAATGCCGCTGGAGTGCTACAAGTTCCAATGGTTATGAGTGTTTGGGACGATGAATATGGCATTTCGGTACATGCAAGACATCAAACTACAAAAGAAAGTATTTCTGAAATATTAAAAGGGTACCAAAGAGAAGAAGGAATTAACGGCTTTGAAATTTTAACTGTAAAAGGTTGGGATTATGTAGATTTAATCGCAACTTATGAAAAAGCTGCCGAAATAGCTCGCGAAAATCACGTACCTGTTTTGATACATGTGCAACAATTAACACAACCGCAAGGTCACTCTAGTTCTGGATCGCACGAAAGATATAAAAATGCCGCTCGTCTGGCTTGGGAAAAAGAATTTGACTGCATTCGTCAAATGAAATTATGGATGATTGCTATCAATATTGCTTCACCAGAAGAACTTGACGCAATAGATTTGGATGCCAAAAAAGAGGTTTTTGAAGGCAAAAAAACAGCTTGGACTGCTTTTATTAATCCAATTATTGAAGAGCAAAATGAATTAATTGCCATTTTAGAAAGAGTATCAGCTACAAGCGCTAAAAAGGAAGAAATTCTAAAAAATATTTCTACACTAAAAAGCATTAAATCACCTCTGAAAAAGGAGATCATGATAATTGCCAGAAAATCACTTCGCCTAATAGTCAACGAAAGTGACAAAGCAGAATTATCAAATTGGATTACCAATTATATCAATAAAACTCAGCCAAAATTTAGCAGTAATTTATATTCTGAATCGGATAAAAATGTACTTTCTGTAAAAGAAGTTTTGCCAAAATACACAAAAGATGCTGTTGCAGATACTGATGGGCGAATGATTCTGAGAGATAATTTTGATGCTCTTTTCACTAAATATCCAGAGACCTTAATTTTTGGTGAAGATGCCGGAAATATTGGTGATGTAAACCAGGGGCTTGAAGGAATGCAGGAAAAATACGGAGAATTACGTGTAGCCGACGTTGGCATTCGCGAAGCCACAATATTAGGTCAGGGAATCGGAATGGCTTTAAGGGGATTGCGTCCAATTGCAGAAGTTCAATATTTGGATTACCTGTTGTACGCCATCCAAATTATGAGTGACGATTTGGCCACATTACAATATAGAACCGTAGGAAAACAAAAAGCCCCATTGATTATCCGTACTCGTGGACATCGTTTAGAAGGCATTTGGCATTCTGGTTCGCCAATGGGGATGATAATTAATGCAATTAGAGGAATTCATGTTTTAGTTCCTCGAAACATGACCCAAGCTGCTGGTTTTTACAATTCATTATTAGAATGTGACGAACCTGCATTGGTTATCGAATGTTTAAACGGTTATCGTTTAAAAGAAAAAATGCCTACTAATTACGGTGAGTTCAAAACTCCAATTGGCGTTGTCGAAACATTGAGAAAAGGAACAGACATCACATTAGTTTCATATGGCTCAACCTTAAGATTAGTTGAACAGGCGGCCAAAGAATTATTTGAAATTGGTATTGATTGTGAAATTATCGATATACAATCTTTGCTACCATTTGATGTAAAATATGATATTGTAAAAAGTATCAAAAACACTAATCGATTATTAGTTATTGACGAAGATGTCCCAGGTGGAGCATCAGCATTTATTTTGCAACAAATAGTTGAAGAACAAGATGCTTATAAATATTTAGACAGTAAACCACAAACGTTATCTGCAAAAGCACACAGACCAGCTTACGGAACCGATGGCGATTATTTTTCAAAACCATCAGCAGAAGATATTTATGAAAAAGTTTATGAAATGATGCATGAAGCAAACCCATCCAAATTTCCTTCATTGTATTAATCTAGAAAAGTAATATTCAAAATCCCAATCTGAAAAGGTTGGGATTTTTTTTATCTTTATTCCAACCTAAAACACTTTTAAATGACATCCTTAGAAACGCTATTTTTAGATTTAAAAAACATCAAAGTAATTGACAGTACTATTCCCTACTCGCAATATTTCTCTTTAGATTTATCTGATTCAAATACTGAACTCAAACAACTCAATCAATCCAATGCTATTGAATTTGAAGCTTATATTGAATTTTATTTGAAAAAAAACAAAGCTACAGTTGCTTACGGTGGCTATAATGAAAATCGAAGTTTGTATAAGCGAAGTACTTTTTTTAATGATCTCAATTCTGACGAACGTAATATTCATATTGGAATCGATCTATGGATTAAAGCTGAAACGCCCGTTTTGGCAGCTTTAGATGGCAAAGTGCATAGTTTTCAAGACAACAATAATTTAGGAGATTATGGCCCAACAATTATATTAGAACACCAATTGGAAAATCACACTTTTTATACTTTGTATGGTCATTTAACAAGAGAGAGTATCTCATCACTCAAAGTTGGTGATTTTTTTGCAAAAGGTCAACAATTAGCTTCTTTAGGAGACGCATCTGTAAATGGCGATTATGCTCCTCATTTACATTTCCAAATTATCAAAAATATTGAAGACAATCTCGGTGATTACCCTGGAGTTTGCAGCAAAAACAAATTAGCTTACTATTTGGATAATTGTCCTGATCCTAATTTACTTTTAAAAATCACTAAATAAATAAAAATCAAGTTGAGTTTCTTATCAACTTCAAATGTATTTTAATTTTATAAAAAATTGTATTTTTACTTTATAACCTAATCAAATGACTGAAAAAGAAGAGTTAATACAAAAATTTTATACTGCCTTTGGTAATAATGATGCAAAAACAATGTGTGAATGTTACCATCCAAATATTCAATTTAAAGATCCTGTTTTTGGAAAACTGATCGGCCATGATGTTTGCAGAATGTGGCAAATGCTATTAGAAAGAAGCAAAGGAAATATTAAAATTGAGTTTTCCGACATTCAGGCAAATGACTATTTAGGTTCTGCTCAATGGATTGCTACCTATAATTTTAGTAAAACCAACAGATTGGTAGTAAACAGAATTTTTGCTCAATTTCAATTTGCTGATGGATTAATTATAAAACATACCGACAGTTTTGACGTTTGGAAATGGTCAAAACAGGCATTTGGATTCAAAGGTTATTTATTGGGATGGACTGGATTTATGCAAAAACAGATCCAAAAACAAGCCAAAACTTCATTAGAAAGATATAACAAAACTCATATATAATGACAACAACAATAGAAATTTTAAGAAGCATATTTATTCGTGATCTCAATAAATTAAAATTAGAAATTTCATCATACAATAACGATGACAGAATTTGGCAAATAGAGAAATCAATATTAAACTCAAGCGGAAATCTATGTTTACACTTAATTGGAAACTTAAACAATTATATAGGAGCTCAAATTGGAGAGACAGGATACATCAGGAATCGTGACTAAGAGTTTTCTGATAAAAATGTTCCAAGAGAAACCCTACTTGCCAATATCGAAGCAACAATTACTATGATAAATCATACTTTTAATCAATTAACGGATTCAGATTTAAAAAAAGAGCATCCTTTTCTGGTGTTTGAATCTAAGTCGTCTATTGAATATTTATTAATGCATTTGGCAACACATTTAAGTTATCATTTAGGCCAAATAAATTACCATCGAGGATTATTAGATAATTAACATAAATTTTACATTTTTATCATTTCAACTACGGATTAAAGAGTAATTTATCTCTTACGTCAGGTGTTAAATAAAAATAATGTAATTACCTTCCTTTTTTTGAGTAAAAAAAATCATGAAGTAACGAAATTCGACGAAAAATTTTTTTTTAGTAAACAAAAACCTACTAAATGTATTTTTTTTCAATTCTTTCTAAAACGTAATAGCTTTAAATAATAATCAACAAAAAAAGCAAAACAACGAGCAAACCAAACCGCTTATTATTAATATGTTAAACATAATTCAAAAATAAACATTAACATCAATCTAATCTTAAAAATCCTTAAATTTACTGGTATAAATTATTTGATAACAAATAACTCATACTAACAACATATAATTTGATTAAAAATGAAAAGTACAACAGAAACGCTATCTTTTAAACAAGGAAATTGGAATATAGCAATTGATGTTTATGATTTTGTATTGCAAAACGTTAGTCCTTATGAAGGAGATTCTAAATTTTTGTCTGGACCATCACAAAGAACCCAAAAACTTTGGGATGTTTGCAAGGAAAATTTACTTGAAGAAAGAAAAAACAACGGTTGTTTAGCTATAGACACCAATGTCATTTCAAATTTAACCTCATTTGGTCCTGGATACATTAATAAAGAGAATGAAACTATTGTAGGTTTACAGACAGACCAACTTTTAAAAAGAGCTATGAAGCCTTTCGGAGGAATCAAATTGGTTCAATCTGCACTAGCTGAAAGAGGATTAAAAGTTTCGGATGAAGTGGTTAAGATTTTCAATTATGCTAAAGATCACAATCAGGCTGTTTTCAGTGCTTACGATAGTGAAATTAGAGCTTTCCGTTCTAAACACTTATTAACAGGATTACCTGATAATTATGCAAGAGGAAGAATTATTGGTGATTTTAGAAGAATTGCTCTTTACGGAGTTGATCGTTTAATTGAAGCAAAAAAAGCTGATTTTGCTGCTGTTGGAGGTGAAATGACAGATCATAAAGTACGTCTTAGAGAAGAAATCACGTCTCAAATAAGTGCGTTGGAGGATATGAAATTAATGGCACATACTTATGGCATTGATATTTCTGTACCGGCAACCAATGCTCATGAAGCTGTTCAATTTACATACTTAGCTTATTTGAGTGCTGTAAAAGAACAAGACGGAGCTGCAATGTCACTTGGAAACGTATCTTCTTTCTTAGATATTTATATCGAACATGATTTAAAAGCAGGTCTTATTACCGAAGAAGAAGCACAAGAATATATTGACCAATTCGTAATGAAACTGCGTTTGGTTCGTCACTTGCGTCCAGGAAGTTATGATGAAATTTTTGGTGGAGATCCAACTTGGGTAACTGAAGCTATTGGTGGTCAATTCAATGACGGAAGAACTAAAGTAACTAAAACTTCATTCCGTTTCTTACAAACACTTTATAACTTAGGAGCTTCTCCTGAACCAAACTTGACTATTCTTTGGTCACAAAATTTACCACAAGGATTTAAAGATTTCTGTGCTCAAGTATCTATTGATACTTCATCTCTTCAATATGAAAATGATGATTTGATGCGTCCAAACAGAGGTTCTGATGATTACGGAATCGCTTGTTGCGTTTCTTACCAAAAAATTGGAAAAAGAATTCAACACTTCGGAGCTCGTGCCAACTTGCCAAAAGCTTTATTAATGTCTTTGAATGGAGGTCGTGAAGAAGATAAAGGGGCAGTTGTAATTAAAAACATCCCTCAAATCGCTGACGGTACTCTTGATTATGATACTGTAATGAACAGCTTCAAAGTTACTTTGGCTGAACTTGCAAGAGTATATGCAAAATCAATGTACATCATTCACTACATGCACGACAAATACTATTATGAAAGAGCTCAAATGGCTTTAGTTGATAGTGACCCAGGTATTGATATTGCTTACGGTGCTGCTGGTATTTCTATCATTGCCGATTCACTTTCTGCAATTAAATATGCTAAAGTGACTCCAGTAAGAAACGATATCGGATTAACTGTAGATTTCAACATCGAAGGTGATTTCCCTAAATATGGTAATGATGATGACAGAGTTGACAGCATTGCACAGGAAATTACTAAAATCTTTATTGCTGAATTAAGAAAACACAGAGCTTATAAAGATGCTACTCCTACTCTATCACTATTGACTATTACTTCAAATGTGATGTATGGTTCTAATACAGGATCTACTCCGGACGGACGTAAAGCTGGTGAAGCTTTCGCTCCAGGAGCAAACCCAATGCATGGTAGAGATGTAAATGGTGCTATTGCTTCATTAAACTCAGTAAGTAAATTAAGTTATGAAGATGCTCAAGATGGTATCTCTAATACTTTTAGTATGGTGCCAAAATCTTTAGGGTCTGACAAAGAAGAGCAAATCACCAATTTAGTGGGTATCATGGACGGTTATTTTGCAAGAAATGCACACCACTTAAACGTGAATGTTTTGGATAAAGAAACACTAATGGATGCATACGAACACCCAGAAAATTATCCTCAATTAACTATTAGAGTTTCTGGATATGCAGTGAACTTCGTAAGATTGTCAAAAGCACACCAATTGGAAGTTATTACAAGAACTTTCCACGAAACAATGTAAACTTGAAACAAAATTTTTAATTTTGAAATAAACTCGAAAACCTGTCTAAAAACTTTTTAAGTATCATTTTAGACAGGTTTTTTTTAAACCCTTCTTTTGTATGTATTTTCCACAGCAACAACTAACAGACGATTCAATCGATGCTCATAATCCAGACTTACTGCGAATTCATTCCATCGAAACATTAGGAACACATGATGGTCCTGGAATCAGGATGGTAGTTTTTGCTCAAGGTTGTCAATTCAGATGTTTGTATTGTCAAAATCCAGATACGTTGGATATTCATGGTGGCTCTTTTATACCAATAGAAGAATTAGTAGATAAAGCAATACATCAAAAAACGTATTTTGGAAAAAAAGGAGGTGTAACAGTCTCTGGTGGTGAACCCTTGTTGCAACGCGAAAAACTGATTACTTTTTTTGACCGTTTGCACGAAAATGGGATCAACACTTGCCTTGATTCTAATGGAAGAGTTTTGGATTCCAAAACAGAACAACTATTGGAAAGAACCGATTTGTTACTCTTAGATGTCAAACACATCAACAAAGAATGGCATAAAAAACTAACAGGACTAAAAAACAAAACAACATTGCGAGTTGCTGAATACAGAGAAAGTACAGGCAAACCAATGTGGTTACGTTATGTATTAGTTCCAGGTTGGAGTGACCAAGAGGAATACTTACATGAATGGGGAAAGCATTTTACTTCATATAAAACTGTTGAAAAAGTCGAAATTATTCCTTTTCATCAGTTAGGAAAACATAAATGGGAAATGTTAGGAATGGAATATCAATTGGCAGACACCATTCCACACACAAAAGAGGAAGTAAACAAAGCTGCCGAAATCTTCAAGCTTTATTTTAAAAATGTAAAAATAAAATAAACAATTTATAAATTTTAGAATTCACAATCATGTCAAAAAATAAATATTTGATAGTATTAGCAGGAATGATTATGCAACTATCAATAGGATCTATTTACGCCTATAGCAAATGGATTGAACCTTTATCTAAAGAGTTAAACTGGGATGCACATGATACCAAAACAGGTTTTAGTTTAGCCATTTGCTTTCTGGGGTTAACGGCTGCTTTCATGGGTAAATTTGCTCAAAAAATAGGTCCAAAAAAAGGTGGATTAATTGCAACAGTATTTTTAGCAATAGGGTTATTAGGTGCCGCTTATGCTGTAAAAATTGATTCAATGTATCTATTCTACCTAACCTTTGGTGTTTTACAAGGAATTGGTTTAGGATTTGGATATATCGTACCCGTTTATACTGTTGTAAAATGGTTTCCTGATAAACCAGGTTTGGCTTCAGGGATTATTATTATGTCATTTGCCTTAGGTTCCTTGCTGGCGTCATTTTTAATTAGCGGTTTGTACGCTTCAGTAGGATTGACCAATGCGTTTTTAATCCTTGGAATTGCTTACGGAATTTGTATGCTATTAAGCGCATTATATTTGGCTAATCCTGAAACTACCACTGATCATCACCATGCTCATGTCGATCTTACTGCAAAAGAAATCCTTACAGACAAACGTTTCATTGCTTTGTGGTTTATATTATTTTTAAATGTTTGCGGTGGAATTGGAATCATTTCAAAAGCTGCTGTTCTTGGAGAAGAAGTTGTCGGAATGGATACTGCTCAAGCAACTTTGTTTGTTGCAATCATAGGATTATTTAACGGAATTGGTCGTTTATTCTGGTCTAGTATTTCAGACAAAATTGGTTGTTGGAAAACCTTTATGATTTTCCTTGGAATCAATGCTATTTGTTTTGCTTTAATCCCAACATTCGCAACCAATTCAATTTCATTCCAAACCTTAACCTATATCATTATTGCAGGATATGGCGCCGGTTTTGCAACTATGCCTTCTTTTGTAAAAGAAATTTTTGGAGCTGATAAATATGGCCCTGTTCTTGGTTACACTTTAACAGCTTGGTCGGCTGCTGCATTTGTTGGTCCATTATTATTAGGTCTAACGGCGGATATTTCAATATTTTATTTATTTGCCGGATTGTTATTAGTTTCTTTACTAGTTGGATTATGGTTAAAAACGCTTTTGCAAAAACCTGTTATTGCTTAAGTTTTAAATAATAATCGTATAAACCCGTTGGTTGAAATTCTAAAAATGAAAATTAACCACATAGAAACATAGATTTAATAGCAAATCATTAAAGAACGAATAGAAATAGCACTATTTTCCACATAGTCAATCTATGTGAGAAGTGAAACGGTTATCAAACTCTTTTTTTTAAAACTATAAATTCTATGTTTCTATGTGGTAAAAAATAATTTCGCCCAACGCGTGAGTATAAAAAATTTGAGGCTGTCTAATTTAGATAGCCTCTTTTATTTGTATAAGTCTGTCTAAGAAAGATTAGAAAGTTAATCAATTTTAATAAAGTTCTTTTGGGCGTGACCCCGTTGAGCAAAGGGGCTTACATATAGCAGTGTTCATAAAGCCCCTTTACTCAACGCGGTCGGGCTATCCGCACTACTTCGGTAGTTTGCTTCTATCCCTCACGCAGCTGACAAGATCATTACAACAATAGATATTAATTCATCTTTTTTCATTTATTTGCAATCATACTAAAGTCAGCCTTTAAAGCTTATCAAATCTATGGAAAACTATTTTCCGACTATGCATTGTACAAAAAACAACAAACTAATTAACAATTATAATGATTAATCTTAATTACTTTTTAATTTTATTCGGAACCAGATAATTATTAATAAATACAGAAAATTCGTATATTTACTTTAAATACAAAATCAAAGTAATATGAATTGGTCATCAAAAATAATATATCATAAAAACGAGCAAAGAATCGCTATTTATTTCGAAAAGAATATACAATTGATAGACCGTATAAAACAATTTGAAGGTGCAAAATGGAGTCAAACCCTAAAAGCTTGGCACGTCCCTGATAATGAAGTAAACCGAATTCGATTCAAAGTTGTACCCCTTCCCCATTCTATTCCATCGCCTGAAGGAATAGAAAATATCACAAAATTTAAGCAATGGCTCAAATCCAAACGTTACAGTGAAAGTACTATTTCTACTTATAGCGAAGCTTTAAAATCGTTCTTGATTTTTTATAGAGAAAAATCAATTGCAACAATTACCAATGAAGATATAGTTGTATATAATAATGAATTCATACTCAAAAATAATCTATCTGCATCCTACCAAAACCAAGTTGCAAATGCCATTAAACTATTTTTTGCAACCGTTTTGGAAACCAAAATAGAAATTGATAAAATTCATCGTCCAAAAAGAGAAAAAGTATTGCCCAATGTATTAAGCAAAGAAGAGGTAAAATTGATACTAAATGCTCACTCCAACATTAAACACAAAACAATGTTAAGCATGATTTATAGTTGCGGATTGCGATGTGGTGAATTACTAGCTTTACAACCCGTACATATTGATTCGAAACGTAATATAGTTTTGCTTAAAAATTCAAAAGGTAAAAAAGACCGCATTACTCCATTAAGTCCAAAAGTTCTTGAGATGCTTCGAACCTATTACACATTATACAAACCCAAAACTTATTTATTTGAAGGCAATAAACCAGGGAATCCGTATGATGCCAGAAGTTTACAACAAGTTCTAAAACAAGCCTTAAATAAGACAAAAATAACCAAACCAGTTACTCTCCATTGGTTAAGACATAGTTATGCCACACATTTGCTTGAAAGCGGAACCGACTTAAGATACATTCAAGAGCTCTTGGGACACAATAGCTGTAAAACAACAGAAATTTATACACACGTAAGTACAAAAAACATACAACAAATAAAAAGTCCATTTGATGATTTGTAACTTTTTATGTATATATTAGCAACATTACAAAACGGCTACTTTATAGCGCCTATCTACCGCTCAGTTTGGTATATATACGCTACAGTGTAGCGAGTATATACTAGTTATAGGCTAGTTGAAAAAGAGCTTTTCATTTAAAAACACGTTTTTTAAAAGCCGAAAGTTACGCCGAAATTGGAATTTGATTTTAGAATTTGAAAGCAGACCCGAGCGAAAGCGAACAGGCGAAGCAAACTTGAAAAGCTGAACTTGAAAATTGGAGTTTCTATTCTGAATCTGAAATGCAGAACTTGAAAAGCAGAAACTTAAAAACCAAGCTTGAATTTCGGAGTTTTTAAGCGGAACTTCAAAATCGGAATTTTAAATTAAATCGCGAAAACTGAAACGTAAAAATTGAAGTTTTCTTTGAGAATAAAAACAATCGTTTTGATTGCGAAATTGAAACGAAAAAAGGGAATAAAATTTAGCCAGGATTTGGGCAAGAACTAGGTTTTTTATCGGCCAAAGTTAGGCTGAAAATCGATTAACAATTAGGAATATCGGCCAGAAACAACCAGCCTATAACAGCCACTACAACGGATTTGGGCATTGGGCTTAATGGAAAGATGGTTTTGTATTTGGGATGATTTGGCAAGTCCGAGAATTGGGCTTAATTTAGTCCCAAACCCGCTGTAGTGCCAAGACGTTGTATGCTATGTTAAAAGAACAGAAGTTAATAAAGAGAAAATTTGAATTGGATAATTAGAAGCACGAAGAAATTGTATTGTCATACAAATCTAAATAATCTTTTAGATTCGTCGTGGATAGACATATCAGAATTTAATTGGTTAGTATCAGATTTAGACGTTGTGAATTTTTCAAAACAAGAACTCCCTATTGACTTCCGTGAAAATTATTCAATACTTTCTTCCGAAAATTTTAAAAAAATAATCGAATCAAATATTCAAATTATTTGGGGCGTAATTTCTGCCATAAAAAAGTCTCAAAATCCGAAATTTGATAAAGAAAACTTTCCTTTCGTTGAGGGAAATGATAACGTTTGGAAGAATGACAAATTTCAAGTTGAAAACGCAATTTTTGAAATAACTGCTTGGGATAGTTCATATACAATCGTAAAATTTAAAAATGCAGAATTATCAGAAAAATTTAAGAATCACTTTGACGAAGCGATAGAATTAGATAAATACAAATTTTAGAATATAAAAAACACAGCATACAACAGCTACTACAACGGATTTGGGCAATAGGCTTAATGGAAAGATGGTTTTGTATCTGTGATGATTTGGCAAATCCGAGGAATGGGCTTAATTTAGTCCCAAACCCGCTGTAGTAGCGGGACGTTACCAGCTAGTTGAAAAAGAGCATTTCATCTAAAATCACGTTTTTTAAAAGCGTAAAGTTGCGCCGAAATCGAAATACAGAAATTTAAAATTGGAGTTTTAATTAGAACTTGAAAAACAAAACTTGAAAATTGGAGTTGCCAAACTGAATCTGAAAAACGAAACTTGAAAAGCAAAAACTTGAATTTTGGAGGTTCTAAACTGAATCTGAAAAGCGGAACTTGAAAATTGGAATTTTAAATTGAATCGGGAAAACTGAAACTTAAATATTGACGTTTTCTTTGAAAATAAAAACAATCGTTTTGATTGCGAAATTGAAACGAAAAAAGGGAATGAAATTTAGCCAGGATTTGGGCAAGAATTAGGTTTTGAGCCAGCCAAAAATAGGATTAGAATCGATTAATAATTAGGAATATCGGCCAGAAACAACCAGCTGGTAACAGCCACTACAACGGATTTGGGCATTGGGCTTGATGGAAAAATGGTTTTGTATTTGGGATGATTTGGCTAATCCGAAAATAGGGCTTAATTTAGTCCCAAACCCGCTGTAGTGCCAAGACGTTAGGCTCGATTGCTCCGTTGACGAGAAGCAGAGGGTTTTAATTAGGCATTTTAGCGAAGAAAAGGATTTAATGAAACTGAAACCAGGCTGACCGAAATCGAAGCCGAAATTCGATGTTTAATTGTTGCGGACAAACAAACGTGAACCGCTTTATGGAAAACCGAAAGCGGAATTTTTTTTGTCGTTTTTTTTTTTGAGATTTAACTGAAGTTTGAAATTAAAAAGCGAAAACTATTTGGAGCGGAAATCCAAAGGCGGAAAAGCTTTCTGAAATTGAAATCGATAATTGGAATGTCAAATCGGACGTGCTCAACAGGCGTGTCGCAACCCAGCCTAACAGCTACTACAACGGATTTGGGCATTTGGCTTAATTGAAAGTTGGTTTATATTTGGGATGATTTGGCAAATCCGAAGAATGGGCTTAATTTAGTCCCAAACCCGCTGTAGTACCAAGACGTTATGGGGCAGTTGAAGCCGAAATTACGCAGAAGAAAATAATCTGAAAATAACCATTTGTTCCCGCAGAAAACTTACAAAGCAGAAGCGTGAAAGTTGGAATCGCCAACAGAAATCGGAAAATCGGAATCTGACAATAAACTGACGAAAATCTGAAACGTGAAAGTTGGAACTGCCAACAGAAGCGTGAAAATTGGAATCTGAAAAGCAGAAGCGCAAAAACAGAAACGTTCAAAGTTTTGCGCAGAAATTAAAAAGAAAATAATTGAAAAAATACGCCGAAAATTGCAAGCGAAAAAGCGGAAACGTGAAAGTTGGAATCTGCCAACAGAAGCGTGAAAAATTTGCGGTTAAAACGTAATTTCGACAAAACAACC
>NZ_DATIDY010000156.1:0-4859 GCF_035456085.1 Flavobacterium sp.
ATCAAAGCCAAATACCCAAATATGATAATTGTTTCGGGTGCAGGACCATTCCCTGATGGTGATTATTTCGAATACGGTATGGAAGAGTTAAAAAAATTGAATGCCGAAATCGTAGACGAGCACTATTACAAAAATCCAAAATGGTTTAGAGAAAATGCTACCCGTTACGACAACTACGACCGTAAAGGGCCAAAAGTATTCGCCGGAGAATATGCTGCGCAAAGTGTTGCTATTGCTAGTCCTGACAACAAAAACAATTGGGAATGTGCTTTCTCTGAAGCTGCTTTCATGACCGGTTTAGAAAGAAATGCCGAAGTGGTTTACCTAACTTCTTATGCTCCTTTGATGGCTCATGCCGAAGCTTGGCAATGGACACCGGATATGATTTGGTTTAACAATTTAGAATCCTATGGTTCTGCTAATTATTATGTTCAAAAATTATTCGCTAACAACAAAGGAACCGATTTATTGGCCATAACCAAAGACGGTAAAGCAGTAACGGGCCAAAACGATTTGTTCGCATCGGCGGTAAAAGATAGTAACACTAAAGAAGTAATTGTAAAAGTAGTCAACACTTCTGCAAAAGCGCAAGATGTTAGTATTGATTTAAAAGGAAGTAAATTACAATCAACCGGAACCATTATCACGCTTACAAGTCCTAAACTAGACGACGAAAACTCATTTGCTGAGCCTAAAAAAATCAGCCCAAAAGAAGGCGTTTATAAATTAAAAGGAGAAAAAGCGGCTATAAATGTTCCTGCTTATTCGGTGACAGTTTTAAAATTAAAACTGAAATAATCCATTCTTGTTAAAAGCTGTTAAAAACAGCAAACACAAGTAAAAGTTAAACAACGATAATTCATAGGTTTTATCCATGTTTTCAAGAATAAAAAAAATAAGTGTTTTTTATACACTTAATAAATATTTATATATATATTTGTACCACATTTAAAAGTTTTGTGATGAAAAATTATGTAATAGGATTAGATTATGGTTCAGATTCAGTTCGTGCCGTATTGATTGACACTGAAAATGGGCAGGAATTATCATCTAGCGTTTGTAATTACAAGCGATGGGCAGCCAAAGAATATTGTAATGCATCTATAAATCAGTTTCGCCAACATCCTTTGGATCATATCGAAGGATTGGAAACTACTATAAAATATGTTGTTGAAAACAGCAAAGTAGATCCTTCGCTTATTCGAAGCATCTGCATTGACACTACAGGTTCGTCACCAATTCCAGTTGCCGAGGATGGTACTCCATTAGCATTGGTTAAAGGTTTTGAACACAATCCAAATGCGATGATGATTTTATGGAAAGACCACACTGCCATCAACGAAGCAAACGAAATCAACGAATTAGCTGCCAACTGGGGCGGAGAAAATTTTACTAAATACGAAGGAGGAATTTATTCGTCAGAATGGTTTTGGGCCAAAATTTTACACGTTGTCAGAGAAGATGAAGCAGTTAAAAAAGCAGCTCACACCTGGATGGAACATTGCGATTTGATGACGTATTTATTAATCGACAATAAGGATTTAAAAACGTTTAAAAGAAGCCGTTGTGCAGCAGGTCACAAAGCGATGTGGCACGAAGACTGGAACGGATTACCACCAGTTGAATTCTTAGAAAAATTAGATCCGTATCTAGCTACATTACGTGGTAACTTATATGATGAAACTTATACTTCTGATTTAGTAGCAGGTAATTTGAATCAAGAATGGGCAACCAAATTAGGACTTTCAACTGATACTGTTATTGCTGTTGGAACTTTTGATGCACACTCAGGAGCTGTAGGAGCGAAAATTGACGAACATACTTTGGTTCGTGTGATGGGAACTTCAACTTGTGATATTATTGTTGATACTAAAGAATCAATCGGAAGCAAAACGGTTCGCGGAATTTGCGGACAGGTAGATGGTTCTGTAATTCCGGGTTATATCGGATTAGAAGCGGGACAATCTGCTTTTGGAGATTTATTGGCTTGGTACAAAGAATTATTATTGTGGCCAACAGAGAATTTGTTAGCCTCTTCTACCCTTTTGAATGACGAACAAAAAGAACAATTAAAAGCTGAAATCAGCGATAAATTAATAGTGCAATTAACTGCCGAAGCTGAGAAAATTCCATTGTCTGAAAGTATTCCAATCGCTTTAGACTGGATTAACGGCCGACGAACTCCAGATGCAAACCAAGAACTTAAAAGTGCTATTGCCAACTTATCTTTAGGAACAAAAGCACCACACGTATTCAAATCATTGGTAAATGCAATTTGTTTTGGATCTAAAAAAATTGTAGACCGTTTTGAAGAAGAAGGTGTTCGAATTGATACAGTAATCGGTATTGGTGGTGTAGCGAGAAAATCGCCATTTATCATGCAAACTTTGGCTAATGTATTGAACAAACCTATTAAAGTTGCCCTTTCGGATCAGGCACCTGCTTTGGGAGCTGCTATTTATGCTGCTGTTGCTGCTGGAATTTATCCAAACGTAATTGAAGCTAGCCAAAAAATGGGAAGTCCATTTGAAAGCGAATATGCACCTCAACTTGACAAAGTAGCTGCTTATAACAAACTACTTTGTGCTTACGACCAATTGAGCGCTTACGCTGATCCATCAATAAAAAAACAACAACATGTCACAGTATAAAGATTTAAAACAAGAATGTTACGAAGCCAATATGCAATTAAACGCCTTGAATTTGGTAGTGTACACTTTTGGAAATGTAAGTGCCGTTGATCGCGAAAAAAAAGTTTTTGCCATCAAACCTAGCGGTGTTCCTTATGAGGATTTAAAACCAGAAGACATCGTAATTGTAGATTTTGACAACAATGTCGTTGAAGGAAGTTTGCGTCCATCTTCTGATACTAAAACCCATGCTTATTTGTACAAAAACTGGCCAAATATTGGCGGTGTAGCGCATACTCATGCTACTTATTCTGTAGCTTGGGCACAATCACAAAGAGACATTCCTATTTTTGGAACTACACATGCCGATCACCTAACTTCAGATATTCCGTGCGCTCCGCCAATGGCTGATCACTTAATTGAAGGGAATTACGAGCATAATACAGGAATTCAAATTTTGGATTGTTTCAAAGAAAAAAATCTGAATTACGAAGAAACAGAAATGGTTCTGATAGGAAATCACGGTCCATTTGCCTGGGGAAAAAACGCAGCCAAAGCGGTTTACAATTCTAAAGTTTTGGAAGTAGTTGCCGAAATGGCTTATCTAACTTTACAAATAAATCCAAATGCTCCGAGATTGAAAGATTCTTTAATCAAAAAGCATTATTTAAGAAAACACGGGAAAGATTCGTATTACGGACAGTAATTATTAGTTTAAAGTTGTTTCTAGTTTAAGGTTGTTTAAATCTTAAACAATTTTAAACATTTAAACGATTAAACAAATAAATAAATCAACGAATAAACATTATAAAAATGATAGATATCTCTCAAAAAGAAGTTTGGTTCGTGGTAGGAAGCCAAGAATTATACGGACCAGAAACATTATTAAAAGTAGCAGAACATGCTGCTATTATGGGAAAAGCATTTGATGAAGCTTCTCAAATTCCAGTAAAAGTAGTTACTAAAGACACTTTGAAATCACCAAAACAAGTATTGGATTTATGCTTAGAAGCTAACTCAACTAAAAACTGTATTGGAATCATCACTTGGATGCATACGTTCTCACCTGCTAAAATGTGGATTGGCGGTTTGAGTATTTTAAACAAACCTTTGTGTCACTTACATACACAATACAATGCTGAAATTCCATGGGCAACCATCGATATGGATTTCATGAACTTGAACCAATCGGCTCACGGAGATAGAGAATTTGGTTTCATGCTATCAAGAATGCGCAAAAAACGTAAAGTAATTGTTGGACACTGGCAAGAAGATCGCGTTTTGACTAAACTAGGAAACTGGACAAGAGTTGCGCTTGGTTGGAATGAATTACAAAACTTAAAAGTAGCTCGTATTGGTGACAATATGCGAGAAGTTGCCGTTACCGAAGGAGATAAAGTAGAAGCGCAATTGCGTTTCGGAGTTTCTGTAAATGGTTATGATTCATCAGATGTGACAAAACATATTGAGAAAGTTACTGATCAACAACTGGCTGATTTATTAGCTGTTTATGAGTCTTCATATAATTTAACTCCGCAACTTCTAGAAGGCGGTGAACAAAGACAATCTCTTGTTGATGCTGCAAAAATTGAATTAGGTTTAAGAGCTTTCCTTGAAGAAGGAGGTTTCGGAGCTTTTACAGATACTTTTGAAAACTTAGGGGTTTGGAAACAACTTCCTGGAATCGCTACGCAACGTTTGATGGCTGATGGTTACGGTTTTGGCGGTGAAGGAGATTGGAAAACTGCTGCAATGGTTCGTGCATTGAAAGTAATGAACATCGGTCTTGAAGGCGGAACTTCGTTTATGGAAGATTATACTTATCACTTTACTCCTCAAAAATCATACGTTTTGGGATCACATATGTTGGAAATTTGTCCATCAATCGCTGACGGAAAACCTTCTTGTGAAGTTCATCCGTTAGGAATTGGTGGCAAAGAAGATCCAGCTCGTTTGGTATTCAACTCGCCTGCTGGTGATGCAATCAACGTTTCGTTGGTAGATATGGGAACCCGTTTCCGTTTAATTGTAAACGAAGTAACTGCTGTAAAACCTATGGCTGATTTGCCAAAATTACCTGTTGCCCGCGTGCTTTGGGATTGTAAACCAAATTTGGATATTGCAGCTACTGCTTGGATTCTTGCTGGTGGAGCTCACCATACTGTCTACAGTCAAGCGGTGACTACGGAATTTATGGAAGATTTCGCCGACATCGCTGGAATTGAATTA
>NZ_DATIDY010000157.1:0-12865 GCF_035456085.1 Flavobacterium sp.
TTGCTTTAATTTACTCAAACTCATTCTATTCTATTTATGATTATTATTTTACGAAATCTATTTTGTAATACATTAAATCACATAGCAACGAAAGGGAGATCTATTGGTCTTCTTTCTGATATAAAAAGATTATCCAATTGAGTTATAATTTTTAAGTTGGGAGCTTGTAAACCTTGAGATAACAAGGCATAAAAGATTGTAAAGAATTTTTTCATTTCTTTGTTTTGGTTTAATAAATAAGAAGCCTGAAAACTGATTTCAATCAATTTTCTCTTTCCGTTTAACGATACATTTTTTTTTAGATCCGCCATTTCTGTTGCCGCAGGAATGGTATTTATTTTATCAACAACATATATTACTTTTCATTTATTTTTTTGTTTTTTTAAAACATTAATATTTGATTTGATTTTTGATAAGGGACATGTTTTATATCTTATTATAATAACTTTCAAAAAAATTATCTAAGAATATATTTCGGAATACACTGAAAACTTTAACAGCAACAACACATACGACGAAGTTTGTCGAATGAAATTAATTCTTGCATGATCAAAAAAGAGGTGCATTTGACTGTTTTCAAAATATTGAGTATTAATGATTAATAACTTTATTCAAAACTCTACTAATTCCATAGACAAATCTAAGTTAAATATTTTAACCGTCAGTAAAAAAAAATAACTTTTTGATAAAAAAATGTTAATCACTATAGTTCACAAGTAATGAGGAAGTGGATAGACGGAATAAAAACACAAAAAGCGCAATAATTTTTTCAAAATTATTGCGCTCAAAACAAAAAAATCAAATTATAATTAGCTAAATACTAACTAAGTTATTCGTCAGCTGCTAATATTCCTTTGGTTGAATTACTAACTTCCATTTTAAATGCGACACCAGATTCGTTTCGCATCATAAGATTAAAACCATGTTTTCCAGCCAATGTACTAGGTACACTACCTGAAAAAGAATTATAAGCTAAATTTACATTTTCTAAATTCTCCAGCTTAACAATGCTAAAGGGTATTTCGCCATTCAGCTTATTATCAAATAAGCTCAATTTATTTAATGAAACTAAATTTTCGACATTAGGACTAAGTTGTCCAGAGAATTTATTACTGCTTAAAATCAATTCTTTTAAATTTTTCAATTCATATAATGATGCTGGAAGTTCTCCAGACAGATCATTATTAAACAGTGAAACTATTTCTAATTCTTTCAAATTTCCAATTTGACTTGGTAATTCCCCGGATAGTCTATTCATAAAAATCATTAAAGTTTTTAGATTCTGCAACTCACAAGTAGAATTCGGTATAGAACCGGTCAATTTGTTGAATGATAGATTTAATGTTTGTAAGTTTTTAAGTTTTCCAATGTTTTCAGGGATGGTACCCGAAATGTTATTTTTGAATAAATCTAGTTCAACTAAATTGCTCAAATTACAAATTTCTACAGGTAATGTACCTACTAAATTATTATTAGGAAGATTAATTCCAACAACTTTTCCATTTTCAATTTTGACTCCATACCACGTAGAAACAGAAGCATTCAAATCCCATTTTACTGTCCATTGACTGCCTTTTGTATTCTGATATAATTTAATCAAAATACTTTTTTCGCTATTACTAACATTTGCTAATAATGAAATTGAAAACACAAGAGTTAAAAATAATGTAGTAATAAATTTCATAACCTTAATTTTAGATTGATACAACAAAAGTAAACTAAAGATTCAATAAAAAACAAATTTAATCGATTAAATGCATATTTATATTAATAATATAATCTTAATATTACAATTTTGTCAAATTACAAATTCTTAATTATTGTTAAAAAATTAAGTATATTTGAAGGTACAACCTTAAAAAAACCTTAATCATGGAAATGAACTGGATTGCAATTTTAGTAAGCGCATTAACAACAATTGTTGTTGGCTTTGTCTGGTACAACCCAAAAGTATTTGGAACTATTTGGATGAAAGAAAATGGACTCACTCAAGAAGAATTGAGACAAGGAAATATGCTGAAAATATTTGGTTTGACTTATATTTTCTCTCTTTTGATAGTTATGATAGAAATGTCTTTAACGATTCATCAAACAGGGCCTGTCTCTATGATTGGTGGTCCAGGGAAAATTAACGAAGCACTTCCATCATACCATGCTTTTATGAATGATTATGGAACTGCATATAGAACTTTTAAACACGGTGCATTACATGGTTTTATCTCTGGCTTATTTTTTGCATTTCCAATTATTGCAATAAATGGTTTATTTGAAAGAAGATCATGGAAATACATATTTATTCACGCAGGATTTTGGACAGTAAGTTTATGCATAATTGGTGCAATAATCTGCCAATGGGCTTAATAATTAATAAAAAAGCCTTATTTCTAACTATACTTTAGAAATAAGGCTTTGCATTAAAACAAATTTTCAATTTGCCCAGCTAATTCGATATCCTTTGTTGTAACACCTCCAGAATCATGGGTATTCAATCGTATATTAACTTTATTATATACATTAAAAAGTTCCGGATGGTGATTCATTTTCTCTGCTAAAACTCCGACTTGAACAATAAAACCAAGCGCCTGTGTGAAATTTTTAAATTTGAAATCTTTTACAATGGCATTATCTTTAAAATGCCAATCATTTAAATTATCCAAAAAAGGACTTACGGATTCTTCTGTAAATGTTTTCATCTTTTTCGATTTACTATGTTTTCTCACTATTAAGTTTAATCCCCAAACATTATTGGTATTTGTCACAACATTATTCGTATATAAAAATACTTAAATTAAGGCAATCCTATATTAACTTAATTTTATTGGTTATTTTTGAATAATATATTTCTAATGGTGAAAACAGCTCTTTCTTATCAAATTTACGAAAGTAAATCACAACTTCCTGAAAACTGGGATGAGTTAAGTTGTAAAAATATTTTCTTATCCAAAGAATATTTTGAAATTCTAGACAAATCAGCTCCAAATAATATGATTTGTCACTATATAGGACTTTTTAAGGATCAAAACCTCGTTGGTATTGCTATATCTCAGTTTTTAGATCTAAACAAATTAGAATCTTTTGGAGAAAGAGACCGCTGTATGAAAACATCAGCAAGGAAATTTATTTTAAAAAGATTCGCTTCTCATGTTCTGGTAATTGGCAATAATATGCTCACAGGACAAAACTCGTTTGTATTTTCGGAAAGTATATCAAAAACTGAAGGAGTCAAAACTTTGAAAAAAGCAGCAAATGAGTTAAAACTTAAGTTTAAGTCGATGGGTAAAAAAGTTCATATCACTACATTTAAAGATTATGATAAAAATGATATTGAGAATTTCACTAAAGAATCCGATTCATTTAAAAATAATTACAGATATTCTGTCCAGCCAAATATGATTTTTACTATTCCATTTCAATGGAAATCTGAACAAGATTATATAAGTTCTTTAATAAAAAAATATCGTGATCAATACAAAAGAGCCCGCAAAAAAGCAGAAGGAATTGAAAAGAGAAAACTACATCTCGAAGACATTATAACACTTGAAGATACTATTTATGACTTATATCATCATGTAGCTCAAAATGCGCCTTTTAATACTTTTTTTCTAACCAAAAATCACTTTAGAATTTTTAAAGAAATTCTAAAAGACAATTTTTTATTTTATGGATATTTTTTGGATGGTAAACTCATTGGTTTTAATACTCTGATTAAAAACGGTGATTCTATTGATACTTATTTCTTAGGTTATGATGATAGTATTCAACGGGAAAAAATGTTATATCTAAATATGCTTTACGACATGGTTGCTTATTCTATCAACAAAGGATTTAAATCAATTATTTTTTCAAGAACAGCATTGGAAATCAAAAGTTCTGTTGGAGCAAAACCTGTTGAAATGTTTGGATATGTACAACACAGTAACAATCATATAAACAAACAGGTTCCAAGAATATTTCCTCTATTAGAACCTCAAACAATTTGGCAAGAAAGAAATCCGTTTAAATAATTTACGGAACAGCAATTTTCATTTGTTGATGTAGAATATGAATTTCTAATTCATTTTCTGCACCGCAATATTCTCCATCAATTTGAAAATTAATTGGCCTGTCTGTTTTCACAAATGCTTTTGCAGTAGAAATTATTACGATATCATCAGAATCAATTGGCATATTTCCAGTAATAATTTTCCCAAGAAGTACTAAATCAAGACTTTTTAGAATGATTAATTCAAATTTGCCATCATTCATATTTCCATTAGGATTAATGGTAACGCCAGTTCCGTATTTTTGAGAATTAGCAATAACGATCATTCTAGCTCTATGTTCTATTGTCTGACTATTGGCAGTTACAGTTGCTACAAAGGGTTCTTCGGAATCTTTTAAAGTTGTGTAAGCATGCAATGCATATCCCCAAATACCACGTGTTTCACCTGCTTCATAATTTTTAACCAAATCAGCGTTAATACCAATATCACTCAAATGAATACACTTTTTTCCATTAATACAAATCATATCCATTTCGATATAATTATGTAAAAAAGCAACCACTAAATTTTCTTCAAGCTTAGTTGGCAAATTCAAATCAACTGCTAAACCATTAGCTGAACCGGCTGGTAAAATTCCAATTATAACATCATGCTTCTCCATTGCTTCAGCTACCATTTTTATGGTTCCATCACCACCTGCGACAACTATTCGGTCTGGTTCATGCATTTCATAAAGTGACTGTATGGCTTCTTCATCGTCATCACCTGATGTTTCATAAACAAATAAATTAAAATTATTTATACTTGAAAATTTGCGTACAGCATCTAATAGATCCGACTTATCTATATCTCCAGAAATAGGGTTAACAACGAAAATGATATTCTTTTTCAAAATTTTCAGTTTACAATTGATTAAAATTAATTAATTTACATTCAATAAAATTAAGCAATTAATGAAACCTATTCTACAATTATATCGAGGTTATGCCAATGAACAAGAATTAATTGTAATGGGACATGTTTTTAAGAGGCTTTATGATTATGATTTTCAAAAAAAGAACTTTAAAAATGCTAGTTCAATAGTCAATCTCTTTCAAGTAAAAACAATTGAGAATTTTGATGTTTATCTTAAATTAGGCGATTCTACGATACATACAAAAACCTTAGATGATGGCTATTTTAATTTTTGCATTCCACTCGAAAAAGAATTTAATTTCGGATGGATGGAATATGAAGTAAGCATTAAATATAAAAATGAAATGATAACTTCAACAGGGAGTTATATTAGACCTCATAAAGGAAACCTTGGCATTATCTCTGATATTGATGACACTTTTTTGGTTTCGCACACCAATAATTTATTTAAGAAAATATATATTTTATTGTTTAGAAATGTAAATAATCGAAAAGTATTTAATGATGTCGTGTCACATTATCAGGCCTTGAGCAAGGCTGGAAGAAACAATAAGGACGAACAAAATGCCTTTTTTTATATTTCTAGTAGTGAATGGAATTTGTACAAATTTATTGTGAAATTTACCAAACTACATCAATTGCCGAGAGCCGTTATTTTATTGAAAGATATTAAAACAGGTTTGGCTGATTTTTTAATGAGCGGAAGAGGTGATCACAATCATAAATACGAAAAAATAAAACATGTACTGGAATTTTATCCAAATTTAAAGTACGTTTTATTAGGTGATGATTCGCAACACGACCCAGTTTTATACGAACGAATTTGCAAAATATTTCCAGTTACCGTAAAAGCTGTTTACATAAGACAAACAGGCAAAAAACAAAAAGAAACCACAAGAACAATTCTAAAAAATTTAGAAAATCTTGAGGTTTCTGTTTGTTATTTTAAAGAGAGCAGCGAAGCAATTAGGCATTCTAAATCAATAGGACTGATTTTATAAACCCGCTTTTTCTATTTCCTCCTGAACAATTTCCCAATCCAAAAGCAACTGATCTAATTCGGCTTTCTTTTTATTATAAGCCATAAAAAAAGAAGCATCTTCTATATGTTTATCATAATTGGAAGCCAACATTTTATCATCATTTTGAATATCTTTCTCCAATTGTTTGATTTGGCTTTCCACTTTACTCAATCTATTTTGCAGTGCCTTTCCTTTCTTTTGATCTTCATAGGAAGCCTTGTTACTTTCTTTTGGTGCAGCTGCTTTCAAGACATCTTTCTTTTCAACTTCACGCATATTTTCCAGATTGCGTTGTTCCAAGAAATAATTAATATCACCTAAATATTCTTTGATTTTTTGGTCCTTAAATTCGTAAACGATATTAGACATCCCTTGCAAGAAATCTCTATCGTGTGAAACTAATAACAAAGTTCCACCAAATTTTTGCAAAGCCGCTTTTAAAACATTTTTAGACTTAATATCCAAATGGTTTGTTGGCTCATCCATCAATAAAACATTGATTGGTTGCAATAATAATTTACAAAGTGCCAAACGGTTTCTTTCGCCTCCAGAAAGTACTTTAACTTTTTTCTCAACATCATCACCACGAAACAGGAATGACCCCAGCATATCACGAACTTTCATGCGATTGGTATCCATTGCCGCATCTTCCATAGTTTGCAATAATGTAATCTCACCATCAAGATATTCTGCCTGGTTTTGAGCAAAATATCCCAATTGAACATTATGACCTAATTTGATCGAGCCTTGATATTCAAATTCATTAACAATAGCTTTTATAAAAGTCGATTTACCTTGTCCGTTTTGACCAACAAAAGCTATTTTACTACCACGCTCAACCAACAAATTAATATCTTTCAGAATGGTTTTATCGCCATAACTTTTCGTTACATTTTCTGCTTCAATAACGACTCTTCCTGGCTCTTTTGAAACAGGAAAAGAAATATTCATAACCGAATTATCATCTTCATCAACTTCAATACGCTCAACTTTATCTAATTTTTTAATTAAGGATTGTGCCATAGAAGCCTTAGAAGCTTTAGCTCTGAATTTTTCTATCAATTTCTCGGTTTCTTCAATTTTTTTTGCCTGATTTTTTTGAGTGGCTAATTGCTTTTCGCGAATTTCGTGACGCAATTCTAAATATTGAGAATATGGTTTATTAAAATCGTATGCTTTTCCAAGAGAAATTTCAATAGTACGATTGGTCACATTATCCAAAAACATTTTATCGTGTGAAACAATCACAACGACACCGGGATAATTTCGTAGAAAACTTTCTAACCAAATGATACTTTCGATATCTAAGTGATTCGTAGGCTCATCCAGTAACAATACATCATTATTTTGCAAAAGTAATTTTGCCAATTCTATACGCATTCTCCAACCTCCCGAAAAAGTTTCCGTTTGGTTGTCAAAAACTTCTCTCTTAAAACCAAGTCCCAAAAGAATTTTTTCAGTATCCCCTACATAATTATATCCTCCTAATAAATCAAAACGATGAGTATAATCAGATAAATCCTCAATAATCTGACTGTATTCTTCACTTTCATAATCAGTACGTGTAACCAATAAATGGTTAATCTCTTCAAGCTTTTTTTCTACAATCTTTATTTCTGTAAAAGCTTCATACGCTTCTTCCAAAACAGTTCTCCCACGTTCAAAATCTATATCCTGACGTAAGAACCCCATTTTAATGTCTTTCTCTTGAGAAATAACTCCAGAATCAGGTTCAAAGTCTCTCGCTAACATTTTTAACATTGTTGATTTCCCTGCACCATTTTTTCCAACAAGACCAACTCGGTCTCCTGCTCCTAATCGAAAAGTTACTTCTTCAAACAAATAAGTGCCACCAAACGAAACCGATAAATTGTGTATATTAAGCATGTATTAATTATTTTATTCCTTTATGTATTAGTAAATTTGCCCATCAATAGATACAACAAATTATTTTTTTGCAAATGTTAAAAAAAGGATCCAAATTATATAGCATTTTAACAGGAACTTGCCCAAAATGCATGAATGAAAGCATGTATGTAGATAAAAACCTGTTACATATTGGTTCAGTTCTCAAAATGCATGAAAAATGCAGCCACTGTGGACTAAAATACCAAATCGAACCTTCTTTCTTTTATGGTGCCATGTATGTTAGCTATGGATTAAATGTCGCTGTCGGAATAGCAACTTTTATAATTACATATCTATTCTTCGGAGTAGATATACAAACTTCCTTTATAGCAATTATTATAAGTCTAATTTTACTTTTCCCAATTGTTTTAAGATTATCCAGAAATATTTACATTAATATGTTTGTCAAATACGATCCTACAACTAAAAAAGACTAAACACCTTTTTTTCGTTTATTGTAGAATCTTTTTATATCTATTTCTTTATCTAGCACAACATCATTTTCAATATGATCAAATAGCGCTTTGGCCATCGCAGGACCTAGCATGACACCTCTTGTACCCAAACCATTTAAAATATGAACATTATTATAATCTTGATGAGTTCCAACTAATGGTCTTCTATCTCTAACCGTAGGTCGAACTCCCGCATAATGATCAACAATTTCAAACTCACACGAAATTATTTCTTTGATTCTATCCACTAATTCTTTTCTCCCTTCCTCGGTAGGTAAGTCTGTTTTATCTTTCCAATTGTAAGTTGCGCCTACTTTGAACAAATCATTTCCCAATGGTAAAATAAAAACACTAGTATTCACAATAACATCCAGCTTTAAATCAGGAGCCTTAATAATAAACAACTCACCTTTCGTCCCATCTAAAGGTAGATCGTTAAAAAAACGATTAGCATGCAACCCAAAACCTTCAGCAAAAACAATATGTTTCGCTTCAATGTCCTTGTATGAAACATAATCATATTTGATATCTAAAGCATCGTATTCAAAAGTTTCCTCTAGCAATAAATTATGTTCCGAAAGAAACTGCCGATATTTTGAAACTAACAATGCCGTATCAACATATCCCGTTTGTAGAACTTCACCATAACCAAAAGGTGAATCAATTCCCTCATATTTTTTAAAACACAAAGATGTGGACAAAAAAGGTGCTAAAGCCTTTTTGTCGGAAGCAGCAAACCAATTGTTTTGTTCTTCAACTGAAAAAAACTTACGCAAAATAGTAGTTTTAAAATCAAGCTTATCTTTAATTTTAAAACCTAAATTAGAATAAAAAGAAGCCATTAATACTAATTGTTCACGTGCTTGCCATACTTCACTAAAACGTTTTAAAATAACAGGATTGTATAAACCACCAGCTATTTTAGAAGAGTTTTGAGAATTATCATCAATCAATACCACACTTTTACCGTGTTGCAAAGCAATTTCAGAAAAAGAAATTCCAGCAAGTCCGGAGCCTACAATTATATAATCAGTCATAAATAATAAGTAATATTAAAAACAAAAAACTCTTACTTCAATAAAGTAAGAGTTTCTTTTAAAAAATAATGTGACCTTAGTAATTCCACATATCGTGTTCAAAATCACGAATTTTATCTTTAATTCTGTCAGATTCTAACAATTGGTTCAACGCGTTTTCATTAATATATTCAGTAATCAAACGGTCACCATAAACGTTTTCTTCTTTGTAAATTACACCACTAAATTGACGTGAATCTAAAATTCTGTCAAATGATATTGGCATCGCGGAATTTTTTTCGTTGAATGCTAAATATTGGTGTAAGTAATCACGAATAGACGGATAGAAAATCCAAAATAATTCAATATAATCAGGGTTTTCAGTTCCAACTTCTCTAGCTTCTGGAGCAATTGGGCAGATACCTAATAAACGATATTTCAATTCACTTTGACGTTTGTCAAAATACCAGTATCCTTTTAACTTATACCCTGTAATATCCTGAGCTGAAAGCTCTCTTTTATCAATAAACTGAGGATCTAAAACTTTAGCGACAGGAACAGTAGCAGGACCAACAACTTTTACTCTTTTACCCTTAACTGTTTTGTAAGTAATCGAAGGTGTGGCTTTAGGAAAATACAAATCTCTATTAGCGTTTACTTCTTCTCTACCAGCATTTGTAGTATCGATATAAGTAAAAGAACTACTCATGTCTTTGAATGTCTTTTTGGTATTAAAATAATCATCAGCATAGACTTCAGTTATTTTATTAGACTTAATACCCTTAATCAAAACATCAAATAAAGATCTTCTATCTTTTCCAATATTAGTAGAATCTATTGGAAAATAAAGAGGAAAATTAAATCTTTCGCTCAAGTCAACTATCTCCCAAGTAGTTTTTCCCATTAAAATATCTCTATCATCAACGTAACCATAAGCCAAAGGTTTATCATTATCAAGAGATACTTGAGATTTCGTTTTTACACCAATTTGCTCTGGTGTTTTAGCATTAAGCAAATTAGACTGTGCAAATGAAGAAAAACTCCCTGCAACTAATGCAATAACTACTACTAATTTTTTAGTCTTCATCTTATCAATTATTAAGTTATTTAAGTAGGTTAAAATTTAACTTAAATATTATTGTATTTCGTAAATTACTGGTGCAGTTCTTGAAAGCATAATATCAGAACCCACTAATTTAGTTTTTATATCAGAAATTGTAACTTGATCTCCTCTTGTTGCTCTTGCTAATGCAGTTTTACATTGTGCATTAACTCTGTCTCCTGAAACAATAACAGCAGCCTGACCAGCAACTTTTAAAGTAAATCCAACAACATTCAAATTAACATTAAAATCAAAATCAGGTAATTTAGCAGAAACTTGAGATACTTCTAAACGAGACTTAGCTCCTTTAACAATTCCCATCTCTCCACCAATTGCACCAACAGGAGCAGGAATACCTTTAATTCTGAAAGATTTTCTATCAGAAACTTTAGAACCATCAGGTAAAGTTCCAGTAACATTAATAACAACCTCAGATCCTTGACCTGGATTCATATTATATGCACCCGCTTTACCAGCTGATGATAATCCTGGAGCCGAAGCACTTATTTTATCAGCAGAAACACCAGCAAATGAAATAGTCATCGGGTTTACAACTCCTCTATAAACTACATTCATTTTATCAGCAGAAATTGTTGCTGAATTTGGTTTTGGTACAACTACGTAATTACCTACAATTGGAATAGCAACTGGTTTACCATCTTCCATAAATGTAAAGTTACCGTTGATATCATGTTCTCCAACATTTCCAGCTCCAAAACTAAAGTCAACTTGACCATCGTGCAGAGCTGAACCTAGATTTAAAGCACTTCCGTTTACTACAACTTGAGTAGGAACAGTAGATTTATCAAAACGTCCTAAAACGATTTTACCTTTTACAGCTTCACCAGCAAAGAAAGCTGATTTTTCTGGAATAACAATAGCAGTATAATTTTTCATAGATGCTGCAGCTACTGCAGTTGATCCAGTTAATCTACCTAAAATTTGGTTTTCAATAGAATTAATATCATTCTGGATTGCTGTTAATTTTGCAACTGAAGCAATTAATGGAAAATGTTTGAAATTATAATCTAAATTATTTTTCTTTACACCTTCTCTATCAACAACATCACCAGTGTTAAATTTGGTATTAAATTCTTTTAAGATATCTTTAAATTTAGGATCATTTCCTAAAGCTGATTGTATAGCAGCTTTATATGTATCAACTGAATTTGCAACTTCTTTTCCTTTTGCAGATAATCCATCACCACTAAACCATGATTCATCCAATTTAGATGAATTATCCATAGTTTCATATGGTAATTTTCCATTCTCTTCTCTCTTTACATCTTTTGTCAAATCAGCTTTAAGACCGTCAACATATTTGTAAAAAGTAGTTGTTGCAGAAGCTACTTTCTTTCCAATTTCATTAGGAACTTTATATTGCTCTGGTTTATCTTGAGCTTTAAGATCTAAATCAGCCAATATAGCCTCATTTGAAGAAAGAGCTAAACTATTTGCTGTTTCAAATCTCTCGTTAATTAATCCAAATGCAGACAATACTTCTTTGGACATATTTAATGCTAACATCGCGATGAAAACCAAATACATAAGGTTAATCATCTTCTGTCTAGGGGTTAATTTTCCTCCTGCCATTTTTTCTAATTAGTTTATTATTAAAATTAAATTATAGTTATTAAACTAATTATCCTTTATTACTCATTGCAGAAAGCATTCCGCCATAAACATTATTCAATGAAGCAATGTTTGCAGTCATTGATTGCATTTGTTCTTTTAATTTACTTGCGTTTTCAGCTATTTCTTTATTTGCTTCAGCATTTCTAGAAGCACTTTCTAATTGAACTTTATATAAGCTATTCAAAGATTCCATTTGAGCTGCAGCCATAGATAATTCTTCGCTGTATTTTTTTGTAGCAGCAATAGAATCAACTGTTGGAGAAATATTTTTTGATGCTGCTTCGAAGTTACGAATACTGCTTCCTAAACTATTCATCAATTCACCATCAATTTTAGCCTCTTTTAACAAAGTATCCAATTTTTGAGACAACATTCCATCAACATCATCTTTTGCTTTATCTTTTCTTTCTGTCTTCTCACCACCAGCTAGCTCAGGGTACACTAGCGACCAGTCCAATTCATGATCTACAGGTTCAAATGCTGAAAGGGCAAAAATAAAAGCTTCAGTACAAAGACCTATAATTAATAATATACTTGCTCCAGGATAATGTTGAATTTTGAAAAGTGCACCAATAATTACTACTGCCGCTCCCATACCATAGGTGAAATTCATTGCTTTTTTGCTCAATAATGCCATTTTCTTAAAATTTTAAAAGTTAATTTACTAGGTTATTTATTTATGTTGATTTAGGTTATTTTTTACCGTTTTTAGTAGTCTGGGTTCCCATGTAATCTTGTACTGTTCTAAAACCGATATAACTTCTTGCAGAATCAGAATATTCAAATGCACGTGTGCTAACCTGAAGGAAATAAGAAACATCTTTCCAAG
>NZ_DATIDY010000158.1:0-4095 GCF_035456085.1 Flavobacterium sp.
TTTGGAAAAGAAAGCGTTGGTTTGAGCAAGGAAGTTTTGGCCCTATTCGACAATCATTTAACTATTCCGATGTCTAATAAAATCAGAAGTTTTAATATTGCCAATTCGGTTGCTTTTGTGGTTGGTGAAGCTAAAAGACAGATTGCATTGATTTCTTAAATACAATTTGTAAGATATTAAAATTCAATAACTTATATTTTTTTAAAGGAAATTTCATATATTTGAGATAGGCATGATACGCTGTCTTAAATTTCTTTGTATGATAGATAACGTTTCTTTAAGAAGTACCATTTTCAAGCACCTCGATGGTTTAGTAACAGCACCAGTAGCTTATTCTCTTTATAAAAATGGAGTGTTAACTCGTATTTTAGAAAAAAAAGAAATAAATCTTTCTGAACTTTCTGCTTTGTTCAAAACTAATGATGGCTATCTCAATGTAGCACTAAGGACATTAGCCTCACAAGGTTTTCTCGATTATCATATTGATGTAAATGCCGATGAAATTATTTTAGGTATAAATAAAAAAAGTAGAATTGCTTTTTCGTTATTTCCTTTATACAAAGATGCGGTGGATTTGTTGCAGTATTCTGCCGATTTGCGTCCAAAATTATTTGAAGGAGAGATTTTCAATCAGATGAAAATGCTATTTGAAAAATGTCAAAATAATTATGGAATTACATTTTCCGAAGATAATTTAACCAATGAAATTCAGCACCAAATTCTAACACATATTGAAGGTTTTCTAGTAGGTCAGATAACAGTTCATTTGGGAATGAGTGGGATGTTTCATAAATATTTTATGGAAATATCCTTTAGTCCGGAAGAGTTTCATAAATCACCTGAAAATTTCAAAATTGTACTTAACTTTTTAACTCATTTGGGTTGGTTTATTAAAAAAAATGGAAATTACCAGTTTACAGAAACCGGTTTGTTTTTTGCAAAAAGAGCTTCGGCTTATGGAGTTACGGTTTCGTATTTACCGACTTTCAGGAAAATGGATGAATTGATTTTTGGAAATCCTTCTGTTTTAAGAATCGTTGGAAAAGGAGAAGATGAAATTCATGTAGACCGTGAAATGAATGTATGGGGAAGCGGTGGTGCGCACGACACTTATTTTAAAGTTGTTGACGAGATCGTCATCAAATTGTTCAATTTGCCAATAGAGAAACAACCAAAAGGAATTCTCGATATGGGTTGTGGTAATGGTGCTTTTCTCGAACATGTTTTTGATGTGATTGATCGTCAGACATTGAGAGGAAAGATGTTGAATACTCATCCTTTATTTTTAGTAGGAGCTGATTATAATGAAGCCGCCCTCAAAGTTACGCGAGCCAATTTAATCAAAGCTGATATTTGGGCCAAAGTAATTTGGGGTGATATTGGCCGACCGGATTTACTTGCAGCCGATTTACGTGAAAATTATAATATTGATTTAAAGGATTTACTTAATGTGAGAACTTTTTTAGATCATAACCGGATTTGGGAAACCCCAAAACAAATTTCGAAGGATAGAATAAGTAGCTCGACAGGAGCTTTTGCTCATAGAGACATTCGAATTGCAAATCATTTAGTCGAAGATAATTTATTGGAACACTTTAAAAAATGGTCTCCTTATGTCCATAAATTTGGATTATTAATTATTGAACTTCATACAATAACGCCACACTTAGCGGCTCTTAATTTAGGAAAAACAGCAGCAACTGCTTATGATGCTACACATGGTTTTTCGGATCAGTATATTGTCGAAATTGAGGTACTGCACAAAATCGCAGCCGAAGCAGGTCTGTTTCCCGATTCTGACTATTTTAAAAGATTCCCTGATTCCGATTTGGCTACTGTAAGCATTAATTTGTTGAAAGGAGTTTGAAAAGAGTGCTTAATGTCGATTTTGAATGTTCAGTATTGTAATTCATAAATCAAAGAAGAGTTTTTATTATGGCCGGGTCTGTTACTTTTGTTGTTGGATAACCAAAGAGGTAGTAGTTCCTTTGGCTATGAAATTGGTATAAGACTTAACGATTTTATTCACAGTATTTTCTAATGAAGGCTTTACATCTTTATAGCTTTCTTTGAGTTCCCCTGAGGAAGTGAAGAAATCAGTTATTGTAGATTTCAAAGGCACATTATCGGTGTAAATATCTTTTACGATAAAGGTCAGTGTGTATTTATGATTTTCTTTAAATACAATTTTGAGAATGTATTTGATGTCATAATTGTATTTAACAGCCAGATTCCAGTTGTAATAAGCGTTTTCCCGAAGTGCTTGGATGGATAATGAATTTTCAGTCACGTCAAAAACATCATATCCATTTGGATTGTAATAGTACGCCCAATCTCTTGACAATTTTATTAACTCACTTACGGGTTGATTAGGCATTTCTATTTCCAGCGGAGCAAAACCTTTTGGAGTCATTTCCAATTTGGGTTGTGACCAACTAATGGAAATCCAAAAAAGCATGATAATTTTTGGTAAGTATTTCATTTTTAATTTTTTACGACACTTACAAAGATAAATAACTTATTATAGATTCTTGAAAGTAAATTTCCCTTTTTCCTTGTCGAAAAAAAGATTTTCATCCTTAAAAATAGTATCGAAACTTCCTTTTAAGATCAAATTACACGGCTGATCTTGTACAACAGTTTCCGGAGTCATGATAATCATTTCGTCGCATAATTGAATTGCCATATCAATATCATGAGTCGAAAATAATATGCATTTTCCAGTTTCGTGCGTTAGTTTTTTTAAAAGTTTCAGTAAAGAAACTTTGTGTAATAAATCTAAGTGTGTTGTGGGTTCATCCAGAATAATTAAAGGTGTGTCTTGTGCCAAAGCTCTGGCTATTAAAACTTTTTGAAGTTGTCCATCGCTTATTTCGTAATGTTTTTTTTGAGACAAATGCTCGATTTGTGTTTGTGCAATCGCATCTTTCACAATTTGAATATCAGTATCAGATAAAGTGCCAATCCAATTGGTGTACGGTTGACGTCCCAGAGCTACCAATTCAAAAACGGTTAAGTTGCTTGGAGGCAATTTCTCCGTCAAAACCATGCTTAAATTTTGAGCGAGTTCCAAAGGTTTGTAATCACCTATTTTTTTATCATTCAATAAAACAGTTCCTTTTAATGGATGTTGAATTCCAGTAATAGTCCGCAACAATGTTGATTTTCCAATACCATTTGCCCCAATTAAAGCAATTAGTTTTCCTGCTTGTAAATTCAGGTTGAGGTTTTCGGCAATAGTCACAGTTTCCTTTTTGGAACTGTATCCGATGCTTAAATTCTCTGTTGTTAGAATATTTTTAAAGATCATATTTTTGTTTATTAACCACATAGAAACATAGATGGATGGAACCTATAAAGAATTTATAGTTGAAACTTGTTTCAAACATAGATAAGCGGGTTATATATCGGGTAAGTTTTTAAAATATTCATTTACAAAAGTTTTCTGACCATCTTTAAAAATGTTGAAACAATTAAAATTAATTAAAATTCCTTTCGGAGCTTTTAATAATTTCATATAGGTGAGAAGTTGTGCTTCATGTATTGCATTAATTTCATGTACAGTTTTTAATTCAACAATAAGGCAGTTTTCAATATATAAATCACATTTAAAGTCAATTTCAAGTTCTTTGTTTTTATAAACAACAGGAATTTTCATTTCCGAAGAAAAATTTATTTTTCTATTAGATAACTCTTCTTTTAAACATTGATGGTAAACATTTTCCAATAAACCTCTCCCCATTATTTTATGTACTTCAATTGCTGAACCAATAACGTCATAAGTTAATTTGTCTAAATATTTTTGAGTTACCATGGATGTATTTGTATTGAAAAGTTCAGTTATCTATGTTGAAAAATTTAAATTTCTATTTAATCTTCAATTTAAGAATTAGAATCTATGTTTCTATGTGGTAAAAAAGAGTATTACTTGAAATTCCTTTTTCGAATCAACAACCAAATAACAACCGGCGCTCCTAATATCGAAGTTATGGCATTAATTGGTAAGGTAATTTCCATTCCCGGCATTTGCGAAACCACGTCGCAAACCAACATAATAGCAGCTCCAAAAAGCAATGTACTCCAAAACAAAACCGT
>NZ_DATIDY010000159.1:0-6233 GCF_035456085.1 Flavobacterium sp.
ACTGTTGAAATTGATACTTGATATTGTATCTTTGCAAAACATTTCCATTGGAAATAAATGGAAATTTGATTCTGAAACCTAATTTCTGTAATCAAAATTTAAAAATGGGGTCGACTGGTTTTGACAGCAAGTCGAATTGAAAAGTAAGCACGTCGAGAACTGGGATAATTCTCGTAAATAAAAGGTCTCAAACTTTTTACACGGCGAAGGAAACTACGCTCTTGCTGCATAATCTGAATCATAGTAAGATTAGCCTCGTCCTACCAGGTAGGAAAGCAGGATTTACCTCGAAAGCTTTGGTTTATGGCGGTCGATTAAGGTGAATCGTAAATTTAAACCTAGATTTCTGCAGGCTTCGGGCAGATTTCGAAAATTAAGAAGCTAAGCAAAGAGCGGTTGTTCCTGACCTAACTCAGCGTCGAAAATCCATTCAGGAAATAAGCGTGTAGAAAGCTCTTTAGTTGCTTGTTTGGACCCGGGTTCGATTCCCGGCGATTCCACTGGGACCGTTTAAAGCCAACTTTTCAAAGTTGTCAAAAACGCACAAAATGTCTCGAAACCCTTTAAAAGCCTGCAAATTTTTGAATTTGCAGGCTTTTTTATTTTTCTTGTATTTATCGAAATTTTCAAAAGTGCTCCGAATTTATATGGCAATTTCGTGGCATTTTGTGATTACAGCAAAAAGTGCCACGAAATTGCCATACAAAAACATTCAAATCATTGATTTACAACATGTAAAACAGGTTAACGACTTGACAAAAGAACGACATAATTCTATATTTATTAATTTAAAAAACTGAATTATGTTAGAAAGCAGCTTTGGGCTATGTTTCTTTTTGAAAATACCCAAAAACAAATCAAGCATCAGATATATTTATCTGAGAGTAACAGTAGATGGTGTATCAAAAGAGACATCTACTAAAAGGAAATGGGACATCCAAAAGTGGGATCAAAAAACAGAAAGAGCAACGGGAAATAAGGAAGATGCTAGGACTCTCAATCATTTTCTTGATGCTCTAATCACTAGGATCAACCAATTTAAAATGGATTTAATTTACAACGAAAAATCGATTTCTGCGCAGCGGATTATTGATTTTGTATTGGGAAGGATAGTTTCAAAAGCAATGCTTCTTGAAGAATTTCAAAAGCATAATGACGAGATGTTGGCACTGGTTCCGCAGGATTATGCTTTAGCAACGCACAAACGTTATGAGACAGCAAGATTTCATGCAAAAGAATTTGTAAAATACAAATACACGACAGAAGATATTGAGTTCCGGGATTTAGATTATGATTTTATCATTAGCTATGAATTGTATCTAAAAACCGTACGGAATTGTGTAAATAACTCTGCATTGAAATATATTGCCTGCATGAAAAAGGTAATAAACAGGGCAATTGATAAAGATATAATTACGCAGGATCCTTTCAGAGCATTCAAACGTAAGATGACAAAAACTATCAAAAGACCACTCACCGCAAGTGAATTGCAAACGCTCGAACAAATTAACATTACAACTGCAAGACTCGAAACTGTTCGTGACATCTTCGTTTTTCAGTGCTATACTGGTCTTGCTTATATTGACGCTTATCAACTTCGCAAGACAGATATAAAAATTGGTATAGATGGAAGGCAATGGATAATGTCCGAAAGACAAAAGACTGGTTGTGTGACCAATGTTCCACTGCTTCCCAAAGCCCTTGAAATAATCAAGAAGTACAAAGAACACCCACTTTGCCTTTCAAGAAATGCTGTCCTGCCCGTCGCATCTAATCAAAAAATGAACGCATATCTTAAAGAAATAGCCGATCTCTGTGGGTTTACGAGCGAATTGAACACTCATAAAGCCCGACGCACTTTTGGCAGTACAGTTACCCTTAATAATGATGTGCCCATTTACGTGGTAAAAGAAATGTTGGGACACCAGTCAATCCGCCAAACTGAATCCTATGCCATTACTACAGAGCAAACAATTGGAAGAGAGATGCAAAACTTGGGTAGCAAGCTGGAGAAAGTAAATCCTACCATTCCTGATGAAGCAATATCTATGATATCGAAACTGGAAAAAGAATTACAAAAACTAAAAGAACAATTTGGTATTAAATAAACCAAAAAACAATTAAGTCTCCCAACTTATACAATAGAAGTTCAAATATGGGATAATCTTTGGTATGTTGATGAGAAAATGGTTATTTTTGAATAATGGTCAATTAAATCAATATTTAATAAGGGAGGTCTACATGCCATGCCTACAAAAAAACATAAGGATCCAAGTAAAATCCTTATGCTTTTTTTGTAGGTATATACATTAGTTATCAGAAATGCTATTACAGCAAAACTTAGTAGAACGAAAATTGAAAAAAAGCAATCAATGAAAATAGAATCTTTAAACTTGGACTATTATTCAGACGTTATGGGAGAAAAAGAAATAAGGTTATATACCAATCCATAAGGAATTGTTTTGAAAAAAACATTCAAGAGTATGCTAAAAATCAATTTCACGAAATACAGTTAAGACAAGGAGAGAATGGTATTTATTTTTTTTGTTTTTGGGAAGGCTATCTTGATGTATTGATTAGAAAACTTCTGAAATGTGAAAAGCTTATACTCAACTACCTAGTTTTATTAAAAATTGAAATGAATGTAAAGGATTGTGTTATATTGAATTTAATCGGGATTTGATCAATTTAGATATTGCTAGTAAACGTATAAAGAATCTGAAAGGTACTTATAGAATTCCAACCAGAACTGGACAGAATTACAAAAGAGTAAAAAAATCATTACCCTCCTTTGCTAGTAGTGTTACGTGTACACTACTATAATTTATTAAAAAACAGCTCAAAGAATTTAATTTTTGAGCTGTATTAATAACTACAACTTCAGTAAAAAATACTGACACAAGCGATCATAAAAAAACTGTCATTCTCACGACAGAAAATCACAATCTGACAAACCCAAAAAATTACATTATATACTCTAAAAAGGAAACTTAAAACCATAAGCTCCCTAACCTTTATTGTCTTTTTTCTACAGCCAAAACTTATATGTTATCCACTTGCTTTACAATCCTTTTAAAGTCATAGAACACCACTAAACCAGTATACACAAATTTTTCAAACCATAATTTTAGTCTAATCTTTACACTATCAAAAGGGATAAACGCTATTAGAGTGCCCTTTTTGAAACTATTATGTCAACCCGAATAATGGATTAACTATTTGATTACACAGATTGATTATAGCACTCGAAAGAGTCATTTAAAATACGAACAAAAATTAAAGCCAAAAAAATAGAATATGGCAACTAATCCAATTCCAGCGGTTACAATTCTTTAGCAAGATATTACGCGCGCTCATCTGAAGTTATTACTATATAGATGATTTACCAGAGTTTTTGCTATTTGTTCAAGATAGGTTAAACTCCATTTTTGACAACATTCATTATAAAAATCTACAATATTCAAAAGGGTATCGTGGTGACTCGGTCTTTTACAGCCTTGATATTATAATATTTTTGTAGAGCCTGTTGATCCAATAACCAAATTCGAACAGCTTTTAGCAGACATTAATGATTTGCATGCGATTACTCAAACGCCAGATTATCAGGAATTAGAATCTCCTGTGGAACAGAACAGTCAATTGGAAGTGTTGTTGCGGTTATCTAAAATAATCCTAAAATCACTTACCTCAACCTCTCTTCTTGCCTTTCAATACTCTGGTATTTTTGCCAGTTCATTAAAGAATAGACGAATTCCTAATATGAAAAAAAAAAAAATGATCTACATAGAAATGTATTAAAAAAAACGATATATCACTATAATTTACAAGCTAATTAATACGAAAAGTAACCATAAATTAAAAGTCGTTTGATGGTTTGTAACAAAAACATTATTTATATATTAGCAACATTACAAAACGGCTACTTTATAGCGCCTATCTACCGCTCAGTTTGGTATATATACGCTACAGTGTAGCGAGTATATACTAGTTAGGCATCAGTTCAGCAGAACTGACGCAGAAAAAAAGAATGTTTTTTATAATGCTTAAATCTCAAAACATGGATAATGAACAAATAATACATGAATTTTTGCTAAAATTTAAAGGGTTCAAAAAAGGAGCTAAAATGCACTTAACAGATACCATCAAACGAGAAATTGTAAAAGATTTTCATTTTAATACTGACGATGCAATAAATTCTATTTTGAATAGTGGATATTTCAAATTGGAAACGCACGATGCCGTTAGCCTTACGGACGAGGGTTTTGAATACGCAAATCAGACACACTACTAAAAACTTGTTTGCCTTTAATTACAATAAAAGAATTAAAAATATGAATAATGAAATAAAAACGAGCGACAACACAGCCGGCTCACTAAGATTAATTGGATTTCTAATATTAATAATTGGTATTATATTATTATTTATTTCTCAAGTTATGGAAATAACTGTAGAACCTGATTACGCAAACATCGATGTAAATGTTGCACAACACTTACCTGAAAAAGTAGCGAATATTGAGTTGATTGCTAACAAAACAAACTTTACTCTTTTAGGCGGTTTTTTAATGATTTTTGGAATGCAGTTATCATTAGTTTCAAATAAAATAATTTCAGAAATTAAAGAACAATTTAAAAAGCCGTTATAAAAAACAATCGTGATAAATAAAGAACCGAATGCCTAACAGCTACTACAACGGATTTGGGCAATAGGCTTAATGGAAAGATGGTTTTGTATTTGGAATGATTTGGCAAATCCGAAGAATGGGCTTAATTTAGTCCCAAACCCGCTGTAGTACCAGAACGTTGGCGGTCAGTTTACAGCAAACAAGAAACTACACACATGAAAAGAATAATTAGCATTTTAATTTTGTTGTCATTTTTGAGTTTCATTGCTTGTAAAAAATCAACTGAAAACGAAATCCGAAATAAATATATTGCAGAATGGAAATCGACAAAAAAACCATTTCCATATAGCGCAACTTTGAAGATAAATAATGACAATACATTTGACTTTAATAGTGGTGCTTGTATGTCAAGTTCACATTCGAAAGGAAAATGGAGAATTGAAAATGACACTATAATATTGAATAGTTTTAAACCTAAAGATTGTTGCCTTTTAATTGTTTATGGAGGAAATTGCGAAAAATATGGTAAAATTGGCGAAAATTATATGTTTAAAAAATCATTTAAAGATTGCGACTTAAAAACTGAAAACTCATATGACGTTTTTGAAAACACAAAGTTTTATCAAAAAAATGATACCCTAGTTTTTATAAAGAGTAAAATAAATGATTGTGAAGATTTTGGAAAATGGAATGATAATTTAGTGCTTGGAAAAACCAGTATAAAATAAAAAACCGAACCGCCAACAGCTACTACAACGGATTTGGGCAATAGGCTTAATGGAAAAATGGTTTTGTATTTGGAATGATTTGGCAAATTCGAAGAATGGGCTTAATTTAGTCCCAAACCAGCTGTAGTACCAGAACGTTACAGGATAGTTGAGAAAGAGCTTTTCAGTTAAAATCACGTTTTCAAAAACCTTTTAGTTGCGCCAAAAGTCGAAATACAGAAACTTAAAATTGGAGTTTTTAATTGGAAGTTTGTAATGAAAAAGCGGAAAATTGGAGTTTGATGTTTAGAATCTGAAATGCAGAACTTGAATTTTGGAACTTCAAAACTGAATCTTAAATGCAAAACTTGAAAAGCAAACTCGAATTTCGGAGTTTCTAAACTGAATCTGAAAAGCGGAACTTGAAAATTGGAGTTTTAAATTGAATTGCGAAATCTGAAACTTAAACATTGAAGTTTCATTGAGAATAAAAATAAACTATCGTTTTGATTATGAAATTGAAACGAAAAAAGGGAATAAAATTTAGCCGAGATTTGGGCAAGAATTGGGTTTTTAGTCGGCTAATAAAAGGCTGAAAATCGATTAATAATTAGGAATATTTGCTAGAAACAACCATCCTGTAACAGCCACTACAACGGATTTGGGTATTGGGCTTAATGGAAAGTTGGTTTTGTATTTGGAATATTTAGCAAATCCGAAAAGAGGCTTAATTTAATCCCAAACCCGCTGTAGTGCCAAGACGTTATGTGATACCAAACCAAAAATACTAAAAAAAGAAATATGAGTTTTTTCAAAAATTTATTCGGTGGAAGAAATAAGGAAGTTGAATTGCCTACAAGAGAATTTACCGAAGAGGAATATAATATCGATTACGAATTAA
>NZ_DATIDY010000160.1:0-13723 GCF_035456085.1 Flavobacterium sp.
GAACAAACAAATCCAATCCATGGCTCGCTAAATCGTCAAAATAGCCTCCTGTAGCGATTTTTACGTCAGTTCTCCAATTATATTCACCAGAACGATCTTGGTCAGTTGTAGGCTTTGATAAATGCCATCTGATGTGTCTTACTTCTCCAATAGTTTTAGATTCGATCCATTTTTTTATCTGCTCAAATCTTGGAAGTGTTCGTCTGTAATAAGCAACAAAGACTGGTACGTCTTTTTCAGCAAAAGCTTCAGCAATTTCCAAGGCATCCTGATAGTTTGGAGCTAATGGTTTTTCGATGCAGCAAGGTTTTCCAGCTTGTGCTACTTTTAATCCGTAATATTTATGGGTATCTGGTGGTGTTGCGATATAAACAGCATCAACTTCAGGATCGTTAATTAAAGCATCTGCATCTGTATAATATTTATTTATACCATGTCTTTTGGTATAATCGGCAGCTTTTTCAGCATCCCTGCGCATTACTGCTGCTATCGTAAAACCAGCAGTTTTTTGATAAGCTGGTCCGCTTTTTACTTCGGTAACATTGCCGCAGCCTATAATTCCCCAACGGAGATTCTTTGTTGTTTCGTTCATTCTTTTATTTTAATTACAACCGTCTATTCCGCAACTATTGTTTTCGGAAGAGCCTTGCATTTGTAAATTATTGAAATTTCCTTCTTCCCAAGCTTTTTCAAGGGTTTTCGAGAATACTTCGGTTGCTTGTGCACCTGATACGGCATATTTATTATCAAATACAAAGAAAGGAACGCCTGTAACTCCAAGAGATTGTGCTTCTTTTTGATCTTGTATGACTTCTTTTGTGTAAATATCAGAATCTATAAGTTGCTTGATCTCGTCATTATTTAAACCAACTTTTTGCCCAATTTCCTGTAAAGTATTCCAATCATTTACATTCTTTCCATCGGTTAAATACGCTTTAAAAAGAAGTTCTTTTACCTCATTAGAAAGATTGTGTTTTTTTGCCAAATGCATTAATCGATGAGCGTTTAATGAATTGGCTAAAATTGCTTTTTCAAAATGAAAATCTAACCCCGAATTTTTGGCATTTTGGGTCATGTTCTCTAACATGGTATGAGCCCAATCGATATCTCTTCCATATTTTTCTGCCAAATGTTCTGCTAGACTTTCATCGCCAGTAGCAACAAAATTAGCATCCAGTTGAAAACTTTTCCATTCGATATCAACCGATTCTTTATTTGTGAATTGCGTTAAAGCTTCCTCTATTTTTCTTTTTCCAATATAACAAAACGGACACATAACGTCTGACCAGATTTGTACTTTCAATTGATTTTTCATAGTTTTTTGTTTATTGGCAATGCCAAAATAATTTGAACTACAAAATTAAGGAATTGATTTTCGAACACTTTTGTATTTAAGTTTTTATTATAGGTCAACAGCTTCAATTTTTCCAGTTTCCTTATGCGAAAATTGATAATTGAATTCTTTTAAATATGTTTTATCCTTTTTTATAATTTTTGTGGCAGCTGGAGGGATCATTAATTCATCTAATTTAGAGAGAGATTTATTGGATAAATAAATAATCAAGTATTTTTTGAGTATTTGTATTTTTTCTACTTGAATAGAGTAAATAGTTTTCTTTCCAATATTTTTTACGCTTAATAATTCCGCTTTTTTTAATTCTAATAAATGTTTAGATATTGTAGATTGTGCTAATGGAATTTGAGAAACTATCTCACCGCAGGTTCTATTGTTTTTAGTCCATAAAAGAGTCATTATTTGCATGCGTGTTGGATGTCCTAATGCTTTGCAGATTTCAGCAATTGCCTTTGTTTCCAAGTCAAAATCTAAGTGTTTTGTTGTTCCCATAACCTCATTATTTCATATCGTAATTTAGTGATTATATATTAATTATCACATTGTTTTTGTTACGATTGCGTGATGATGTTTAATTAGGATAAGTTTTCTGTCTTTTATAGAAAAAATATATGTTTAGGATGCATTTTTAAAGTAAAAACACGTAAAACTACGTAAAAATTAGACTTTTCGATTTGATAAATTTGTGAAGAGCAAAAAAGATAACGAAAGCTGATTTTGATAGATTCTCTTTTAAGTTTAAATGTAATTGTTTTTTCAAATAGGAAGTCTTGCCCCAGACTCCTTGCAATAAACTTTAGTTATAAAAGAATGTTATTATCGAGCTTAGCATATAAAAGAATAGTTGAATAGATAAATTTTTTTGAGTTATGTTAATTTGGAAAAAAAGCCATCAATTTGTAATTGGTGGCTTTTTTCATGGCATAAAAAAAGGCCAACAATTTGCTGACCTTTATTATGTTTTAAAAGTTTGTTTATGATAATAAATCAAGAACTAGCGAAGGAAACAATCCAATAATAATGTTCAAAGTAATTGCAATAACTGCAACAGCATAATACAAATAATTTTTCCCATCACGAGTTTCATTCGGCTCTTTAGTGTACATTGCCAAAATCAATTTAAAATAATACCCAACACTAATTATGGAACTAATAACAGCGAATATAACGATTACCATATAACCAGCCTGAATGGTTTGGCCAAATAAAACCAATTTAGCGAAGAAACCAGCGAAGATTGGAATACCAGCCATAGAAAGTAATGAACCTGTTAAGACAGCCGCTAATACTGGATTTGTTTTACCTAATCCGTGGAAATTAACAATGTCTTCATTATCTCTGTTTTTGCATACATATAAAATTACGCTAAACGCAGCAATACCGGATAATGAATAAGCAGAGGCATAGTATAATAAACTTCCAGCTGAATGGGCACTGAATAACGTCATTAACATAAATCCCGCATGTGAAATTCCAGAAAATGCTAACATACGTTTTACATTCACTTGTCTTAATGCCATAACATTACCAACAATCATCGTAAGAATCGAAATTATTGCAATAACTAAATTAAATGGTGCCAAAAGATCTTGATTGTCTAGTGATGGAATCAAATTCAGATCTATAAACAATTTGTATAATGTTGAAATAGCTACAACTTTAACCAAAGTACTCATCAAAGTAGTTGTCAAAGTTGGAGAACCTTCGTAAACGTCTGGTGCCCAAAAGTGGAAAGGAACTGCAGCAACTTTAAATAGCATCCCAATAGTTAGCAAAGTCATTCCGATTGGAAACCAAATTGGTAATTCAGCAGATAAAGACCCATCGCTTATTTCGTAAATATCAAAAGAACCCATAGCTCCGTATACCATACAGATACCAAATAATATAATCCCTGAAGCAAATGACCCCATAAGGAAATATTTCATACCTGCTTCGTTACTTTTAATTTTGGTTCTATTACTTGCAGCAAGGATGTATAATGAAATAGATAGTATTTCGATTCCTAAAAAGAACATAGCAAGATTTCCAAATGATACCATTGCTACAGCTCCCGCTAAAAGAAATAGTTTTATAGAAATAAAATCAGAAAGTTTGCTTTGATGATTTTCATAAAAATTATGACTTAAAGCAACCAAAAACAACGTTAATATAATAAACAGGCTAGAAAAAGTAACCGAAAATTTATTCACAACAATCATATTGTGATAGAAACTCGCAGGCGAATTAAATTCTGAAACAGTAAGTCCTAGAATAGCTAATAATCCAATTATTGTTATTGGAATAATTGCTTTTCTAAAATCAAAGATTTCAAATATAAGGCTTAAAATACCTAATCCCGTTATAGCTATTAATGTTGTCATTTTATGAATTTATGATTTGAGATCTAGGATTTAATTTTATAATTGTAACCCTTCAATCTTATTCCCTTAATTTAATTTATTTTTTATGTTGTTAAACAGTAAACTATATTACTATTTGAATCAAATATCTAAGCTTTGTTTATCACTTTTAAAATAGTTTCTAGACTCGGTGTAATCAAATCATTGATTGGTTTTGGATAGATTCCAAAGAAAAATAATACAGCAATAATTAATACCATTGTTAAACCTTCTACAAAAGTAACATCAGCAAATACTTTTGTATTAGTTTCTCCCAACATTGAATGTTGAAACATTTTCAACATATAATAAGCTCCCAAAATGATAGTAGTTCCTCCTAAAAGTGCAAACCAAATATTAATTTGCGAAAGGCTGTATAATACGGTAAACTCTCCAATAAAGTTAAAAGTAGTTGGCAAAGCTACAGAAGCTAATACCAAAATTAAAAACATAGATGTAAATTTTGGAGATTGCGAACGAATGCCTCCCATGTCAGCAATTAATCTGCTTTCGTATCTCCTAAAGATGATTTCGGCAGCAAAAAACAATCCAACTACCACAAAACCGTGAGCGATCATTTGTAATACTGCTCCTCTAAAACCATCAAGTGTTAGGGTATAAGTTCCAGCGGCAATTAATCCAACGTGAGCAAGAGATGAATAAGCTAATAATTTCTTTAGATCTTTTTGTCTCAATGCTACAATTGAACCATAAATTACTCCTGCAATACCGACTCCGATGAAAATGTACATATATTCTTTAGCAGCTAATGGAGCCAAAGGCAATTGCCAACGAATTAAACTGTACAATCCCATTTTTAGCATGATACCAGACAGAAGCATGGTTCCAAGAGTTGGTGCTTTTTGATACACATTTGCTTGCCAAGTATGGAAAGGAATCAAAGGAATTTTAATAGCATAGGCTAAAAAGAAAGCTGTGAAGATCCATTTTTGTTCATGAATCGTTAGATCTAATTTATATAAATCTTCGATTAAGAAGCTTCCTGCTTTTTGATACAAATAAATAAATGCAACCAACATAAATAGTGAACCAGCAAGAGTGTAGATGAAAAACTTAACTACAGCTTTTTTGCGTTCTTCAGCATCTCCATTACCCCAAATTAATGCGATAAAATAAATTGGAATTAATGATAATTCCCAAAAGACATAATATAAAAGTCCGTCGCTAGCAAGGAAAGTCCCAGTCATAGCAAAAGACATAAATAATATTAGTGCATAAATTGATTTTGCATTTTTAAAATCGTTACCAAATGAAGATAAAATGATAATGGCAGTCAAAGCAGTTGTCAACAAAATCATCGCCAATGACAATCCGTCTGCCTGCAATGCAAGTGAAACTTTAGGTAATGTAATCCATTGGCTGATATAGCTAATGTTTTCGCCTAAATTAAAATGATTCAACAAAATTATAGAACAACCCAGAGAGGCCAATCCGAAAAACAAAGCCACTTTTGAAGCGAGTTTGTCACCAGCTAAATAAGTAGCAAATGCGCCAACTAAAAGGATGATTAATATTAGAGATACATTCATAGTATATAATTATTGAGCTAGAAATAAATAAGAAATAATGGCACACAAGCCTAAAACAAATGCAAATAGGTAGAGTCCAACACTTCCATTTTGTATTTTTTTACCTTGAAAACTAAGTTCATTAGCAGCTTTTCCAAATCCAAAAACCACAGCTGAAATCCCTGTTTCTACATAGTCTCTAAAGAATTTAGATAAAGCATTTATTGAAGAAACAAAGATTGAATCATACAATTCATCAATATAGTATTTGTTGTAAAGCACTTTTGTAACGCCAGTGATTTCTGCATCTTCATCAGGTATTTCATTTTTCGAAATGTATTTAGCATACGCAATTCCAATTCCAATCAATCCACCAACTACAGCGATAGCCATCAAGATATATTCAGTTGTTCCCAATACGTGTTCTTCATGAGTACCATGAGTAAATAATGGTGCTAAATAACCATTTAACCAGCTATTTGTTGGCAAACTGATTAAACCACCAATTGCTGCTAAAATTGCCAATACAATTAAAGGAATGGTAATTAGAGAAGGACTTTCATGCAAGTGATGTTTTTGCTCTTCAGTTCCTCTAAATTCTTTGAAGAAAGTTAAGAACATCAATCGGAACATATAGAAAGCAGTCATTATAGATGCTATCGATCCAACAATCCATAATGGGATGCTATGATGAAAAGCCGTCATTAAAATTTCATCTTTAGAGAAAAAACCTGAAAATACAGGAACTCCTGATATTGCTAAAGATGAAATAAGCATTGTCCAAAAAGTGATAGGCATTGCTTTTTTCAAACCACCCATTTTACGCATATCCTGTTCTCCATGCAAACCGTGGATTACTGATCCCGATCCTAAGAATAAACAAGCTTTGAAGAATGCGTGTGTTATTACGTGAAATACAGCTACTTGATAAGCACCAAAACCTAAAGCCAAAAACATTAGTCCTAATTGAGAAACAGTAGAGTATGCCAATACTTTTTTGATATCTGTTTGAACCAAACCAATAGTCGCCGCAACCAATGAAGTTACTCCTCCTATTACCGCAATGACAGTTTGTATTTCAGGTGTTAGGTCGAATAAAAAGTGTAATCTCGTTACCATAAAGATACCAGCAGTTACCATTGTTGCAGCATGTATCAATGCTGATACTGGGGTTGGTCCTGCCATTGCATCAGGTAACCAAGTGTATAATGGAATTTGAGCAGATTTACCACAAGCTCCAATGAACAGTGATAAAGCTGCAATGCTTAACCAGAAGTTATCAACATTTGTAGCTCCTGCAATTGCCGTTTCTAAACTTGCAAAATCCAAAGTTGAGAATAAATTACCTAGAATGAAGATTCCGATTAACAATCCTAAATCTCCAATACGGTTCATGATAAAAGCTTTTTTGGCAGCATCATTGTAATCTTGGTTTTTATGCCAAAATCCAATCAATAAGTATGAACAAAGTCCAACACCTTCCCAACCAATAAACATTACTAATAAGTTACTTCCAACAACCAATGAAATCATGAAGAAGATAAACAGGTTCAGATACGCAAAAAACTTATGCATATTCTCATCATCATGCATGTAACTGATAGAATATAAATGAATCAATGACCCAATTCCAGTCACGAAAAGCAACCATAAAATGGACAATTGGTCTAATAAAAATCCAAAACTAACGTTGAATTTACTTATCTGAACCCAATCAAATAATTGAATGCTTATTGGTTTTTGCGTTTGATTGATTTGTAAAAATAAAATTATTGTTACTATGAAAGAAACTACAATCGATAGTGTTCCGATTATTCCAGAAACTGATTTTCCAAGGCTCTTTCCAAAGAAAATATTAATTAAAAATCCTAAAAAAGGAGTTAACAGTAAGATTAAAGCTAAATTGGTATCCATTGCCATTTATCCTTTTAAGTTTTTTAAATTATCTATTGTAATAGCCCCAATATTTCTAAATATCGAAACCAATATGGCTAAACCAACTGCAACTTCGGCAGCCGCTACAGCCATTGAGAAAAACACGAATACTTGACCTTGGGCGTCTTGGTGATATGTAGAGAAAGCTACAAATAATAAATTAACCGCGTTCAACATAATTTCAATAGACATAAATACAATGATTGCATTTCGTCTATACAAAACTCCAAAAATACCTATGCAAAAAAGTACTACACATAGGAAGATATAATTCTCTATACCAATCTGAGTTAAAATATTATTCATTATTTTTCTAATTTTTCTTTTTTAGACAATAATACAGTTCCAATCATTGCTACTAATAACAATACCGAAGCAAATTCAAATGGAACCATATATTCATTCAATAATGCTTTTCCTAGAACTTTTATCGATTGGTAATCTTCACCCGTATAATCATATTCGACAATCGGTTTAGAATTGATAAAGATTTTTATCAAAACCAGACACACTAAGCAAAAAGACACAATCGCACCTAATCTAGTGAATCGGGGCTTATGAACTTCATCTTCTTGGTTAAGATTCATCAACATTATGGTAAAGAGCAATAAAATCATAATGGCTCCAGCATAGACAATAACGTGAACAATAGCCAAAAACTGAGCGTTTAATAATAAATAATGTCCCGCAATAGAGAAAAAACAAATCACTAAGTAAATAGCACTGTGAATTGGATTTCTGCTAAAAATAGTTAAAAAAGCGGTTATCAAAGTAACTGCAGACAAGACGCAAAATAAAATAAGTGCTGTTGACATTAATTAGCGTTTTTAAGTTGAGAATTTTTCAAAGCCATTTCAAGAGGCATAACCAATCTGTCTTTTCCAAAAATAAAATCTTCTCTATCATAACTAGACGGAACCAATTCTTTTGAAATAGTCAAATAAATAGCATCTTTAGGACATGCTTCTTCGCATAATCCACAAAAAATACATCTCAACATATTGATTTCATATATTTCCGCATATTTTTCCTCTCTATATAGATGTTTTTCATTTGGTTTACGTTCCGCTGCTTTCATAGTAATTGCTTCAGCAGGACAAGTCAAAGCACATAATCCACAAGCTGTACAATTTTCTCTACCTTCTTCATCGCGTTTCAACATATGTTGTCCGCGATACACAGGGCTCATTTGGCGTACCTGCTCAGGATATTGAATCGTTGCTTTTTTTCTAAAAAGGTGTTTTATAGTAATGGCCAACCCTTTTACAATTGCAATCAAATACAATCGCTCCCAAAAAGTCATCTCTTTATTGGAGACCAATTTTTTTCTTCCCGATAAGGATATAGTTTCTATTGACATTTTATATTTTTTATTTGTAGCTAATCCTGCTATCCGCTGTATCTTTTATTTTTTAAAGAAAAAAATAAAAGGATGCCGCTTCTATCAGGGCTAGGGCATTTGTGAATTAATCAAATTTATTTTTTATAACCAATTTTTGTTTCCGAGCTGTTGTAATTTGCGCCTCCCTTCGGAAATGGATTACAATTTGTTGTTGCTTTTTAAAATTATTATTTATAATAGAGTATTTGTCTTTCTGTTATGTAATAAGCATTTTGATTTCTAAAAACTACTCGTATTATCCAATTCCCATTTTTATCCAGTTCATATTTAGAAGTTTGTTTTTCTATTAAACTTCCGTTTGAATTGTAAGAAGTGCTCTCTATTTCATTATTATTATCATCATAATTGTATATGACTTTATAACTTAAACTGCCGTCAGACTTATACTCACAATATTCTATTAATTTTCCGTAATCATCATATTTTTTTCCTTTATCAGAAAGTGTAGGCGAAGGAGGAGGTGTTAGCATATCCTCTTCGCTGTTGTTGTTTTCTGAATTTTTTTTTATATTAGATTTAGACGGCTTTATTTTATTTCCTTTTTTATCGTAAGAAGAATAAGTATTAGCCCAGTCCCATGGTATTTTCATTCCTTTAACAACTTTGTCGAATTTTATATCTGGTTCAAATGAATTTGATTTGACGGACTTAACATTTCCTTTTAAGTTTTCTTTAGCTAAGTCAGTTTTATTTTCATTTTGACCAAACGTAACATAACAAGATAAAAATAATGATACTGAAATAATATTTATCAATTTCATTTTCTCAAAAATTTAAAACCCTAAAAATGCTGCTATTTCAGTTCTTAAAATCACAACTCCAGTTATCATAATATTTATAATGCCAAGTGGAATCAAAATTTTCCAACCTAAACGCATCAATTGATCATATCTAAATCTTGGTATCGTCCAACGAACCCACATGATAAAGAAAATGAAGCCACATAGTTTAAGAAACAATACTATCATTCCTAATACATTCGCAGTATTAGCGCCCAAATGCTCACTAACTAATGCCATTCCAGGATAATTGTATCCACCAAAAAACAACACAGCCATAATGGTAGAAGAGATAAACATATTTGCATATTCAGCAAATAAATAGAATCCCATTTTCATCGAAGAATATTCCGTATGATAACCACCAATTAATTCCGATTCACATTCTGCTAAATCAAAAGGAGTTCTGTTCAACTCAGCAAAAGCACAAATCAAGAAAATCAAGAAAGTAAGTGGTTGATAAAATACATTCCAATGCCATTCTGATTGTTGAATTGAGATTTCTTTTAAGCTTAATGTCCCTGTCATCATCGTTAATGCGATTATAGACAATCCCATCGCTACTTCGTATGATACCATTTGAGATGCCGCACGAATAGCTCCCATCAAAGAGAACTTATTATTTGAAGCCCAACCACCAATCATGATACCATAAACTCCAATGGAAACTACTCCGAAAATATATAACAATCCAATATTGACATCAGTGGCCTGTAATAAAATATCTCTTCCAAATAGGTGTAATTTGTCTCCCCAAGGAATAACAGCACTAGTCATCAAAGCCGTACTCATCGCAACGGTAGGACCAACAATAAATAAAAATTTATTAGGAGTGTTTGGGAAAAATTCTTCTTTTGCGAACAATTTTCCACCATCGGCTAATGGTTGAAGCAATCCCCAAGGTCCCGCTCTGTTAGGTCCGATTCTGTCTTGAAGCCAAGCCGCAACTTTACGTTCAGCCCAAGTAGAATACATTGCCATTAACATAGTAAGAGCAAAAATTATTACTATAAAAACACCTTTTTCTATAACAAATATACTGTCCATTTTTTAAGATTTATTAGTGTTAGTGTCTAATGGAATTGCAGCCATACTTATTTTTTTACGGTCTTGTTCTCTACCTTTTAGAATTTTTTCTTCAGTATTAATTTCAACTTTTTCTAATTCTCTGGTATAATTGTTTTGATTGATAACTGAATCTTTTTCAAATTCACGAGGTCCTTCAATTACCCAATCAGAAACTTCTTTTTTGTCAAAACGACAAGTGTTACAGATAAAATCTTCTACTTCGTGGAACTCGTCTTTGCGTCCAGTTACACGTTGAATTTCTTTTCCAAACATCCAAACCGTAGTTTTTCCACAACATCCCGGAGTTGTACATTCTCTGTGTGCATTGTAAGGTTTATTGAACCAAACTCTTGATTTGAATCTGAAAGTTTTATCAGTCAAAGCTCCAACTGGACACACGTCAATCATGTTTCCAGAGAATTCATTGGTTATTGCTTTTGAAATATAAGTCGAAATGTTCGCATGGTCACCACGGTCTAATACACCATGAACACGATCATCTGTCAATTGATCAGCAACTTGCACACATCTTTGACATAGAATACAACGATTCATGTGTAATTGAATATTTGGACCAATATCTTCTGGTTCAAAAGTTCTTTTTTCTTCAATAAATCGTGATTCTGATTTTCCGTGTTCGAAACTTAAATTTTGTAAATCACATTCTCCTGCCTGATCACAAATAGGGCAATCTAGCGGATGGTTGATTAACAAAAATTCTGTCACAGCTTTTCTTGCTTCCTGAACTCTTGGAGATGCTTTACTGGCGATTTCCATTCCGTCTTGACAGCCAGTTACACAAGAAGCCATTAATTTTGGCATTGGTCTTGGGTCAGCGTCACTACCTTTGGTTACATCGACTAAACAGCAACGGCATTTTCCACCGCTCCCTTTCAATTTAGAATAATAGCACATCGCTGGCGGAACAACTTCTCCACCGATCATACGTGCAGCTTGCAAGATAGTCGTTCCTGCTTCTACTTCAATTTCTTGACCGTCTATAGTTACTTTCATAATATCTGTTGTTGGTTGTTGGTTGCTGGTTGTTAGTATTGTGGATTCCATTAACTATCAACTATCAACCATCAACTTTTAAACTGTTTCTTTGCTTACTAGGTGCTTTACTTTTTCAAAAGGTTCAGCAACAAAATGGTCTCTGTTTTTTATTTTTTCAGGGAAACGAATATGGTATTCAAATTCATCTCTAAAGTGGCGGATTGCTGCTGCTACAGGCCAAGCTGCTGCATCACCAAGCGGACAGATAGTGTTTCCTTCGATTTTACTTTGAATACTTAAAAGCAATTCGATGTCTTCTTCGCGTCCGTGTCCATTTTCAATTCGGTGTAATACTTTTTCCATCCAACCTGTTCCTTCTCTACAAGGTGTACATTGACCACAACTTTCATGGTGGTAAAAGCGAGAGAAATTCCAAGTATTACGAACAATACATGAAGTGTCGTTATAAACGATAAAACCTCCAGAACCTAACATCGATCCAGTGGCAAAGCCGCCATCACTTAAAGATTCGTAAGACATCAAACGATCTTCTCCAGCAGCAGTTTTATAGATTAAATGTGCCGGTAAAACAGGAACAGAACTTCCTCCAGGCACAAATGCTTTTAACGGGCGATCAGAACTCATTCCGCCTAAATATTCGTCTGAGTTCATAAACTCATATACGCTCATTCCTAATTCAATTTCATAAACTCCAGGATTTTTAATATGTCCTGACGCAGAAATTAATTTTGTTCCAGTAGATCTTCCAATACCAATTTTAGCATAATCTGCACCAGAATTATTTACAATCCAAGGTACAGCTGCAATAGTTTCTACATTATTTACAACAGTTGGGTTTGCCCAAAGCCCCGAAACAGCAGGGAATGGTGGTTTGATGCGAGGATTTCCTCTTTTACCTTCCAATGATTCGATCAAAGCGGTTTCTTCACCACAGATGTAAGCTCCTCCACCGATTTGAACGTTTAATTCCAAATCAAATCCAGAACCTAATATGTTTTTTCCTAACCAACCTGCAGCTTTTGCTTCGGCAATGGCACGTTCCAAAATTTTGTAAACCCACATATATTCTCCACGAATGTAAATATAGGAACGGTTAGCGCCTAATGCGTAACTGGAAGTAATCATTCCTTCGATCAGTAAGTGAGGAATGTATTCCATCAAATAACGGTCTTTGAATGTTCCTGGCTCAGATTCGTCTGCATTACAAACTAAATGTCTTGGTTTTCCTGATTTTTTATCAATAAAACTCCATTTCATACCAGCAGGGAAACCAGCACCTCCACGACCACGTAAGCCTGAAGTTTTTACTTCTTCAACCACTTCGTCCGGAGTTAAGGTTTTTAAAGCCTTTTCTACAGAAGCATAACCACCGTTTTGACGATAGACTTCGTAAGTTTTGATTCCAGGAATATTGATTTTATCTAATAATATTTTTTGTGACATCTTATTTATCGTGTAATATTATTTTATCGTCTTTACAATCGGCAATTAACTGGTCGATTTTTTCTTTGTTCAGATGTTCTTTGTAAAAATCGCCTAATTGCATCATTGGAGCGTAACCACAAGCACCCAAACATTCAACTCCTCTTACTTCAAAAAGTCCGTCAGCGGTTGGTTCTCCAACAGGAACACCTAATTTTTCACAGGTATAATCCATTAAATCTTCTACACCGTTTAGGCAACAAGGTGAAGTCTGACAAAATTCAAACATGTATTTACCTATAGGTCTTTGGTTGAACATAGTGTAAAAAGTAACTACTTCATACACTTCAATAGGTTTGATCTGTAAAATCTCGGCAACTTTATCTTGTAGTTCAATACTCAACCAGTTGTCGTGAGCGTCTTGAACTTCATGTAAAACGGGAAGTAAGGCTGATTTTCTTTTATCTTCTGGATAATGACTGATTAATTCATTGATGCGGGACATCAACGTTTCGGTCATATTTATTTCTTGTTTGTAATGTTTATGTTCCATTTTCTATTATTTTGAATTTTAAATTCTAAATTTTAAATGTTCTGGCATTTATAATTCATCATTTAAAATTTATAATTCTTTATGCGTCTAATTCTCCAGCAATAACATTTAAACTTGATAAAATAACAATGGCATCAGATAACATCGCGCCTTTAATCATATCTGGATAGGCTTGATAGTAAATGAAACAAGGTCTTCTAAAATGCAATCTGTATGGAGTTCTGCTTCCGTTAGTAACTAAATAAAAACCAAGTTCACCATTGGCTCCTTCAACAGGATGGTA
>NZ_DATIDY010000161.1:0-5564 GCF_035456085.1 Flavobacterium sp.
ATAATTATTGATAGAAACGAAATCTTAAAAAGATACAAGCCAATAGAAAAGTTAACTCATAAAGGCTTACAAGGACATGCCTTACTTATTGGTGGAAGCTATGGAAAAATAGGAGCAATATGTCTGTCCAGCAAAGCCGCACTCAAAACAGGTTGCGGTTTAGTGACAGCTTTTGTTCCAAAATGTGGTTATGAGATTGTTCAGATTGCTGTTCCTGAGGTAATGGCAATAACCGATCAACATAAAAAACATCTTTCAGAAATTAGTTTTAATGTGGAACCAGACGCTATTGGAATTGGTCCAGGAATGGGGCAGCATATAGAAACTCAAAAAGCGTTTCATGATTTTTTATCAAATAAAAGTATTCCAATGGTTATTGACGCCGATGGGTTGAATATTTTGGCACAAAATCCGACTTGGATGGCTTTGGTTCCGCCAAAAACGATTTTAACTCCACATCCTAAAGAATTGGAACGATTGATTGGAAAATGGAACTCAGAAGAAGAAAAGTTTAGTAAAACTGTTGCTTTTTCATTAGAAAATCAGGTGGTAATTGTGATGAAAGGTGCACCAACTCATATTGTTGACGGCGAAACCATTTATAAAAATACTACTGGAAATCCTGCTTTGGCTACTGCCGGAAGTGGAGATGTTTTAACAGGGATGATTACAAGTCTTTTGGCACAATCGTATAAACCTGTAGATGCTGCAATATTAGGAGTGTATTTGCATGGATTGACCGCTGATATTGCTTTGCCCGAAACTGGATATCAATCTTTTATAGCTTCAGATTGTATTGCACATATCGGTAAAGCCTATTTGAGTCTTGAATAGAGTTTCTGAGATTCTAAGTTGCTAAGTTCCTGAGAAAAAATCTTAGCAACTTCGAATCTTAGTAACTATTTACGCGTTGGGTGAAATTATCTTTAAACACATAGAAACATAGAATTTATAGTTTTTTTTAAAAGAGCTAAATAACCGTTTTCACTCCTCACATAGCTGTATATGTGAAAAATAGTGCTATTTCTATTCATTCTTTTCAGATTAGTTATAAAATCTATGTCTCTATGTGGTTCATTTTTTGTTCAAACAGAATTTCACCCAACGGGTTAACTATTTATATTTCCAAACCAAAACATCTGCCGTTTTCATAGACGGAGTTCCAATGATAATTTCAGCATTTGGAGAGATTTTCATTTCGTATATCTTATCAGAATAATTTACTGCTATTCCAAAACCATCACGGTATTCTACCGTTATTCCTTCTGGATAATTTTCAATTGGAATGTTTTGTTGTTGGTATAATTTGGTTAAAACTTGTTTTTCAAGCTCACCATTTTTAGAATCAACTCCGATGTAAGTTACTGTTCCTTTTCCTAATTTATGTGAAATAACAGCAGGAGTGCCGGCATAGAAATCACCTTGGTATGTTCCCCAGATTTCGGTCTCTTTGTTTGGTTTTAATAAATCGCCCCAGCTTACCCATTCAAATTCCTGATTGTTGAATTTAATTTTGTCTGGAGATTGTGGCATTAATAGATCATACGATTCGATTTCAGAACCAATCAATTTCCACATTGGCTGATAAAATTTAGCTTCCCAAAGATGCCCTTTACGATTTTGAATTCCTGTACGGCAACTCAATACCAAGTTTCCTCCATTTTGAGCATAAGCTGTCAATTTATCAATCATTTGTTGGTCAATCATTTGATAAGCAGGTACAATTAGAACAGGATAATTTGAAAAATTAGTAGTATCTCGAACAAAATCCACTGGAGCACCAAATGATTTTACAGCTTTGTAATATTTCTTAAAATGTTCCTCGGTATTCCATTGATTGGTTTGCTTGTTTAGGTTAATTCCCATTACATTATCAGCATTGAATAAAATTCCAGTTTTGCGTTGTAAATAAGCTTTAGGCAATTGTGCTTTTGGATCGTATTTTTTGCGAAGTGTATTAATGTCTTTGATAAATTGGCTAAATTCCTGTCCGCCAGGAGTAGGAGTAACACCATCGGTTCCAACGATTCCGTAATGAAATTGTTCGTAGCCATATAAAGGAGCGCGAAAACGATAGGTACAAGTAAATTTGCTTCCGCCAGCAAAAACGTTCCATAACCATAATCGCATAGCGCCAGATAATGGCTGAGGGTTAATACTTCCCCAGTTTACTTGTCCCGGTTGCAATTCCATAACGCCATAAGCTCCTTTCATTGGACGAAAAAAATCATTTGCAAATGGAATTCGGGAATATTCTCCAACGCGATAACCTTTTGGACCGATACCCAAATCACCACCATAAACCATATATCGGGTGTAACTTACAAAGTCTAATTCTTTGCTCATTCCAACATAACCTACATCATACATCGGAATATAATTAGAAGTTATCCATTGGTTTGGACTAGAAAATTTGCGAATTTCTTTAGCTTGATTGTCAAGAAAAGTGGCGGTTTCACTATCAGCAAAACGATAATGATCGAGTTGCGAGTGTAAGTTCATTCCCCAAACGGCGTGTAACGGAATATTGATTTCATCAAAACTACTGTAAGTTCCGCTCCAGAAATTGTTTCCCCAAGCTTCGTTGAGAACATCAATGGTTTTATATTTTTCTTTTAACCAATCACGAAATCGTTGTTCAGCATCTTTTCCATAGTCCAAAAAACGACGTGGTTCATTATCAATTTGCCAACCAATGATGCGTTTGTCATTGCCATATCTTTTAGCTAATTCGGCAACCATTTTTAAAGAATAAGTTCGGTAATAATTATTGGAAAAAGTAGCATGTTGACGTGTACCATGATCCATTTTTGTACCATCTTCGTTGGTTGCTAGTACATCGGGATGTTTGCGAACGAGCCAAACCGGAGGCGTAGCTGTAGAGGTACACATAATTACTTTTAAATGATATTTTGCTGCAAGTTCCAGTGATTTGTCAAGCCATTTGAAATCGTATTTACCTTCTTCTGGTTCTAGTTGTGCCCAGGCAAATTCTGCAAAATGAGTAAACTCAAAACCCATTTTTTCCATGTTTTGAAAATCACGTTCCCATTGTGAAGGATCCCAATGTTCTGGGTAATAATAAACTCCTACTGAGGTTAAATCTTTGGTTGGGAAAAATTTCTCTAATTTTTGCGCAAATGTTACTGTGCTAAAAAAAAGAAGTAACGCCAGGAAGTATCGTTGAAACAATACAGCAATTTTATAATTCATAGTAACAAAGATTATAAGTGTGTGAATTACAAATATAAGTTTTTTAAGAAAAGTTTAATTGTTTAAGTTTAAAAGGTTCAAATGTTTAAGCTTTGTGCGGACTGTTTGCTAAAAACTTAGCATCTTAGTTTCTGGGCAACTCAGTGACCTTAAAAGAAATTTGTAAGTTTGTAATTCCTAAAAATGCATTATGAGAAAACCACTTGAATTACGAACTGTCAATGTCACGCGTTATATTTCGCCATTACGGGAAGGAGGGTCTTTGCCAGCTTTGGCCGAAGCCGATGATGATTTTAAATATGTTTTAAAATTCAGAGGAGCGGGTCATGGTGTAAAAGCTTTGATTGCAGAATTCATTGGAGGAGAAATCGCCAGAGTTTTAAAGTTGAAGATGCCAGAATTAGTATTTGCTAATTTGGATGAAGCTTTTGGTCGTACCGAAGGCGATGAGGAAATTCAGGATTTATTGCAAGGTAGTCAAGGGCTGAATTTAGCTTTACATTTTCTATCAGGAGCGATAACTTTTGACCCTGTAGTAACAAAATTGTCACCTGAGTTATCTTCGCAAATTGTTTGGTTGGATGCTTTTATTACCAATGTTGATCGTACGTTTCGAAATACAAACATGCTTATTTGGCATAAAGAATTATGGTTGATTGATCATGGTGCTTCTCTTTATTTTCATCATTCCTGGAATAGTTGGGAAACACATGCCAAAAGCCCTTTTGCTTTGATAAAAGATCATGTTTTATTACCACAAGCCAGTTTGTTGAAAGAAACTGATATTGCTTTTAAAGCAATACTTACTGAAGATATTTTGCAGGAAATAGTCAATTATATTCCGGAAGATTGGCTTCAATGGGAAGGAAGTGAGCAAACTCCAGATGAAATCAGAGGAGTTTATTTTCAGTTTTTATGGACGCGATTGAATCATTCAGAAATTTTTATAAACGAAGCCCAAAATGCAAGAGAAAAACTTATATGAGTATGCCGTTATTCGCGTTGTGCCTAAGGTAGAGCGCGAAGAATTTCTAAACGTAGGCATTATTCTTTTTTGCAAAAAAGCAAAATTTATAAAAATGCTTTACACGGTCAATGAAGCCAAATTATTAATACTTTCAGAGGATTTTGATTTGGAACAACTAGCACTGAATTTAGAATCCTTTGAGAAAATTGCGATAGGAGGGAAGGATGGAGGGCCAATTGGAGAATTTGATATTCCGTCACGTTTTCGATGGTTAACTGCGATTCGGAGTTCAGCAATACAAACTTCCAGGCCGCATTGTGGATTGTGTGATGATTTGGATGAAACCATTCAGCGTTTATTTGAAGAATTGGTGTTGTGATTTTTTATAATTCATTTTACAACTAGTCATGTTGTCAGTTCGAGTGCAGTCGAGAACCGCTTTGGAATCTTGACTGCGGTCGATGTGACAAAAAATGATTAATAGAACCCGTTGGGTGAAATTATTTTTAACCACATAGAAACATAGAATTAATAGTGCTCTAAAAGGATTTGATAGTCGTCTCACTTATCACATAGTCTATGCGAAAAATAGGCCTATTTCTACTCTTTCTTATTGATTTACTATTAAATCTATGCATCTATGTGGTTTGTTTTTTGTTCAAACTTGACCCAACCGACAGTTTCACCCAACGGTTTAATAGATTTTGATTCAATAGAATTATTTATCCAACTTTTTTATTTTTTTACAAACACAGAAAAATCTCTATACAATGCTGTTCTAGAAAACATATGCCTTAAACCAATTCTCCCTTCAAGAACAGCTGGAGTATTGCTAAGATTCCAAGTGAATAATTTTGAGATATTTTTTCCAACTACATTAAAATAGAGTTTTTCGCGGGTTTTGATTACTGTTATTTTATAAGTTTCTCCAGTGTTAAATAAACCAGTTTCGAAACTCGCTGATGGAATCTCTGTTATCGTATTAAAGTTTTGACCAGAAAGTACCGGATATATTCGGGCTCGGATATAATCTTTTTTGATGTCTGTATTTTTATTATCAAATGAAGCGTAACTAATATGCAATGTTTTCATATTATTAAAATACGTTTTCATTGCCGGGATTTCCCTTAAATTATTCCACTTCGTTATATCTTCCGAATAAGGAGCGACACCGATACCTGTTGCCTGAATGTATAAAATAGTTGCATAAATTGTTTTGGCGTCTGTTTTGGTATAATTGTATTCGATTTTTAAATCCCCTTTAAACGAATCTTTTGTCCATAAAACGGCATTGTAGGCATCATCTCCTTCGATGTTTCCTGGATTAAAAAGCATTCCTTCTTTTGTGTTTTTAATATCAGCATGAAGTCCGTCCAAAAACCAT
>NZ_DATIDY010000162.1:0-5693 GCF_035456085.1 Flavobacterium sp.
ATAATTATATTTCTAAAATCATCATTGAAGTCTTTGTTTTTATTAGAACTTATTAGAGTAAATGCAATTAATGATATCAATAAGTATTTCATTTTTTATCTGTTTAGTTCTTCGTTTTTCTACAGCAACATTACTACCAACGTTCTCTTGCTACAAGCGGTTTGGAACTAAATTAGCGTTATTTTTCGGCTTAACCAAATTCTCACAAATACAAAACCATATTTCCATTAAGCCTAATACCCAAATCGCTTGTAGCAAGTGTTATGGTGTGTAGCGACACGACTGCTGAGCACGAAAGCTTAGACATTTCAATGTTCGATTCCAATTTCGGTGGCTTTTCCGCCTTTGGATTTCCGCTCCAAATAGTTTCCGCTTTTGAGTTTCAATTTTGATTTAAACCTCAAAAAAATCCGCTTTCGGTTTTCTGTAAAGTGATTCACGTTTTGTTTGTCCGCAACAATTCAGCGTCGAGTTTCGGTTCTGTTTTCGGTCAGCTCGGTTTTAGTTTTGTTTCTATTGTTGTGGGTACGAGCAAGATGCTCGCGTTAGCTGGAGGGCACAGATTACAAATCCGCAATATCAGGGGGTGTAATTATAAAACCGAAGTTTTAAATTTTATGTTTTTTCACGAAATTTTGTTTTAATTGCCATACGAAACGATTAGATTTGATGAATTTAAATTTGACGTGGTCGAACTACATTTGGCTACACCGAATTTCATTTCGTACATGAGCTGGGTAATTGTTGATTAATGTGTACATGAACGAGCGAGACGCTCACGCTAGCTGGCGACAATATGTACACTTATACAAAATAGTAATTATGAGAATAAAAAAAATCGCCACAAATGGGATTACCTTTTTTTTAATGATGTGGATTTCTGCCAATTATGCACAAAAAAGCAATACTGAGAAGAAAGCAAATATTGCAACGAAAAAAGAGAAATTTTTAGCTATAGAAAAAGCCTGCCAAACTATAATTGACGAAAAATATAACAATAATATTGTTGCCAATTTATCCAATACGGATAACTCAATTTCAACATCTGATGTAAATTTATTGGAAGTATTAGGAGATATTTCATCAGAGCTACAGAATAATATAAACACCAAAACTGAAATCACTGAATATAAAAATCAATTAAATAAAGCTCAGACCTTTAATGATGTGTACCCAAATGAAAAATATGAGGCATTGATTGCGCATGGTAATGATTTTATTAAAAAAGCAGAATTACTTTCGCAAACTTTGCACAAGAAAGGCAATGACTTAGAGGTCGCTCTTAAAATGAATAAATTAGTAGAGGAGAATGGGCTTATAAAAAAAATGGGGCTAGCATTCCATGCAATGGGATTTAGGCTTGATTCAGCAATTATGGATGTACGAAAAACTCAACCATATCTAGTAGAGGCATATACTAAATTAAATGCTATTGGTGATGAATTGACGGCTACTGAAAATTTAGAATCTTCTATTGTAGCCACAAAAAGCTTGTATGGAATAATACTGTATCTATCGGCTATTAAAAATTGTAATGCCACTCTATCCAAAATTCAAGATGATTTAGCTTTTTTGGCTAAGATAGCACGGACTCAATAAAACAAGTAGCTTTTTTTCTAAGTATCCTTTATTTTTCAATAATATATTGAAAAAGTTAGTTTTTTTTAAACTAAAAAATGTGCTTTTGGGACTATCATATTAGCGTATTTAATTTTTAATACACAAAGCAGAACTACTTCAATGGAGTGCCTAAAATATCAATAAAATCCATTTTTAAGCCGTAAAAATAAGTATTTATATTTTTGATTGCTGCATTACCGTCACTATTAACCAATATAAATTCCGGCCCTGTGTCAACACAATATTCTTCTCTTATGCCGTCTTTATTATTTGGAAGTCCAGACAAATTATACCATGGGATTTTTTCTTCGTCGACAGCTTCTTTCCACTTTCTATAGTCATTGTCAACACTAAGGTTCACTATACTTACCAAAGTAGCATACTTTTCTTGAAACTCTTTTAATTCTGCAATTTCCTCACTACATTCTTTGCATGTACTAGACCAAAAAACCAGAAGGACATATTTTTTATCACCAAGTACTGTCTTAAAATCATAAGAAGTACCGTTAATATCCAGCCAATTGAAATTTCTTGCATAATTCATTTTCTCCAAAGCCATCATTTTATCCAAGTATTTTCTTATCATTAAATAAGTAACGGACTGTTTTAAATCATAAGAGAACAAATCCAGCATATCGGATAGCTCATCATTTGAAAACGATAATTTTTGAAAAAAAACGGCTTGTAGAGTAGCATAACTATTCGGATGTGCTTTGATGAATTGCTTTGTAACTTTGTCACCTGCAGGCGCTAAATTCATGTCAAAAGCATAATACCATTTATTTTCTTTCAGACCTTCACAATAGACTACGTCTTCTGGCCAAAAGGTATATTTATTGTTGATTTTGATATCTTCATTACCAAGACAGATTTCTTGAAAATAACCGCATTGTGGCGATGTAGCAGCATCTTTGATTGCAAGAACAGTTACTTCTTCGTTATTTTTTAAAAGAGTAAAACTTACCATTCTAGTGCCAGGTACGGAAAAATGATATTCAAATTTACCTCCTTTAGCCTGTACTGTATCTACTGTAGTTATGGCATCACCAAATTCTTCAAAGCCGCGCATCGTTATGACAACATTATCAAACTGATTTTTGAGATTAGGTAAATCACCAGTTATTTTTCCTTTCTTATCATATGCTAAAGATTGGAAGGTAAAAACAGGTAATAGGATTGGGAGTAATAATAGAATTTTTATTTTCATAAATATTTAATTTTTTAAATAAGTATCATCAAGCTTTTTTTAAATGTCAGATTGAAGCGGTTTATTTGTCTTCAACCGAGCTATACACCATAACGTCTTGGTACTACAGCGGGTTTGGGACTAAATTAAGCCCATTCTTCGGATTTGCCAAATCATCCCAAATACAAAACCATTTTTCCATTAAGCCAATTGCCCAAATCCGTTGTAGTAGCTGTTATGGTGTGTAGCGACACGATTGCAGAGCACGAACGCTTTGACATTCCAACTATCGATCCCAATTGCGTAAACTTTTATGCTTTGCGAATTCCGTTTTCGAAATTTCAAAGTTCAATTTAATTGATAATTTGGCGGAGTTGGAGCAAAAGACATTTTATTAAAAACACTTAAATTAAATTTTTTATTCATTCGAGTGAATTCATGTAGGTTCTTGATTTTGACCAATGATTCTCCAAAAGAGCAAAATTGATTAAATAAGGCATAACATTATAGAAAAAAGAGCGTTCTACAAAGTAGATTGTTTTCTTATTTTCTGACTAATATATTAGGGCTTATAGCTCCGGCAGGATACAATGACAGACGATCTCTTTTGTCTGTATTATCAATCGGATCAAGCAGGTCTATTAAAAAACAATAATCGTCTCCCAGAACAGTTTTATTTGTTAATTTCATATATAAAAACTTTGGTGAAGTTGTGTTTTTTTCGCAGTCCTTTTTAGTTATTTCATATTCGTAGATTGTTACATCACTAGGATTATCAGGGTCGCTTCTTTCTTCGCAAACATTATCCTCTTTAAATGTCCAGATCACTCCACTTGGCTTTTCTTGATCTCCATCATTTTCTTCACTCAGGTCATAATCCATTAATTCCCAATTACCTGCTATTTTTTGTTTTAGTATATTTATATTCTGCAGAACTTCAATTTCTTTTGTCTTATTTATTGTATTTGTTTTATTCTTTTTTGTGCTGACTGCAACTTGTTTCTTTTCTGGCTCAACTGGCTTTTCACTTTTTCCGCAAGAAATTAAAAATAACAGCATTCCAATTGTTAGAATGTAATTTTTCATAGATTTTATCTGTAATGGTTAATTAGTTTATCTGTAAAAATAATAAACTTTTTCAGTTTTATATCAGGAAGTAGAGACCTGCTTCTCGTCAACAGAGCTATACACCATAACGTCTTGGTACTACAGCGGGTTTGGGACTAAATTAAGCCCATTCTTCGGATTTGCAAAATCATCACAAATACAAAACTATTTTTCCATTAAGCCAATTGCCCAAATCCGTTGTAGTAGCTGTTATGGTGCGTTTTTTTATTCCCAATTTTTTATTTCGTCTAATTTTATTTCGTATTCGACGGTTTTTCCATCAGCCAAATATTCTTTTTCAAAAATTATAATATCATTGTCAAACTTAATAGGCTTTATGAAACCTTTGTCGGCTGTTGAGATTCTTGCTAATTTTCCTTTTTGAAGATCAATCAAAGTCAATGAAGTTATGGGGCCTTTTTGATAGTCGGTAGTTAGCCATTCTTGCAATGCTAAAAAAGTTGAGTTAGGATGCCACTTAAATTCAAATCCAAATATTCTGTTTGTAATTAATTGTCCGTCTAATTTTATTTTGTAGTAGGTCGGCCCAAACCGAATCTCGCCTTCGAAAATAAAGTCAAACCCGTGTTTTTTGTCTTGAGATTTATATGCACCTATTTCTTTTATTTCCATTGTCTGTTAGTTTCAATTTCGGAAAATGCACCATAACGTTCCGGCGCTTGGCGAGGTTGGGGATTAAAGATGCGAGATTTTTCGGTTAAACCCAAATTTTCCAAGTACAAAACTAATTTTCCATTAAGCCTAAAACCCCAATCTCGCCAAACGGCTGTTAGCTGTTGTTTTTTCTATATATTGTGTCGATTACATAATCTTCATCACACATCATTTCTATTGTAATACCTTTTGAATTGTCATCAAAACCTTCTTGAAAGTCAAATGTAACATTATGTTTTTCAAATAAAACATTTAATTTTTCTTCAAAACTTCTTATGTTAGTATAGTTTTTTTTACTTCCATCTACACCTTGTCTACCGTTCGTTACAGATATTTGTAAATTAGAAATATCAGATTTAAAAAATTCTGAATAATATAAAACATTCAAATTTTCACTAATTGCTATTTCCTTAATATCTTCAATATAAGCAGATTTTATTTTTGTAGATACATAGCAATTTATATGTATAAATTTCGAAGCAGAACTATATTTATTTCTTGTAGCATAATATATTTTAATGTTTTTATTTGGATGGTATTCATTTTCTAATTTTTGGTTAACTTTTTTTAATATTATTAAATTCTCGTTCCTATAATCTTTAATTTCACTTCTTTGAAAAACAAACCAATTTTTATTTAAATAAGATTCAATTTTATTAAGCACAAAGAAATCATAATCAAATAAATGATAGTTTACCATCCAAATTTTTAAATTATTTCCTTGTCTAAAAATGCGAATCTCACAATCATTGTATTTGTCGTGTATTTCTTTTATATGTGTAATTACTTTTTCAGGATTAAAAGCATATATAGTTGCAGTAAGACTTGCAGGTCTATCACTTAAACCACCCCAAGCTTCTTCGAATTTAAAAAAATTGACACGAAAAATTGATTCTGGCAAATAATAAGACCAATAAACTCCTAATAATATCATTACTATTCTCCTTTTTTGGTTAAAATAACAGCTAACGTCAGTCTGTGAAAAAACTTCGGTTTGATTGTAAACAAATATAGTAAAATAGTGGTGTAAAAACAGGATTTTTCGTATTTTTAAGAATGCAACATATTCTAGGAATTTCCCGCCACCAGATGCGTATTTCAAGTT
>NZ_DATIDY010000163.1:0-3946 GCF_035456085.1 Flavobacterium sp.
GATCTTTCTGTTCTATGCTATTAGTTATTCGGTTGTAATCATACACAAACACATTCGTATGATTGGTCACGTTCTGTAAATCGACATAAAACTGATGGAATCGTTTTTTGTTTTTGCTATTAATCTTGATTCCAAATTTAACATCCCATCGCAAATAATTGCCATATTGCTGGCTGAACGCATTTTTATCATCTCTTATTTCATATCCAGCTGCGTTGGAAGCGGCAAGATCTACCGGTGTATAATAACGTCCTCCAGCTGTTGTAAACTTCGAATCGATTGAAAAAACATTTCGTCTCTCTCTTCCAATTTTAAATTCTTTCCCTCCCAACAAATTCACAACATATCCATTATTGAAAGGGGAATTTCGTTCAATGCCGTCACTTCCTTTGTATTTGCTTTCAAAAAGCGAAGTGGTAAACAAACCGTAATAACCTCTACTAAAAAACTTCTCCAGCGTTAATTCGACCCCTTGATTAAAACCCGTTCCATTACTCACTAAAGAAGTCTTGTCAGTCGAATAGCCAAAATCAGCGCCTTCGGTCAAGGTAGAGTAGCTACTAGGAAATGCCTCTACTCCTGCTCTGGTAATATCCTGATAATACAATTCTACTTTCCCTCTCCATTTATTAGCCAATCGAACATCGTAACCCAAAACATAGTGTTGACTTTGAGCCAAATCCAGATTTTTATTGGTTTGAACCGACATTCCATCAACTGATTCATTTAAAAACAAAATGGGAGCCGGAACATTTTGATGGTGCAATCCATAACCAAAACTGATAGTGTTTTTTTGATTAAAGGCGTAAGACAAAGCCGCTCTTGGCTCGGCTACAAATTCTTCATTCATTGAAAAATACTGTCCATGAATCCCTGCGTTAAAAGTTACTTTCTCTGTCAATCGAAATTGTCCTTGGGCAAAAGGCTGTACTATATTATAACTGCCATTGTCTTCTATAAGTTGTACATAATCAGGATAACCATCGCCATTTGCATCTTCTTGCCTGTCTCTTGAAGCCAAATTAGCGTCCAAAGAGTAATTCTCGAATAACAAACCTGTTCTCAAAGTAATATTTTTATTGATTTTGGAATTGAATAAAGTTGAAAATGTAAATCTGTTTTCGGAATTATCCACATCCATAAATCGCAATTTATTTTCCTCAGGCGTACCATAATTATAATAACGATCGTTCTGAAAAGTATTCCCGGCTTTTGAAGCTGCAACAATCGTTTTTAAAGACGAATTACTCCCAATTTCTAAATTATGCTTTACTCCCAAAGTACCTATTACAGAAGTAACATACGAATCCTCGTCCTGAGCCGCATAAGGATCTTCTTTATCCACTTTACTTCCTAAGAAATCAATATCCGAAGTGCCATAAATTCCGAAAACTGAAAAATTCCCAATAGAAGTTTTTCCAAAATCCACATTAAAACTGATATCACTATAATTGGGTTGCGCAGCAGTCCCAGCCAATCCGGTAACCCCAACAAAACCATATCTTGCGGCAGCCACAAACGAACCTCCTTTTTTCCCTAGAGGCCCTTCGGCCATGAATTCTACACCGGGATAAGCCCCGACACTAATCATGTACTCATAATCATCCGGATTTCCTTTGCGGAAACCGAGATCAAAAACACCTGCAATGGCATTTCCATATTCAGCAGGAAAAGCTGAAGTTAAAAAATCGGAATTAGCCAATAAGTTAGGATTTAAAGCAGAAACAGGCCCTCCAGTTGTTCCCATAGTAGCAAAATGATTGGGATTAGGAACTGGAATTCCTTCAATTCGCCACAACATCCCGGAAGGTGAATTTCCTCTAACTACTATATCATTTCGGCTATCATCAGCCGTGGAAACCCCAGCAAAATTGGAAACCAAACGAGCAACATCACTTCTTCCGCCAGAAAATCGATTGACCTCTTCAGTACTAAATTGTCGGGCAGAAACCGTTGACATCATATTTATGGGTTTGGCCTTATTAGACCCAGAACTAACAACAACCTCTTTGAGCTTATTAAATTTTTCGACCAATGTGATATTGACAAAATTGTCATTTCCAGTAGTAATATCGAGGTCTGAAACAGAAGTATCTTCATATCCCTCATAACTAATGACTAAATTTTGTCTCCCAAGGGGAATGCCTTCCATTTTAAAAATACCATTAGCATTTGAAACCGCTTGAACAGCATCTTGCCCAACAAGTTTAACAACAGCTCCATTAATATCCTTCCCGGATTGTTTGTCGGTTATTTTTCCTCTAACAACTCCTGTTTGAGCATAAGAGATTAAGTTAAATACACTAAAAAACAGTAAAAGAAATTTTCTCATTTTAACTTTAGCTTTTAATTATTTAAAGCAAAATTAAAAAACAGATTTTTCTTAAAAATTGACTTAAGTTAAGTTTTTATCATTCTTAGTCAGGCGAGTACGAATTCGGCTTAAACTCTCTGGTTTTACACCCAAATAACTAGCAATATGTTTTAGAGGAACTCTTTCAACCACTTTCGGGCGATATTTTATCAATGCCAAATAGCGTTCTTCGGGATTTAACAAAGACATTGTCATTCCTTTTCCTGTAAGTCCTTTGATTGTTCGCTCCATCATTTCACGGAGAAAATTATTAAAAATAGGGTATTGGATGACTAATTTGTCAAAATCACTTTTGTAAGCCAAATACAATTCGCAATCTTCAAGGGCCTCAATATTTAACATGGATGGCTTACCGTACAAAAAACTTTCAAAATCGGCGTACCATCCATTTTCAAAGAAAAAATTCCCCGTTGATTCCACGCCATCGTTTAAGTAATAATGGCGAATACAGCCTTTTTGAATAAAAACACCGTAATTGCAGTGTTCACCTTCGACCAAAAGGTGTTCATTTTTTTTGATTTTTTTATATATTAGAATACTTTCAAAAGCTTTACCTTCTTCTTCATTGAACTCTAAAAATTCCGATAAATTTGAAATTACGTTGTGCATTGATTAAAAATTTTGGAAAAATCCCAAAAAAGGGATAAACAAAATTATCTAAAAAAAAGCGCACAAAAAAACTCAAATAAGTTCAGCTTCAAACAATTGGGAGAAATGTTTAAGAATTTTTTCTTTGACTTCTTGTTCATCCACTTTTTCGACTCCAAGTTCAACATTTAAGGAAGTAACTGCTTTACCTCGAATTCCGCAGGGAATGATGTTGTCAAAATATCCCAAATCAACATTGACGTTTAAAGCAAAACCGTGCATCGTTACCCAGCGGGAAGCACGAACTCCCATGGCACAAATTTTACGTGCAAAAGGTGTTCCAACGCCAAGCCAAACGCCAGTTTCTCCTTCGCTACGTCCTGATTGCACTCCGTATTCTGCTAACGTTAAGATAATGGCTTCCTCCAGAAAACGCAAGTATTTGTGAATATCACTAAAAAAATTTTCTAAATCCAATATCGGATAACCCACAATTTGTCCTGGTCCGTGATAGGTAATATCGCCACCACGATTGATTTTGTAGAAAGTGGCTCCTTTGGCTTCCAATTGTTGCTCCGATAAAAGCAAATTTTCGAAATCGCCGCTTTTGCCCAAAGTATAAACATGTGGATGCTCTACAAAAAGGAAATAATTGGGTGTTTCCAGATGGGTTTCATCTCTCCTATTTTGAATCTTCAAATCGACAATTCCCTTGAACAATTCTTCCTGATATGCCCAGGTTTCTTGGTAATCTTTATTTCCTAAATCTTGAAGTTGGATGGTTTTGTTCATTTTTCTTTGAGATGCTGAGAATCTTAGATGCTATCCCAATAGCTATCGGGACTAAGATTTTTTTTTGCAAATGTACAAATGTTTATTGCATCCTAACAGGTTTCCGAAAACCTGTTAGGTTTAATATCTTCGATAAACTAAAGACCAAAATACCTAACAGGTTTTTGGAAACCTGTTAGGATATGCGATTTG
>NZ_DATIDY010000164.1:0-16262 GCF_035456085.1 Flavobacterium sp.
AGTGTACTCAGAAATACTGACATCACCATAATTATCAGAAGAACAAATTTGTTTTTCATAAAAGTTAAATTTTAGTTAATTAGTTAGTCAAATTTATCTAGTACGGAGTCTAGTACTATCCTGTACTATGCTGTTCAATCTTTTCTGAGCTGATAATTATCAAGCAATTATGGTGTCCAAAATTGTATTTTCATGTTTTAAACTCATCTTAATCGATTAATTTAAAATTAAATACAATGAAAAATGTTAAAAAATGATAAATTCCTAAAAAAATAACAATTTTAAAATTATTTATATTTTTTTAATCCAAAAAAAATGTGAGAATAAAAATATAATCTAAAATTATTACATTTTTTAAAAATTACTTTCGCACCTATAATTGGTAACATATAAATGATGATATCAAAAATTACCTAATTTCATCAAACAGGACGCAACAGGATACACTTTAACAACTACCTTTCTATTTTTACTTTGTTAAACACCAAATTAAACCACAAACAATCTCAACAGATGACATTTAAAAAAACCTGTTTATTTAGTTTTACACTTTTAGCTTTTTTTGCATTAAAAATTAATGCCCAAACAGTATCCAAATTTCATTTACAACAAACAAGCAACACCAATCAACCTTGGGCCCGCTGGTGGTGGATGGGAAGTGCGGTTGATAAGCCTAATTTGAAAAAGAGTTTAATAGACTTTCATAAAGCAGGTATTGGAGGTGTCGAAATCACTCCTATATATGGTGTCAAAGGCGAAGAAAATAACTTCATCGATTATCTTTCTCCAAAATGGCTTGATATGTTGGATTATACCATTCATGTAAGTGATAGTTTGCACATGCAAGTTGACATGGTTTTGGGAACAGGCTGGCCTTATGGAGGATCGCAGGTTACGCTACCGCATGCGGCGACAAAATTAATCGTCAATAAATTTGAGGTTAAAAAAGGGCAAAAAATTGATCAAAATATCACTCTCCCAAAAGAAGAAAAAATCCCTGCAGAATTACTTTACGTCGTAGCCTCAGGAAGCGATGGCAGTTTTATTGACCTCACTAAACAGATTAAAAAAAGTGAAATCAGTTGGGACAAATCACAATCAGACAACAAATCATATAATCCTGATATTAAAGAAAATCGTCTGAGTTTTAAAGCCTCCAAAACTAGTTATACAGTGTATGCCGTATTTAGTGGAAAAACTGGGCAACAAGTAAAACGTTCAGCTCCCGGCGGACAAGGCTATACTTTAGATCATTATTCTGAAGAAGCTTTAAACGAATATGTAGTTCCTTTTAACAATGCTTTCAAAGGTCGCGAAGGAAAAGTTCGAGCCATTTTTAATGATAGTTTTGAAGTATATGGAGCAGATTTTACTCCTAACTTTTTTGAAGAATTCCAAAAAAGAAGAGGTTACGATTTAAAACAGCATTTAACTGAATTAATAAGTACTGAGGATACTGAAAAAGGAAATCGCATCAAAAGTGATTATAGAGAAACCATTTCGGATTTACTGTTAAATCAATTTGACAAACCTTGGACAAGCTGGGCGAATAGTAAAAAATTCAAAACCAAATTACAGGCGCATGGATCCCCAGGTAATTTAATTGATTTATACGCCTCTGCCGATATTCCTGAATGCGAAACTTTTGGCTCTATGCCGTATGACATTCCGGGCTTTAGACGTGAAAAATCAGATATACGAGAAGGTGATGCTGATCCTGTAATGCTAAAATTCTCTTCATCAGCAGCACATATTTCCGGAAAACCATTGATTTCTTCAGAATCATTTACCTGGCTGAGAGAACACTTCAAAACCGCCTTATCACAATGCAAACCTGAGGTTGAAGATTTGTTTTTAAATGGTGTCAATCATGCTTTTTTACATGGTTCTACTTATTCTCCAACCAGAGCTGCGTGGCCAGGATGGGAATTTTATGCCTCGGTAAATTTCAATTCGAACAATACAATTTGGGAAGATGCATCTGGGCTGTTTTCATATATAGCTAATTGTCAATCATTATTACAACAAGGAAAACCTGATAACGAAATCTTGCTTTACTGGCCTATTTATGACCAATGGAATAAATTTGCAAAAGGCGAAATGTTCATGCAATTCAAAATTCATTCCTTGCCAGAATGGTTGTACGGAACTTCGTTTTATGATACTACCAAAATTTTAATAGGCAAAGGATACAGCGTCGATTTTATATCAGATTCCTTTGTAAAACAAGCTACTGTAAAAGATGGAAATGTAGTGTTACCCGGCGGAACTTTCAAATCATTGGTTGTTCCTGCCTGCAAAAATATGCCTTTGGAAACCCTCAAAAAATTAGTTGAACTAAAGAAAAATGGTGCCAAAATCATTTTTGAAGGCCTACCAGAATCTGTTCCTGGATTTAATGAATTTGAAAAACAAAACACCGAATTACAAAAAGTATTAGCCGAAAATAAAACTTTGGTTCAACCAACTTCTGACATTTTACAAACTTTAAATTCTGAAACTATTTTACCAGAAACTTTAGTGAATACAGGATTAAAATTCATTAGAAGAACTCTTGATGGTGAAAAATTATACTATGTCGTTAATCATACAAGTAAAACTATCGATGGTATGATTCCGCTACAAATTGGCAACAAAGAAGTCGTAATCTTTAATCCATTAACTAAAGAATACGGGAATGCCATTATAGAAAAATCCGCAAATCAAACATTAGTAAAATTACACATTGAGCCAGGGCAATCTTTCTTTTTGATTACCGAAAATGAAGCAACGCAACAAAAATGGAATTATTGGGAAACGGCCTCTGCGGCAATTCCATTAAATGGAAAATGGCAATTGAATTTCGACAAAGGTGGACCTGAACTTCCACCAGCTGCTAGTTTGACAACTTTAGAATCCTGGACAAAATTATCGCCACAAGCCGAAGCTTTTTCGGGTTGTGCCACATATACATTGCAATTTGACGCCCCAAAAGTCACTGCCGAAAACTGGGCTTTAAACCTTGGTGATGTTCGCGAAAGCGCCAAAGTATGGCTGAACGGAACTTATATTGGCACAGCTTGGTCTGTTCCTTTTCAACTAAACATTGGCAAATTGAAACCTGGAAAAAACGAACTTAAAATCCAAGTGACCAATTTGGCAGCCAACAGAATCCGTGATATGGAACTCAAAGGAATCGAATGGAAAATATTTTACGAAATCAATATGGTCGATAAAGATTATAAAAAATTCGATGCAACTAAATGGAGTCCGATGCTTTCTGGACTGCTAGGACCCGTTTCAATCACTCCTTTAAAAAACGAAATCAAGAAATAAAATTATCAAAATGAGAAAATTAGTTTTGCTTATCTGCTCGATTTTAGCTTATAATACTGCTGCACAAGCCCAAATATTTGGCAAAAAAACAGTTTTGGCTCAAATGGAATTGGCTAATAAATATTTTATGGACAAATGGCCTGACACCGGAAAAACCATTGTAACCAACAAAGAACGCCCAAGCAACATTTGGACACGTGGCGTTTATTATGAAGGGTTAATGGCTTTACACCAAATCTATCCAAAGGAAGCTTATTATCAATATGCCTATGATTGGTCAGAATTTCATAAATGGGGCTTTAATGGTGGAAACACGACCCGAAATGCCGATAACTATTGCGCTGCTCAAACGTATATCGATTTATACAATATTGAACCTGATGCCAAAAAAATAAAGAACACCAGACAATGCATAAACATGTTACTAAACACACCTCAAAACAATGATTGGTCGTGGATTGATGCCATACAAATGGGAATGCCGGTTTTTGCAAAAATGGGAGTTTTAGACAAAGACAACCGTTATTTTGAAAAAATGTATGACATGTACATGTATTCCAGAAACAATCATGGCGATCACGGATTATTCAACCCAAAAGACGGATTATGGTGGAGAGATGCCGATTTTGATCCGCCTTACAAAGAACCAAACGGAGAAGATTGCTACTGGAGCCGCGGAAACGGTTGGGTAATCGCTGCTCTTGCAAAAGTGCTAACGATAATTCCTAAAGATGCTCCACATAGAGAACAATATGTAAAAGATTTGCAGGCAATGGCCAAAGCTTTGGCACCAATTCAAAGATCTGATGGTTTCTGGAATGTGAGTTTACATGATCCAACTAATTTTGGAGAAAAAGAAGCTTCTGGAACTGCCCTATTTGTTTACGGAATCACCTACGGAATTAACAGTGGAATTTTAGACAAAAAAACATATTTGCCAGTTGTAGAAAAAGCTTGGAAAGCCTTAACTACTGTAAGTTTACAACAAAACGGATTTCTAGGTTACTTACAATCGACTGGAAAAGAACCAAAAGACGGTCAACCACTTGCTGTTGACAAAATTCCAGATTTTGAAGATTATGGCTTGGGTTGTTTCTTATTAGCAGGTTCTGAAATTTATAAAATGAAATAAAAGCTATTGCCAAAAAATTAAAAAAGGAAGTTGAATAAGCTTCCTTTTTTAATGAAAAATATCGCTGAAATACTTGCCATGAAACTAACTTTTAAATAGACCAAACACAATGAAATATAGATTTTTACTTATCCTTCTTTTGTTAAACAGCTATTTTTTGTTTGCCAAAGAACTGTATGTTGCTCCTACTGGAAATGATGATAATAATGGAACTATTCAAAATCCCGTTGAATCGATAAAAAGAGCACAAGAGCTGGCAAGTTCTGGTGATATCGTTTACATAAGAGGTGGTCTTTATACGATGAGAGAAAACCAAATTTCACAAAAAGAACACATCTACGCTTATGTTACCACACTCGACAAAAACGGAATCTCTTATTTGGCTTATAAAAATGAAATCCCTGTATTTGATTTTAAAAATGTTAAGCCGGAAAACTTTCGGGTAATTGCTTTTTATCTAACTGGAGATAATATTCATGTAAAAGGAATCGAAATAATTGGCATTCAAGTAACAATAAAAACACATACTCAATCGGAATGTTTTGAAATCAAAGGAAGCAACAACACTTTGGAACAAATAAAAATGCACGATAATATGGCTATCGGTGTTTATATGCTCAGCGGTTCTAATAATCTGATTTTAAATTGTGATGCCTATAATAATTGGGATTCAGTTTCCGAAGGTGGAAAAGGTGGAAACACAGATGGTTTTGGTGCGCATCTCAAAAAAGGAAGCATCAATAATATTTTCAGAGGTTGTCGCGCTTGGTTTAATAGTGATGATGGTTTCGATTTAATCAATAATGCTGAACCTGTGTTAATTGAAAATTGCTGGGCTTTTTACAATGGATACTCTTCAGACTTTGTTAGCCGTGGCGATGGAAACGGATTTAAATGTGGTGGATATGCCAAAGGTAGAAGACCTTATGCTGATGTTATGGCTAATTTTACTCCAATACCTAAAAATACAATCCGCTTTTGTTTGGCTGTAAAAAATAAAGAAGGTGGTTTTTATGCCAATCATCATCTGGAAGGAAATTATTGGTACAACAATACTTCCTACAAAAACAGAGTAAACTACGATATGCTAAATTGTGTCGCCTTAAATCCAACTGATTTTGGAACTGACGGACCTGGTTGGAACCACGAAATGGCTAATAATTTAGGATTTGCTGCCAAAGTAAAAGAGCTGGCTAACATCGACAAATCACGTTGTGTATTGAAAAACAATTATTTTGATTTGCCAAGCCTTTCAATTACTTCTGATGATTTTTTAAGTCTTGACGAAGCTTTGTTGACAGCTCCAAGACAAACCGATGGAAGTCTACCAAATAATGATTTTTTGAAATTAAAACCTTCAACTAAACTTATTGATGCAGGAACTGATATTGGATTTAAATTCAATGGAAAAGCTCCTGATTTAGGTTGTTTTGAAAAAAAATAAAATACTTACCGTATGACAAAAAAATTAAAACGATTCGTTTATATAGTAACATTAGGAATTATTAGTTTCTCTGCCCATTCGCAAGAATTTAGCAGAAAGAAATACAATTTTAATTCGGATTGGAAATTTAAAGTGGAAGATCTCAAAGGTGCCGAAGCGATTGATTTTGCAACTTCCGATTGGACTTCGGTAACTCTTCCGTATGCTTTTAATGAAAATGAAGCTTTCAAAAAAGACATCACACAACTCTCTACTGGAATTGTTTGGTACCGAAAAAAATTCAAATTGCCTGAAGGTGTTAAGGATAAAAAAGTTTTTATCGAGTTTGAAGGCATTCGCCAAGGCGGAACCATTTACGTCAATGGAGAAAAAGTTGGATTGCATGAAAATGGCGTAATGGCTTTTGGCTACGATATTTCGGCATTGATAAAACCATTTCCGGCCGAAAATACTATTGCACTTCGAATAGATAATGACTGGAAATACAAAGAGCAAGAAACAGGTTCTACTTTTCAATGGAATAACAATAATTTTAATGCCAATTACGGCGGAATTCCAAAGAATGTCTATCTTCATGTTACAGATAAATTATACCAAACGCTTCCGCTGTATTCGAATCTAAAAACCATCGGAACTTATATTTACGCTTCAAACATCAATATTCCTCAAAAAACAGCTTTAATAACCGCTGAAACCGAAGTCAAAAACGAGTACCCTTCAACTAAAACCTTCTCTTATGATGTTCAGGTTTTTGATATTGACAATAAAAAAATAGCTGATTTTTCAGGTGCTACAACCACTCTAAATTCGGGAGAAACCAAAATTATTAAAGCATCCAAGGACTTAAATAATTTGCATTTTTGGAGTTGGGGATATGGCTATTTATACACTGTAAAAACCATTTTGAAAATTGATGGAAAAGAAGTTGATGCTGTTTCGACAAAAACTGGTTTTAGAAAAACTGCTTTCAGAAACGGTGAAGTTGTGTTAAACGATCGCGTTTTGCAAATGAAAGGTTACGCACAACGCACCAGTAACGAGTGGCCAGCCGTTGGAATGTCGGTTCCTGCCTGGATGAGTGATTTTAGCAATCGAATGATTGTAGAAAGCAACGGAGATTTAGTGCGATGGATGCATGTCACACCTTGGAAACAAGATGTAGAATCATGTGACAGAGTTGGTCTAATTCAAGCCATGCCTGCCGGTGATGCCGAAAAAGATGCAAAAGGAGTCCAATGGACGCAACGTGTGAATCTAATGCGTGATGCTATCATTTATAACAAAAATAACCCGAGTATCTTATTTTACGAATCTGGAAACGAAGTCATCAGTGAAGATCACATGCGTGAGATGAAAGCTTTGCGTGATAAATATGATCCTCATGGCGGAAGAGCGATTGGTTCCCGTGAAATGCTCGACAGCAAAGAAGCAGAATATGGTGGCGAAATGTTGTATATCAATAAAAGCGCCGGCAAACCGCTTTGGGCAACCGAATATTCAAGAGACGAAGGTTTGAGAAAATACTGGGATGAATTCTCCCCTCCTTTTCACAAAGAAGGAACCGGCGGAACCAATCACAGCAATGTAAACGGAAGCAAAGTTGCGGATGCTAGTTCATACAACCACAATCAAGATGCTTTTGCTATTGAAGATGTAACGCGATGGTACGATTATTTTCGTGAACGTCCAGGAACTGGAAAAAGAGTAAGTTCAGGCGGTGTAAATATTATTTTTTCGGATAGTAACACACATTTCAGAGGTGCTGAAAATTATCGCAGAAGCGGCGAAGTTGATGCTATGAGAATTCCAAAAGATGGTTATTTTGCACATCAGGTTATGTGGGATGGCTGGGTAGATATTGAAAAACACAGCACTCACATCCTCGGACATTGGAATTATACTAATGATGTAACTAAAAATATTTATGTCATTTCTTCGGGAGATAAAGTAGAACTTTTTGTAAATGGTAAATCCAAAGGTCTTGGAAAACAAAGCAAACAGTTTTTGTTTACTTTCGATAACATTCACTGGGAAGCCGGTTCGGTAAAAGCTGTGAGTTATGATGCCAATAATAAGGTTTTAAGCCAAGATGAAAAAACAACTTCTGGAACTCCTTTTGCAATTAAACTCACACCACACACTAGTCCCGAAGGCTTATTGGCTAATGGCAACGACATTGCTTTGATTGATGTTGAAGTCGTGGATAAAAATGGAAAACGTTGTGTTTTGGACAACAGCTTAATCGAATTTGCTTTAGATGGAAATGCCTCTTGGTTGGGCGGAATTGCTCAAGGTCCGGACAATTATATTTTGTCAAAAAATCTACCTGTTGAAAATGGCATCAACCGAATTATGATTCGTTCTACTTTAAAAGCGGGAGACATCGTTGTTTCGGCAAAATTTAAAGGATCGAAACCTGCCAAAGTAAATTTGAAATCAAAACCATTTGTAACTAAAGACGGTCTTACCGAAAAATTGCCTGGCGATAATATGCCTTCCTATTTAGACAGAGGCCCAACGCCAGCAACTCCTTCTTATACGATCAAAAGAACTCCTGTTTTTATAGATCATGCTACAGCAATTTCAAATCCTGATGCCGTTATCAAAAGCTATGACGATAATGAATTGACTGAGTGGTCGAATGATGGAAAAATTAGTACTGGCAAAATCACTTATACTTTAGCAGAACCTTCTGCAGTCAATGAAACGGTTGTTAAGTTTACCGGATGGCGCTCTAAAAGTTATCCAATTCGTATATTAGCGGACGGTATTGAAGTATATAAAGGAAACACGGAACAAAGTTTAGGTTATATTACCATTCCCTTGAAACCTCTATTGGCAAAGGAAATAACGATCGAATTAGTTGGTGCCAATTCTGAAAAAGATGGCTTTGAAACCATTGTCGAAGTTGACCCAAATAAAGAGTTGGACTTATTTAAAGATAAAGACGCAGCCAATGCCAAAGGACAGTTGCGTATTGTAGAAATAGAATTTTATAAAAAAAATGATAACAAGAATTAACAAATTAAAGCTACTGGGATTGGTTCTTTTTTTAGGATTATCAATAAATATTTTTGCTCAAGAAAGTGCCGCATTCCCGTTATGGAATAGCATTCCAGGATCTATTAAAAATGAAACTTACAAAGAAGAACCGAGATTAGACGATAAAGGCAATCGTACTGGAATACGAAAAGTGGTAGAACCAACTTTGATGCCTTTTTTGGCAGCAAATAATGCAACCAATAATCCTGCTGTTGTCATTTGTCCAGGTGGTGGATATGCGGTTTTGTCTATTGATAAAGAAGGAATCAAAGTGGCAAAATGGTTTAATTCGATTGGAGTTTCAGCTTTTGTTTTAAAATACCGTTTACCAGCAGACGAAATCATGACTGACAAAACTGTCGGTCCTCTACAAGATGCACAGGAAGCCATTCGATCATTGAGAAGAAATGCTGCAAAATGGAATTTGGATCCCAATAAAATTGGAATCATGGGATTTTCGGCGGGAGGTCATTTGGCTTCAACGGCTTCGACTCATTATTTAGATAAAGTGTATGAGGTCAAAGACGATGTTAGTGCACGTCCGGATTTTTCGATGCTTATCTATCCTGTAATTTCAATGGAAAACGGAATCACACATAATGGTTCCAAAGAAAATCTTTTAGGAAAAACCGCTTCTGACGATTTGATTGCCAAATATTCGAATGAAAAGCAAGTCAACGAACAAACACCTCCAACATTTTTAGTTCACGCAACTGATGATAAAGCAGTTCCAGTTGAAAATAGTATCAATTATTATTTAGCATTAAAGAAAAACAAAATTTCTGCCGAGATGCATTTGTATCAAAATGGCGGACACGGTTTTGGGTTAGGCACAAAAGGAACCAATACTGATTGGCCAGCGGCTTGCAAAAGTTGGTTGGTAGCTAATAAAATAATCGCCGAAAAGCCAACTTATTTATTTACTTATTTCAAAGGAAATGGCGAAGACGGATTGCATTTGGCATACAGTTCAGATGGTCTCGATTGGAAAGCCTTAAAAAATGATAAATCCTTCCTAACTCCCGAAGTTGGGAAAGACAAACTGATGAGAGATCCTTGCGTAATAAAAGGCGGCGATGGATTATTTCACATGGTTTGGACAGTAAGCTGGACAGATAGAGGAATTGGTTACGCTTCTTCCAAAGACATGATTCATTGGTCAAAACAGGAATTTATTCCAGTAATGGGACATGAAGAAAACGCAAGAAACACTTGGGCTCCCGAGATCACTTATGATGAAAAATCAAAAGAATACATGATTTATTGGGCTTCTACAATTGATGGCAAATTTTTAGAAACGAAATCAACGGAAGAAAAAGGATACAATCACCGAATCTATTATACAACCACGAAAGATTTCAAAAAATTCAGCAAAACAAAACTGTTGTACGAGCCTGGATTTAACGTTATTGATGCTTCGATTGTAAAACAAGGCGATGATTATGTGATGTATTTAAAAGATGAAACAAAAGTTCCTGTTCAAAAGAATCTGAAAATTGCAACCAGCAAAAAACTAACTGGTCCTTACACACAAGCAAGCGCACCAATCACAGGAAATTACTGGGCAGAAGGACCAACAGCAATCCAAATTGATGGCAAATGGACAGTTTATTTTGATAAATATACTTTGAAAAAATACGGAGCCGTACAACAAACCGAAACTGGTTGGGAAGATATTTCAGATAAGGTTTCATTCCCTGAAGGAACCCGACATGGAACTGTTATCAAAGTGAATCCTGAGATTATTGAAAATTTGAAAAAAGAATAATTCGATTAATTACCGGGGATTTTTTTAGGAGAATTCCTGGTTTTTCTTTACTCCTTATTCTTACTGTCTATAACAATCGTAACTGGCCCATCATTAAGTAAAGCCACTTTCATATCGGCACCAAATATTCCGGTTTGTACTTTTTTGCCGAGTTCCTTTTCCATTTGTTGGACAAAATTTTCATACATCGGAATAGCAATATCGGGTTTGGAAGCTTTGATATATGAAGGACGATTTCCTTTTTTGGTCGAAGCATGCAAAGTAAATTGACTCACTACAATTATATCGCCATCAACATCTTTCACAGACAAATTCATTACCTCATTTTCATCACCAAAAATGCGAAGATTTGCTATTTTTTGACAAAGCCAATTAGTGTCTTCTTGCGTATCGACATCTTCTATTCCGACTAAAACCAAAAGTCCTTTTTGAATTTCAGAAATAACTTTATTATCTACGGTAACTGAGGCTGAGGAAACTCTTTGGATAACTGTTTTCAAAATAATGGTGAATTGTGAATGGTAAATTGAAAATTTTATTTCTTGATGTTATTTTGTTTGCTGGTTATTATAATTGAAGCTAAAATTTTATTAATTTCAAGTATATCAAAATTCAAAGATTTAAATTGAACTTCAGTAAGATAATCTGATTGAAATAATAGTTCCAACCAATAATCAGTTTCATTTGCTTCTTTTTGGGCAATCGATAGTTTATGAATAAAATCAGGTTTACTTTCGGCTTGTTCTGCTTCGCGAACCAAAGCTCCAATGGCAGTTCCGCTTCGTAATAATTGTTTGCTTAAAACAAATTCTCTTTTTTCAGAACTTAAAAATTGATATAATTTTACAATTCTTAAAGCAAAACTAAATGATTTAACCTTAATCACATTCTCAGACATAATTCACAATTTACCATTCACAATTCACAATTACTCTCTGGTTTTATCGCTCGCTTTTCTATCTTCATCATAAACATCAGTACGATAATGTTCATCGTCACCTTCTAGAATTTTTAGGTAACTATTATAGCGCGACCAAGCAATTTCATCATTATCTAGAGCTGCTTTTATGGCGCAATGTGGTTCTTCTTTGTGCAAGCAATTATTGAATTTACATTGATCTTTCAATCTAAAAAATTCTGGGAAATATCCGCTAATTTCCGAAGGTTCCATATCAACCATTCCAAAACCTTTGATTCCGGGAGTGTCTATAATTTTGGCTCCAAAAGACAAATCATACATTTCTGCAAAAGTTGTGGTATGTTGCCCTTGCTTGCTTGCTTCAGATATGTTTTTTGTTTTCAAATGTAAAGAAGGTTCCAAAGCATTAACCAAAGTAGATTTTCCAACACCCGAATGGCCCGAAAACATACTTACTTTGCCTATCATTAATTCTTTCAAAACATCGATTCCTTTCATTTCTGCAGCAGAAACTCTCAGACATTGGTAACCAATTTCCTGATATACATGTTGCATATACAATTGTTCGTTGAGAGTAACATCATCCAAAGTATCTATTTTATTAAATACCAAAATAGTTTCGATGCCATAAGCTTCGGCGGTTACCAGAAAACGGTCAATAAAGTTAAAAGTAGTTGGAGGATTGTTTACTGTTACCAATAAAAAAACAATATCAATATTTGATGCGATAATATGCATTTGGTGCGATAAATTAACCGCCTTACGAACAATGTAATTTTTTCTGTCGTGAATTTTATGAATCGTTCCCGTGACAGCATCGGAGGTTTCTTCGAGTTCATAATCGACAATATCTCCCACAGCAATTGGATTGGTACTTTTGATTCCTTTAATTCGGAATTTCCCTTTCATACGGCATTCTATAAAATCACCTTGTTCTGATTTTACGGTGTACCAACTTCCTGTAGATTTATAAACGAGTCCTGTCATTTTTTGTATTTACGATTGTAGAAATCCGATTTATGATAACCCATAAAGCATAAAAGCATTTCTTTTTGCAAAGGTAATTCTTTGTTTGAAGTTTAAAGTTTAAAGTATAAAGTTTTTCTCCATCTGAAAAAAGCTTTCACTCACTTTTAGAATAGTAGCCTTTTTAATAATTATTTTATTTTTTAAAATTAAAATACTGCAAAAAAAACCTGTTATAATTTATTGCGTTAAAATTTAAAAAAATCTGTAAAATACGTCGTAGATACCTATATTTTAACACTTTACATCTTATTTTTCCAATAAATGAAATCTAAAATTTTATAACTTTGTAGTAAACGTTCATTATTTTTTCATTCAAATTGTAAAACAAAAACATTCGACAACCATTAAAATTTTTAAACTATGAAACAAAAAATCTATATGTTAGCCTTGTTGACCAGTTTTACTTTACTCACAAGTTGTTACCCTGACGGTGCAGACTATGCTGATGAAACTGATATTGTTTACACTGTTTATGACAAAGAAGCTGACTTTGGTAGTAAAGGCACGTATGCAATGCCTGACAAAATTGTAAAAATAACAGGAAGTTATCAAGACAATGGGGAGATAGAATACATTAATGACATTTATGCGGGCCCTATTCTAGCCAATATCGATACTAATATGAAAGCGTATGGCTGGACAAAAGTTGACGAATCTTCCAATCCTGATGTAGTCATATTGCCTGCAGCATGGTCTACTACTTATCTTGTTTATTGGTATGACTACTGGTGTTGGTGGGATCCTTATTATTGTGGTGGATGGTGGTATCCTTATCCTGTAACCTCAAGTTATTCAGCTGGTACGCTTCTTTTGAATATGGTTGATGCTAAATCTAATGATCCAAATGGCACTAGAAAAGGAATTTGGCTGGGAACAATCAATGGATTATTGTCTGGTACTTACAGCCAAAATAGAGTAAATAATGCTGTCAATCAGGCGTTCAAACAATCTCCATATTTAAATACCAAATAACTAACTAAAACAGATCTATTATGAAAAAAATATTTTTAGCCTTTATTTTAATAGCAGGTTTGTGTTCAACATCTGTTAAGGCTCAAGGTCAAATTTTCTCCATTCAATATTCGATGGGTTTTGGTACGGGGAATACCAATGAGTTCATATCAGCACCTAGTTTTAGAGGATTAACATTTGAATACAAAAAATTCATTACACCCAATCATGCCATAGGTTTTGAAACTACATACAATTTTTTCTATGAAAGAAAAGATTATGCAACTTACACCGATGATAATCAATCACTATCGGGAGTGCAATTTAGATATCTGCATTCAGTTCCACTTTTAGCGTCTTATGATTATTTCTTTAAACCTAATGAAAAATACAATCCGTATGTTGGTATTGGAATAGGATGCAATTTAATCGATCAACGTCTTGATATGGGAATATATTCTATTACTAATGATGCTGCGCAATTTGCATTCAGACCCGAAATTGGTGTGCTTATAAAAGCCAATCGCAATCTGGATTTAGTTATTGCCGGTAAATATTTTGTAAGTACCGAAAGCGATGGAATGGATGGTCAAAGTTATTTTGCACTCAATTTAGGTTTCGCTTTTTAAACAAAAACATTTCAACTTTTCGAAATCCTGATTGGTGTCAATCAGTATTTTTTATTCCAAAAAAAACTCCCAAAAAGCAAAACTTTTTGGGAGTAATTATTTTAAAAATACTGATTATGAATTCAATATTTTCTCTTGGTGACTAATACTTTCCTGGTGAATTTCTTTGAATAATTTAACCAAAAATTCTTCAGACAATCCTTTTTTAGCTCCTTCAGCAACCACTTTTGCCTGGATTTCATTCCAACGGTTGTTTTGCAAAACAGCTACGTTATTATCTTTTTTCACTTGACCAATCTCGTCAACTACTTTCATACGTTTTCCTAAAAGGTCTAATAAATTAGCATCCAAAACGTCGATATTAGCTCTTAATTTTGTCATTTTTTGTTCAAAATCAGAATCTCCGCTCACTTTTCTTACTTTCAAATCTTTGAAAATTTGTTTCAAAGCAGCTGGAGTAACTTGTTGAGCTGCATCAGACCAAGCGTTATCTGGGTCAATGTGAGTTTCGATGATCATACCATCATAATTCAAATCCAAAGCTTCCTGAGTTACTTCAAGAATCATGTTACGATTTCCTGTAATGTGAGATGGATCGATAATTAATGGTAAATCAGGGAATTTATTTTGCAATTCGATAGCAATTTGCCATTCTGGAATGTTTCTGTATTTTGTTTTTTCGTAAGTAGAGAAACCTCTGTGAATAACACCTAATTTTTTGATTCCGGCAGCATACAAACGCTCCACACCACCTAACCATAAAGCCATATCTGGATTTACGGGATTTTTAATCAATACAATTTTATCTGTTCCTGCCAATGTATCAGCAATCTCTTGAACCGCAAAAGGATTTGCAGTTGTACGAGCACCAACCCATAAAACATCAATATCATTTTCCAAAGCTAATTTACAGTGAGCAGCAGTAGCAACCTCAGTTCCCATAAGCAAACCAGTTTCTGCTTTAGCTTTTTTCAACCATTTCAATCCAATTTCTCCAACACCTTCAAATCCTCCTGGACGAGTTCTTGGTTTCCAGATTCCAGCTCTAAAAACGCTAACATCTGAGTCTTTCAATTCGTGAGCAATTTTTAATACTTGCTCTTCAGTTTCTGCACTACAAGGTCCAGCGATTACAAATGGATGAGACAATTTGAACTCGTTCAACCAATCTCTCATTTCTTTCTTATTTTCCATCTTTTCTAATTTTTGTTCTTTAATTTAATTATTAGTTTTTGTTTTTTGTTGTAGTTAGCCTTAAACAGAATGCTCTATTTTTTGACATTCATCCCGTTTAATATTTCTTTTATTTTATTGACGCTTTGCATTTCATTATAAATCGCTTCATAATCATCATTTACCAAAAGCTCTTTGAATTTTGATAAATTCGAAATATATTCTTCCAGCGTTTTTACCACTTGCTTTTTGTTTTGCTTAAAAATCGGTGTCCACATTGCCGGTGAACTCTTTGCTAAACGAACTGTACTTTCGAATCCAGAACCTGCCATATCAAAAATATCCTGTTCGTCTTTTTCTTTATCAATCACCGTTTTTCCCAACATGAACGAGCTAATGTGCGATAAGTGCGAGACATAAGCGATATGTTTATCATGTGATTTTGGATCCATATATCGAATTCTCATTCCCATGCTTTTGAACAAATCCAATGCCTTTTCCTGAAATTTAAAAGTCGTTTTTTCTACTTCGCAAATGATATTCGTCTTCCCTTGAAACAAACCTTTTATCGCCGCCGAAGGCCCTGAAAACTCTGTTCCCGCAATTGGATGAGCCGCAACGAAATTTCTTCTTCTCGGATGACTAGCTATCGCTTCGCAAATTGGCGTTTTAGTTGATCCAACGTCCAAAACAATAGTTTGTTCTCCAATCACATCCAAAACTTTAGGCAAAACCGTCATCGCCACATCAACAGGAACCGAAACAATTACAAAATCAGCATCCACCAAATCCTCAAAACCAGCTTCTTTGTCAATCACTCCCAAAGCGATCGCTTCCTGCACATGTTTTTCGTTGGTATC
>NZ_DATIDY010000165.1:0-15522 GCF_035456085.1 Flavobacterium sp.
ATAAATAGTGGTGCCGATGCTGTATATGTTGGTGCGCCACAATTTGGAGCACGTTCCAATGCGACCAATTCGATTGAAGATGTGGCGGCTTTGGTAAAATATGCGCATTTATTCCACGCACAGGTTTTTGTGGTAATCAACACTATTTTATACGATAACGAATTGGAAACTTGCCGTCAGATGATTTGGCAGTTATATGATATTGGAGTCGATGCATTGATTATTCAGGACATGGCGATAATGGAAATGGACTTACCTCCTATTGTGCTTCACGCCAGCACACAAGCCAATAATCGTGATGCCGATAAAATTAAATTCCTAAAAGATGCAGGAATTAAACGTGTGGTTTTGGCACGTGAATTGAACCTGCACCAAATCAAAGAAATCTATGATGAGGCTGATGTTGAGTTAGAATTTTTTGTGACTGGAGCGCTTTGCGTTTCCTTTAGCGGAAACTGTTACATGAGTGTTGCCAATGGAGAGCGTTCTGCAAACCGCGGTTCTTGTGCACAAAACTGTCGTTTACCGTATAACTTAATCGATGGTCACGGTGATACATTAATTAAAAACAGCCACTTGCTTTCGATTAAAGATTTTGATGTTTCGGATCAAATTCCAAATTTGATTGAAGCTGGAATTGTTTCTTTTAAAATTGAAGGTCGCTTAAAAGATATTGTTTACGTCAAAAATAATGTTTCGTATTTACGTCAAAAACTGGACTCTTTCTTAGAAGGAAGCGACAAATACACTAAAGCTTCTTCAGGAAAATGTACTTACACTTTTGAATCTGCTTTGGACAAAAGTTTCAACCGTGGGTATACCGATTATTTTGTAAACGAAAGACATCAGGCAATTGGTTCTTGGGAAAGTCCAAAATCAAAAGGACAATACATTGGTAAATTGATTAAAACCATCGGAGGAGCTTACCAAATCGAGAATGGCGAATTATTGAATAATGGTGATGGCCTTTGTTACATCAACGAAAATAACGAAGCCGAAGGAATTTATGTAAACAAGGCTGAAAATGGTTTGGCTTACCCAAATGTGCTGAAAGAAATTAAAGAAGGAACTTTTATTTATAGAAATAACGATGCCGCTTTCATCAAAATTGTTGAAAGAGAAGACAGCGCGGTTCGTAAAATTAGCACTACTTTATTATTGACTGAAAACGAAAATGGTTTTGAATTAATTGCAACTGATGAAGATGGCTACGTAAGTATGGTTCAATTAAATCACCCGAAAGAAGTTACGAAAAACAACCTTTCGATAGAAGATAATATCAAAACGCAATTGGCAAAAACAGGTTTTACACCTTATACAGCCGATGAAATTACGATTATGTTTTCTCAAAACTGGTTCTTACCTATTTCAAAAATCAATGAAATGAGAAGAACTGTTTACGAACAATTATCTGAAATTCGTTTAGCAAATTACAAACGTGAAGAACACCAATTAGTCAAAACATCACATCCTTATCCAGAAACCAAATTGGATTTCATGTACAATGTTTCTAATAAAAAAGCACGTCAATTCTACGAGCGCCACGGTGTTACCGAAATCGAAAAAGCTTTTGAATTGCAATGGGATCCAGGAAAATCGCGTGTAATGACGACCAAATATTGTATCAAATACGAATTGGAAAAATGCCCGAAATACCACAGAGACACGATGGAAACGAAGTTAAAAGAACCATTGGTTTTGAAACAAGGTGAACTAGAATACAAACTAAAATTCAATTGTAAACCTTGCGAAATGGAAATTTGGGAAAAAGATGCCGAATTTGAAATTGAAGAAGACTAGTCAGTAACTTTTTCAAAAATTATATCAAAAACTACAAAGTAAATACTGTTTTACTTTGTAGTTTTTTGTTTTGAATTAATTGCTTTCCATTTTTTCAAAAAAACCAAATACACCATAATACCAATTATATAAAAGTCATTTTTTTTATCAAATCGAGGTAGATTTTTTTGCGAAAAAAGCAACACAAAATGACTTTCAAGTAACTTCGTTGACATCAATATTTCACGCAACTCCCATGCCTAATATTGTCATTCCGTTAGGAATCTCACGCAAAGTGAATAACCAACGTGAGATTCCTAGCGGAATGACAAGTTTGTGGATTATTGTAATGTTGAAAAACTTCATTGGTAGCGCAGTCGAAATAGCATAATGGTCCTTCACGCCCAAAAGCGTGACATTCGAACTGACAATAAGACTAATTAATATTTCAAAACATTACAACTATTTCATTGATTTTAAAAAAGTTAAACCATTAAAATCTAAAATTACAATTACTTTTTTCTTTAACTTTATAAAAACAAAGATTAATAGAATCTTGAATTTATAACTTCTTAAAACTAATAATTAATTTAAATTTTGAAGAAATGAAAAAAGTACTTTTCCTAACAGGTGATTTCACCGAAGATTATGAAACTATGGTTCCATTCCAAATGCTGGAAATGATTGGTTATACTGTCCATGCGGTTTGTCCTGACAAGAAAAAAGGTGACACCATAAAAACGGCAATTCATGATTTTGAAGGCGATCAAACCTATTCTGAAAAACCAGGACATAACTTCGTGTTAAATTATAGTTTTGATCAGGTAGATGTCAATAATTATGACGGATTAGTAATCGCTGGAGGAAGAGCCCCAGAATATTTGAGATTGAATGCCAAAGTAATCGAAATCACACAACACTTTTTTACAACTAACAAACCAGTGGCAGCAATTTGTCACGGAATACAAATTTTGACTGCTGCAAATGTTGTGAAAGGAAGAAAACTTACCGCTTACCCAGCAGTGGGTCCTGAGGTAACTTTAGCTGGTGGCGAATTTCAATCTATCGCTGTAGATGGCGCTTTTGTTGATGGAAATTTAGTGACATCACCTGCTTGGCCTGCGCACCCTGCTTTTATTAGAGAATTTTTAAAAATCTTGGGCACTAAAATTGAAGTTTAATAAGTCATTGCGACATAACGCCTTTTAAAACTACAGTTAAAGATATTTTGCTGTAGTTTTTTATCTTTGAATGATACAAAAACATTCAATTAAATCTACATAAATGATTACAACTGCAACTAAAGAGGATGCACCTGCTTTAGAAAAATTAATAAATTCTGCCTATCGTGGGGAATCATCCAAATTAGGTTGGACAACAGAATCCAATCTTCTGGAAGGCAAAAGAATTACCGAAGAAGAATTGCTTGAACTTTTTAATAATAAACAAAATACAATTTTAAAATTCACCGAAAATGATGCAATTCTTGGTTGCGTTTTATTGGAAAACAAAGGAGACAAACTTTACCTCGGAATGCTTTCTGTTTCTCCTAAATTGCAAAATAGTGGCATTGGAAAAAAACTATTAAAAGAAGCCGAAATTCATGCTCTATCATTGGGTTTATCAAAAATTGTAATGACCGTAATTACACTTAGAGACAAACTAATCGCTTGGTACAATCGCTACGGATATGTTGACACTGGAGTTAGAGAACCTTTCCAACTTAATGATCATGACACTATTATTTCGGAAGAGCCATTTGAGTTTATTGTTTTGGAAAAAAAGATTGCTTAAAAACGCATTCGATATTGGACAATTTTATAAATTAGACAAAAAAAGCCCCCCTATGAAATGAGCAATACCTCAAATTGGTCGAAACACCAATAGCTACATTGCGAATTACATATGACCAATAAAAAACAATAAATACCTACATATGAAAACACTAGATCAATGGTTTGAGGAGTATGCCGTAAGTCATCAAAACCCAAAAAACAAAGCAATACATTACATTTGTGTTCCTGCAATTTTCTTTTCGATTGTCGGATTATTGATGAGTATTCCAACTACTTTTCTGAATAACCTATTACATTTAAACCAACCCATTATTGAAAACTGGGCGGTAGTAGTTTTACTTTTTGTATTGATATTTTATATAAGACTATCGATTTCGATGGCTATAAAAATTGCTATTTTTTCAATGTTATGCGTAATCTTAAATTATTATATTGGACAATTTGTACCACTTTGGGCATTTTCAATTGGAGTGTTTGTGGTAGCGTGGATCGGTCAGTTTTATGGTCACAATATCGAAGGTAAAAAACCATCTTTTCTGAAAGATATCCAATTTTTATTAATTGGTCCTGCTTGGGTTGTTCAAAATTTATTTTCTAAAAAGTAATATAGAACTCAATTTTTTCAATTAAATATAAAAATGGAGCAAAGTGTTAATCAACTAACATTTTGCTCCATTTTTTATTTATGAATAAATACAAATCAGTCATCATTTAAACTGTTGCATTTTTTAAAATTATTATCATTTTGTTTAAGTAAATTTTCTTAACTTTTAAAGAAATTTCCATCATTAAATTTTAAATGAAAAGACATAATGATTGAATAAATAACTGGTTAAAAAAAGGGGAACTTTTAAGTATATTTCAACATTTATAACCTTTGTCAGGCAAAATAAAAGCTATAAATTAGCATTTTAATAATTACACAATAATACAATGAAAAATACTGCTTTGACGCACATACATGAGAGTTTGGGAGCAAAAATGCTTCCGTTTGCTGGATATAATATGCCAATTCTTTACGAAGGGGTAAATGCAGAACATGAAACGGTTCGAAATGCAGTAGGTGTTTTTGATGTATCACACATGGGTGAATTTATACTTTCGGGACCAAACGCGCTGGCTTTGATTCAAAAAGTAACTTCAAATGATGCATCAACTTTGACAATCGGTAGGGCACAATATTCTTGTTTACCAAATAATGACGGTGGAATTGTAGATGATTTAATTATCTATAAAATGAAAGAAGACGAATATTTACTCGTGGTAAACGCATCAAATATTGATAAAGACTGGGAATGGATTTCGACTCATAATGATTTGGGTGTTGAGATGAAAAACTTATCGGATGACTATTCGTTATTAGCAATTCAGGGACCAAAAGCAGTTGAAGCAATGCAGTCCTTATCATCTATAGATTTGGCCGCAATTGAATATTACCATTTTGAAGTGGCTGATTTTGCTGGTTTTTCAGATATAATTATCTCTGCAACTGGCTATACAGGTTCTGGAGGATTTGAAATTTATTGCAAAAATTCAGAAGTAGAAACAATTTGGAACAAAGTTTTTGAAGCTGGTGCTGCTTACGGAATCAAACCTATTGGTTTGGCTGCCAGAGATACTTTGCGTTTGGAAATGGGTTTCTGTTTGTACGGAAATGATATCAATGACACGACTTCTCCACTAGAAGCCGGTTTGGGATGGATTACCAAATTCACCAAAGAATTTACCAATTCTGACAATTTGAAAAAACAAAAAGAAGCTGGTGTTACCAAAAAATTAGTAGCCTTCGAAATGCAAGAACGTTCAGTTCCAAGACATGATTATGAAATTGTTGATGCATCTGGAAATGTAATCGGAATTGTAACTTCTGGAACAATGTCTCCTTCTATGAATAAAGGAATTGGATTAGGATACGTAACTACTCCAAATAGTGCAATAGATAGCGATATTTTTATTCGAATTAGAAAAAATGATGTCCCAGCAAAGGTGGTAAAACTTCCTTTTTATAAAAAAAATTAGTTATATGAAAAAAATCACACTTGTATTACTGTTTTCTACATTTTCTATATTTGCTCAAAATAGCAATGCAAATTGTGAAATTTTACTAAAAATAAACAAACTGCTTCAAAACGAGCATTATAGCCCAAAGCCGGTAAACGACAGTTTATCGGCTTATGTTTTTGATGAATTTTTAAATGATTTAGACCCCGCAAGGAATATTTTTTTAGAGTCACAGGCAGATTCTCTTTCTAATAAATACAGATTAAAATTAGATGATTATATACTAAATAAAGATTGTTCTTTTTTGGATGTTATTAAAAAAGAATACAAAAAATCATTACTGAGAAATAAAGTCGTTTTAGAAAAACTAAACAATGAAACAATTGATTTTAATACAAAAGATAGCATCCGTTTTAAACAAGGAAAATTTTATTTTTATTTAAAATCAAACGAAGTCGAAAAAGCCTGGAACAAGAAAATCAGATACGAAGTTTTTAATGATATTGCTACCAAAAGCAAGAATTTAGACTCATTAAAACTGAATTTCAACACTATGAGTCATAAATCTCAAAAGAGTATAATTGACAATGAACTTTGTAAAATCAACGCGTCGTTAAGTGATGAAAAACTTTTTGAAGATAATTTTTTCAATATTTTTTGCAATTATTTTGATCCCCATACCAACTTTTTCAGCAACGATACTAAATCTAGTTTTGTATCTACTTTATCCAAAGAAAAACTTTCGTTGGGAATAGAAGTTAGTTTGAATGAAAAAAATGAAATCCTTATAAACGAAATCGACCCTAATGGTCCAGCTTTCAAAACCGGTAAAATCAAAAAAGGTGATCAGATTTTAGCCGTGTCCAATCAAAAAGAGACTCTGGATGTTTCTTGTTCTTCATTGGAGTCAATTGCAATAATGATGACTTCAGAATTAAATACCAACATCACGTTAACACTCAAACGAAATTCTGGAAAAAGTTTCAAAGTAAATATTCAAAAACAGGTTTTAAAAGATGAAGAAAATACTGTTTACAGCTTTATAGTTGACCGCGGAATAAAAGTAGGTTACATAAAAATTCCAAGTTTTTATGCAAATTTTGAAGGCGAAAGCAACAAAGGGTGCGCACAAGATGTCGCTAAAGAAACGGTTAAATTAATAAAAGACGACATCAAAGGATTGGTTCTTGATTTGACCGATAATGGTGGAGGATCTATGGAAGAAGCGGTAAAATTGGCGGGCCTATTTATTGATTACGGACCAATTTCGATAGTAGTAGATAATAAAAAGCAATTGTCTGTTATAAATGATCCTTACAAGGGAGTTATTTACAGAGGACCAATTATTATTATCATCAATGGCAATTCGGCATCTGCAAGTGAATTCTTCGCAGATATAATGCAAGATTATAATAGAGCTGTTTTAATAGGAAGCACCACATTAGGAAAAGCAACAATGCAAACAATTCAGCCGCTAGAAGAAAATGATTTGCAGCATTTTGTAAAACTGACTGTGAGTAAATTTTACAGGATTACCGGAAAAAGCCACCAAGCAGTTGGAGTAATTCCAGATGTTCCAATCCCGATGATCTATCAGGACGTTTTTCAGAAAGAGAGCGGATTTAAAACAGCATTAAAAAACGACACATTAGATGTAAGAATTCGTTTTAAACCTTATGTGAGCGAAGAATTAATTAATATGCTTGCTCAGAAAAGCAAAGATAGAGTTGCAAAAGACCCTTATTTCAATTCAATAATTGCACTCAATTCTAATATTGATACAGTTATTAAAAAGACAAAATTCGACATACCAATGACTTTAGATGCCGTTTATAACAACCAAAATAGTATCAATCATTTATACGAAGAAATCAATAACTTTGGAACAAACGATCTAAATTTGAATGTGTCTAATTCGGAATATAACAAATCATTATTACTTATTTATCCCTCTCTTCTTGAATATAATAAAATGCAACTCGATAATTTAAGGTCTAACCACTATCTTAATGAAGCAATATCAATAATAGCCGATTTTAAAATATTGAGACGAATATATAATTGATATATTTTACAAAAAGATTTTTCTATAGTTTTGGAAAAATAAGGAATAACAGTATTTTTGTATTCAAAATAAAATAATAATGGGAAGAGCATTTGAATTCCGAAAAGGTAGAAAAATGAAACGTTGGTCAGCTATGGCCAAAGCCTTTACCAGAATTGGTAAAGATATTGTAATGGCTGTAAAAGAAGGAGGTCCAAACCCTGATGCCAATTCAAGATTAAGAGCTGTAATTCAAAATGCTAAGGCTGCCAACATGCCAAAAGACAATGTTGAAAGAGCCATCAAAAAAGCAACTGATAAAGACACGGCTAACTATAAAGAAGTATTATTTGAAGGATATGCTCCTCATGGTATTGCCCTTTTAATCGAAACCGCTACAGACAACAACAATAGAACTGTTGCAAATGTTAGAAGTTATTTTAACAAATGCAATGGAACATTAGGAACCCAAGGTTCTGTAGAATTTATGTTTGACCACACTTGTAATTTCAGAATTCCAAAAGATGGCATTGATCCGGAAGAATTAGAATTAGAACTAATTGATTTTGGTGCTGAAGAAGTTTTTGAAGATGAAGATGGAATTTTGATTTATGCTCCTTTCGGAAGTTTTGGAACCATCCAAAAAGAATTAGAAAGTAGAAATATAGAAATATTATCTTCTGGATTTGAGAGAATTCCTCAAATTACCAAAAAACTTACAGAAGCAGAAATGGCTGATGTAGAAAAACTAATTGAAAAAATGGAAGAAGATGATGACGTAATGAACGTTTATCATACAATGGAAGAATAATTCCACAATAATCAATAAAAAACTCTAGATCGCTCTAGAGTTTTTTTTTATCATCTGCATCGGACAACTAAATTAGTTTTCCGTTAATTTTTTATCGTTGCTATCATGTAATTTTACGACTTTCAACAAATAATTTCCTTCTGCCAAAGCAGTAATATCTATTTCATTTTTGTCACCGCTAAGTACCTTTAAACCTTCGGAAGAATAAATCTCAGTTAACTTGACATTTATTGTTTCTACAGGAGCCGAAGATACCACTTTCGCTTTCGTATTTGATTTTGGCACAGCTTTGGTATTTATAATTTCTTTCTTAAATGTAGAATTTTGATTGCCAAGTTTTACAACATCATTAGATGCTAATGTAGAATTATTGGCATATAAAGTCGCAACTTGATCGGGAGTTAATGCCACATTGTATATTTTTAAATCATCAATATCGGCATTTATACTGATGGCCGAACCCATTTTACCTATTCCAAAAACAATTGCCGAAGTAAGCTTTCTTGGGCTAATAAAAGATTTGATTAAAATACCGTCTCTGTAAATTTTTGAAGTAAGGCCATCATAAGTCACTGTGAAATTATACCAATTACCTGAAGCTATTGTAGTAGGCACTACAACATCATTATCAGGTCCCCAACCAGCAAGATTTAGATCAGAAACTGTGTTTGAAGTGCTTTGTTGTAATAGACCAAAATATTGAGCATTTGCCAATGAACCATAACCCCAGATATAATTGGCAGTTGTGACATCATTATATTTAACCCATATAGAAACTGTTCGTGCCGAATTTGAAAGTGGCAAATTTTTCATTGTTGCTTCCAATGTTTCGTTAACAACACGTATAGCTTTATTAGCTACACCCGTTCTATCTTTTACAAACTTAGAAATACCTATAAACGTAATATCGTTAGTTGTATTACTGAGTGTACCGTTAAAATTAAATTCTTGAATTGCTGTTTGTGAATTAGCTAAAATAGAAAACGCAAACATTACTAAGAGAAGTAAAACTTTTTTCATATGTAGCAGGTTTAAATTTGTAATAAATAATGTGGCCTCATTTATTGACTCAAATTTAATATTACTTTAACTCAGCTACATAAATATTCCGATGAACTGTTAAAATATTCGTTTAACACACAAAAAAACATCAACCAAAATTACATTATATCTAAATATTCATAAAAAAACAGTAATCATCCTACATATACTTCATTGTTTTTGCTTATTTTTTATTAAATTACAAATTAAAAACAATATTAGTATTCTTACACAAAGCTAATCCTAAATGCTTGTTTTTTGATAAGAGATTTAGGCTCAGAATTAAATTAGGGTCTGCTGAAAAGCATTTTATCCAATAAAACAAAGCGATTTAAGCGAACTGGCCAATCAATCTTCGCAAGGAGTTTACAAACACATTGGCACTTTTGATTGCTAGGATTCCTGCGGAATGACAAACTACGGGTTTTGCTGTACTTAGGAGTTTTTCAGCAGAAGAACCTAAATAAAAAAAAACTCCAGAACAAATCTGGAGTTTTATATTGAATTATACTTGAGTAAATTTATTTTATAAATTCAACTTTTTGAGCTTCTTCTTCATTAACACTATCAAAAAATCCTTGATCATTCATCCAATCATCGCTAAATACTTTACTCATATAACGAGAGCCATGATCTGGAAAAATTGCCACTACATTACTATTTTCATCGAATTCACCTTCGTCTGCATATTGTTTTATTGCTTGCATTACTGCTCCAGAAGTATATCCAACAAACAAACCTTCTTTTCTTGTAATTTCCCTTGCAGAGTGAGCACTTTCTTCATCAGAAACTTTAATGAACTTATCAATGATATCAAAGTCTGTTGCAGATGGGATTAAATTTTTACCTAAACCTTCGATTCTATAAGGATAAATTTCGCTACTATCAAATTCTTTAGTTTCATGGTATTTTTTCAAAACCGATCCAAAAGCATCAACACCAAGAATTCTAACTTTAGGATTTTGTTCTTTAAGAAATTTTGCAGTTCCTGAAATTGTTCCTCCAGTACCGCTACAAGCCACCAGATGAGTGATTTTTCCGTTTGTCTGTTTCCAAATTTCAGGGCCTGTTGTTTTATAATGAGCATCAATATTTAATTGATTAAAATATTGATTGATATAAATTGATCCTTTTGTTTCTTCATGAAGACGTTTAGCAACATTGTAGTACGAACGATCATCATCTGCAGAAACGTGAGCAGGGCAAACATATACTTTAGCACCTAAACTCCTTAACATATCAATCTTATCTTTTGATGATTTTGAACTCACAGCAAGAATACAGTTGTACCCTTTTATGATACTTACCATCGCTAAACTAAATCCAGTGTTACCAGAAGTTGTTTCGATAATTGTGTCACCTGGAGATAAAATCCCTCTTTTTTCTGCTTCTTCGATAATGTATAAAGCGATTCTATCTTTGGAAGAATGGCCTGGATTAAAAGATTCTACTTTTGCATAGAAATTGCCTTTTAAATTTTCCGTTACACTATTTAGCTTAACAAGTGGAGTATTACCTATTAACTCTAAAATATTATTATAAGCATTTATTTCTTCTTTCATAAAAAAATAGTTTATCTGAGAGCATTTTTTTAATAGATCCCGATATGATGCAAATCTAACAAAAAAAATTCTAATTAGTTTCCAATTTTCTCTAAATCTAATAAAAAACTATACTCTTTTGCCAATTCTTTGAGTGCTTCAAAGCGACCAGACGCTCCTCCATGTCCTGCATCCATATTTGTGTCTAAAAAAAGTAAATTATCATCTGTTTTTAAAGCTCGTAATTTAGCCACCCATTTTGCTGGTTCCCAGTATTGCACCTGAGAATCATGCAAGCCTGTCGACACATACATATTTGGAGATTTTTGAGGCTTTATATTATCATACGGTGAATACGACAACATATAATCATAATATTTTCGAACATTGGGATTTCCCCATTCATCATATTCACCAGTTGTAAGTGGGATACTGTCATCTAGCATCGTTGTAATCACGTCCACAAACGCAACCTGCGCAATAACACCATTATACAATTCTGGTGCAGTATTTACAACAGCTCCCATTAATAATCCACCGGCAGATCCTCCTTCGGCATACAAATGCTGCGGCGAAGTGTATTTTTCAGCAATTAAAAATTTAGAACAATCAATAAAATCGGTAAACGTATTTTTCTTTTTCAATAATTTTCCATCTTCATACCATTGTCTTCCTAAATCTTCACCTCCACGAATATGAGCAATAGCAAAAATGAAACCTCTATCTAAAAGTGACAAAACAGTCGATGAAAATGTCGCATCCATAGAATGCCCGTAAGAACCGTAAGCATACTGAAGCAACGGGTTTTTACCATCTTTCTTCAATCCTTTTCTGTATACCATCGAAATTGGAATTTTAACTCCATCTTCAGCGGTAGCCCAAACACGTTCCTCGATATAATTTTCTTTATCGAATTTTCCGCCAAGAACCTGTTGTTCTTTTTTGATTTCTTTGGTTTTTGTTTTCATATTGAAATCAATAACCGATGAAGGTGTTCTCATAGATTGGTACGCATAACGCAACACATCAGTATTAAAATCTACATTTCCTGTGGCGTAAGCTGTATACGTTTCGCTTTCAAAAGGAAGATAATACTCCCCTTCTCCACTCCAAGGCATAATTCGTATTTTATTCAAACCATTTTGACGCTCTTCTAAAACCAAAAAATCTTTGAATATTTCTATATCTTCTAACAAAACATCACTTCTGTGTGCAATTACTTCTTTCCAATTGCTCTTTGACGTTTTGTCAACGGGCGTTTTCATCAATTTAAAATTCTCTGCTTTGTCTTTATTGGTCAAAATATAAAAACTATCCTCATAATGATTGATGCTGTATTCCAATCCTCTCACACGCTTTTGGAAAATTTTAAATTCACCATCAGGAGTATCTGCATCAAGAATTTGATATTCAGTTGTCAAAGTACTGCTGGATTCAATAGCCAAATACTTTCGGGATTTTGACTTCGCAATTTCAACATTAAAAGTTTCATCTTCTTCGAAATAAATCAAAACATCATCTGCTTGTTTTGAACCTAATTTATGTTTGTAAATTTTATCCGAACGCAATGTCACATTGTCCTGATCTGAATAAAAAATGGTTTTATTATCATTGGCCCAAACAGCATTTCCTGTTACATTTTCGATTTTATCTTCCAATATTTCATTGGTTTCTAAATTCTTTATCTGAATAGAATAAATTCTTCTTCCAACAATATCGTAACTAAAAAGAGCCAATTTATTATCTGGGCTAATACTTAAAGCTCCCAATTGAAAATAAGGTTTATCTTTTGCCATTTCATTGCAATCAAATAGAATTTCTTCTTTTGCAGAAAGGCTTTCTTTTTTTCGCGAATAAATTGGGTAATTCTGACCTTTTTCGTAGCGGGTAATATAATAATACCCATTATAAAAATAAGGAACTGACTGGTCATCTTCCTTAATCCTACTTTTCATTTCTTCAAAAAGAATTTTTTGAAAGTCTTTGGTATGTGCCGTTTTTTCTTGATAATAGGCATTTTCCTGATTCAAATAATCAATAACTTCCGGATTCTCTCGGTCATTTAACCAAAAATAATTATCGATTCTGACGTGACCAAATTTCTTTAATTTCTTAGGAATTATTTTAGCTACAGGAGCTCCACTATTTTCAGGCATTGTTTGCGAGTTGATTTAATATTTAAAATGTAAAAATAACATAAAGTGATTTGAAACTGAATTCGTTTTTCATCTTATTTAACAAAAATAAACATCAAAATCCGTAATTTTGCTTTTACTAATTTAAAAAAAATCAAAATGGATTTAATGGGAATGATGGGTAAACTTAGAGAAACCCAACAAAAAATCGAAGATACTAAAAAACGTTTAGACACCGTACTTGTTAACGAACAAAGTAATGATAATCTGCTAAAAGTTACTTTGACTGCCAATTCTAAAATCAAATCAATTGCAATAGATGATTCTTTACTGGAGGATAAAGAACAACTTGAAGATTACTTGATTTTAACATTAAACAAAGCGATTGAAAAAGCTGTAAAAATCAACCAAGCAGAATTGGATGCTGTTGCCAAAATGGATATGCCAATGATTCCTGGAATGGATAATCTTTTTAAATAGGGAGTTGTTTGTCCTTAGTAATTAGTCCTTAGTAACTAGAAATTGAAGTTTAATTAATTCAAGACCAAGGACTAAGGACTAACTACTAATTTACTTGGAACTAAAATCTAAAGAACTATCTTCTGTAACGTCTCCAACACATACGTATGCATCACTTCTTTATAATCTAGATGAGTCACAATTCTGAGTTTTCCATGTCCTAAGGAACTTATAAAAATACCTTTCTCTTTCAATTTATCAATCAATATTTTTTCATTCAAATCATCTCGAACTGAAAAAATTAAAATATTGGTTTCTACAGGTTCGACTTTTCCAATCCAAGTTCTTTTTATTAAAACTTCGGCAATTTCTCGGGCTCTGCGATGATCATCTACTAATTTGGCGATATTATTATCCAAAGCAAAATTTCCAGCGGCCGCCAAATACCCTACTTGACGCATACCTCCACCCAATATTTTACGAATACGCAATGCCCTGTGAATAGTAGCTTTGTCACTCAAAAGCACCGAACCAATTGGAGCTCCCAAACCTTTGGACAAACAAACCGAAATCGTATCAAACAGCGCTCCAAATTCTCTTGGATGTTGTTTTTTGGCTACAACAGCATTCCAAATTCGGGCACCATCTAAGTGAAACTTCAAATTATTTTCGACACAAACTCTTTTGATTTTCTTTAATTCTTCCAAATCATAACAAGCGCCACCGCCTTTATTTGTGGTATTTTCTACACAAACCAAGCTCGTTAAGGGACTATGGTAAAAATCAGGATCATTTATAGCGCCAGAAACCTGCTCAGCTGTAATCATTCCTCTGTCACCATCCAACAAACAACAAGAAACACCGCTATTGAATGAAACTCCACCACCTTCATAATTATACACGTGAGCATATTTATCAGCAATCAATTGCTCTCCAGGTTGTGTATGCAACTTAATCGCTGTTTGATTCGCCATAGTTCCCGACGGAAAAAAAAGCCCCGCTTCCATCCCAAACATCCCAGCCAATCTCGCTTCGAGTGCATTAACAGTCGGGTCTTGTTTATATACATCATCCCCAACTTGTGCGTTAAACATGTATTGCAACATCTCCAACGATGGTTTGGTAATTGTATCGCTAATCAAATTTATTTCCATAATCTAAAAACTATATCCTATTTTTGTAACTCAAAACTAGTTAAATTATTATTAGAAGCTAATCCAGCTATCCGTTACAAACGAAGTTCATCGAACTCCAATTAAAACAAATGTAGTGTGAGATAATTTTTTTCAAAATAGCTATTTTCAAAAAAAGGATTTCCACAACTATCAGGGCTAAAAATACGAATCTAATAAATTTTTCACGCAAAATTACTATAAATTTATGACAACTACCGAACAAATAAAAGGTATTGTAGAACGCCTTGGTGCGTTGAGGAGGTATCTTTGACGTTGATGCCAAGCTTATCGAAATAACCAACGAAGAAGAAAAGACTTTTGCTCCCGATTTTTGGAACAATGCTAAAGAAGCGGAAATTTTAGTTAAAAATCTTAGAAGCAAAAAAAAATGGATTGAAGATTACAACAAAGCTGTTGACATGACAGACGAGTTGCAACTTGCCTATGATTTTTACAAAGAAGGAGAGTTAACTATCGAAGAATTAGATCATCAATATGAAGTAACACAGGCTCATATTGAAGCGATAGAATTCAAAAACATGCTTTCCGAAGAAGGTGATAGTTTGAGTGCTGTTCTTCAAATTACAGCTGGAGCCGGCGGTACCGAAAGTTGCGATTGGGCTTCGATGCTAATGCGTATGTACATGATGTGGGCCGAAAAAGAAGGTTACAAAATTCGCGAACTGAATTATCAGGAAGGTGATGTTGCAGGTATAAAAACTGTCACGCTCGAAATTGAA
>NZ_DATIDY010000166.1:0-8722 GCF_035456085.1 Flavobacterium sp.
CTAATTAACCAAAATGAAAAAAAACTACTTAATTCTTTTATTATTACTTCTATTGTATCCTAAAATAAATGCTCAGGAATTTAAATTAGGAAAAGTTTCTATCGCCGAATTAGAGCAAAAAGTTCATCCAAAAGATTCTGCAGCTGTTGCAGCAATATTATTTAAGAAAGGAGAAACTAGATTTGAATTTTCCCAAAATGAAGGTTTTACGGCTATTACAGAAGTAGCTATGCGTATAAAAATTTACAAGAAAAACGGATATGACTGGGCAAATCACTCCGTACGTTTTGGTATAGGAAATAATAATGTTAAAGAAAAAGTCATTTTTTCGGATGTGGCAACATATAATTTAGTTAATGGCAAAATCGAAAAAACGAAATTGAATAGTGAAGGAGAATTCATTGAAAATATTAATAAATATTGGAGCAGAAAGAAAATTACTTTGCCAAATATAAAAGAAGGTTCTGTGTTAGAATTTAAATATAGAATCCAAACTGATAATATTGGAAAACTTAGAGACTTTGATTTCCAAACAGATATTCCTGTAAATTATGTGGAGTATAAAACGTTTTTCCCTGAATATTATGTTTATAATTCTAAGCTCAAAGGATTTATTCAACCTCAGATTGTTAAAGAAAGAGCGATGAGTTCTATTACTATTTCAAGTAAAGAAAGAGACGGAGGATTGGCTTCACATACAACTTTCTCAAATGACAAAATTGATTTTCAGGAAAACCGGACAACTTATATCGCAAAAGACTTGCCAGCAATGAAAGATGAGGTTTTTGTGAATAATATCAGCAATTATACAGTAAGTCTGGAACAAGAATTGTCGATGATAAATTATCCAAATGCACCTCAGAAATTATTTTCTACAGATTGGAATGCGGTTGCAAAAACAATTTATGAATATGAAGATTTTGGTCCTGAATTAAATAAAACTGGTTATTTCGAAAATGATTTAAAAACAGTTGTGGCTGGTTTAACAACTCAAGACGAAATTATATCAGCTATTTTAAATCATATAAAATCAAACGTAAAATGGAACGAAGTTTATGGCTATGCTTGTGAGAATGGAGTTAAAAAAGCTTACAAAGATAAAACTGGTAATGTAGCCGAAATTAACTTAATGCTTACTGCAATGCTGCGCACCGCTGGATTAACAGCAAATCCAGTATTAATTAGTACACGAAGCCATGGAATTTCAATTTTTCCAAATAGAACTGCTTTCAACTATGTAATCGCTGCAGTAGAAACCCCAGAAGGACTTATATTATTAGACGGAACAAGCAAATATTCAACCCCAAATGTACTCCCATTTAGAGATTTAAATTGGATAGGTAGATTAATTAGAAAAGACGGAACCTCAGATGAAGTGGACTTGATGCCAAAAAGAGCTTCAAATAATAATATCAATTTGTTTTTCAGCGTTGATGCTACCGGCAAAATATCAGGTAAATTACGAAGACAAATGACAGATCATAATGCGATGAGTTTTAGATCTGAGATTGAAAGTGTTAAAGAAGAAGAGTACCTGGAAAAATTAGAAAACGAAAATGGAAAAATTGAAATCGATAATTATTCAAGAACCAATGAAAAGGATGTAAAACTTCCAATTATAGAATCTTGTTCATTCTCGGGAACTAATTTATGTGATGTTATAGGAGGAAAAATATACATTAATCCATTATTATTTTTTACCAAAAGTCAAAATCCATTTAAGCAAGAAACTAGAGAATATCCCGTGGATTATGGGTTTCCATTTGTAGACAAATACAATGTAAATATTGATATTCCTGAAGGATATGTGGTTGAATCACTTCCTAAATCAGCCCAGTTTAATATGGAAGATAATATAGGCGCATTTAAGTTTCTTGCTAACAGTTCGGGTAATAAAATTCAATTAATTATCAGTCATCAAATTAATACTCCAATTATATCTCCAGTATATTATTCTATGGTAAAAGATTATTATCAAGGAATGATTGAGAAAGAAACCGAGAAAATTATCTTGAAAAAAATATAAGAATCCGAAAAAAAATTTTGGATTTAAAAACTCGTCGTTCCTGACGAGTTTTTTTATAGATAACATACATGAAAAATAAAAACCGTGTTTTTACTATATTTACTAAAACAATTTAGTGTGATTGTTAAATAAATTCTGAAATTATACAAAACTAAAATTCCCAAATCATCGTTATATAATTTATGGAAAGTAAAAGAAGTTATACGCCTATAAAAGTCCTTGTGAGTTATGTTGCTTTGTTGGCATTGGTAGTTGCCGTAGGATGGTTTTTATATTCAGAGAATGTCGTTTACAATAAACTAGAAGATAAAATCGCTTTCGAAAAAACTAAGTTTTTGAAAGTAAGCATACTTTTTTCCAATATTTACAAGACAGAAAGCTTGGCTCGAAAAACAATTCAGACAAATTCTGAGAAAGATTTCAAAAATTATCTAGCAGAGACCGATTCGTTAAAATCGAGAATTGATACGTTAAAACAAATCGTTACGACGCAATATCAAAAAACATTGTTGGACAGCGTTACGTATTTATTATCAGAAAAAACTAAAAATATTCAACAATTAAAAGGCATAAAAAGCAAAGCCGAAGATGAAGTTTCGATTAATAATGCGATTAGCGAAATCACCAGAATGGAGTATAAGCTTCGGAAATTGGTGCTTAGTGATTTTGTAAAAAATCCTGATCAATTGGGAAGCTATCAGCGAAACGTACTTCAAAAATACGTAGCTTATCTAAACCAGAATATTCCGGATGATAGTACAAATACGCTAAGCAAACGCGCTTCTGATTCTATTTTGGCCAACTCCAAAAAACTTTTGACTACCGTAAAATTGAAAGCAGAACGGAAAAAAGAATCTTTAAATTTTCAAGAAAATAAATTACTCAAAAATGAAATCGCGATCTCGGAACAACTCCGAAAAGTACTTCGAATTATTGAACGCGAAATCATTATTAACTCCATAAAAAACAATTCACTAAAAGAAAAATCACTTAAAAAAGTCAACAAAGTAGTGACAGCATCTGCGATAATTGGATTGGTGCTGACCTTACTTTTCTCAATTTTGATAGTGAGTGATTATTCGAAATCACAATTGTATAAGAAGCAGTTAGAAATTGCCAATTTTAAAACCAAAAATCTATTAAAAAGCCGGGAACAGCTGATCTCAACAGTGAGTCATGATTTGAAAACTCCGTTGAGTACAATTGTTGGTTATACTGAACTTTTGGGCAATTCTGATATTAATACGAAGCAGTCCTATTTTGTAAAAAACATCAAGAATTCCTCCGAATATATTACGCAATTGGTTCAGGATTTATTGGATTTTTCACAAATAGAAGCAGGGAAAATTACGATAGAAAAAGTTCCTTTTGTATTACCCGAAGTTATTGACGAAGTTGCCAAAAGCATTCAGACTGTTTACAAGCAAAAAAATATCGACCTTATCATTAATGTTGATGAGAGATTAGAAAAAAGAATTGTTGGCGACCCATTTCGATTAAAACAAATTCTGAGTAATATCATTGGTAATGCGTACAAATTTACCGAAGAAGGTTTCATTAAAATTAATGCCTACAAAGCAACAGCTGATGATTTTTTTACGATTACAATCGAAGATTCAGGAATTGGAATTGAAAAAGGAAATCAAAAATTAGTTTTTGAAGAATTTGCTCAGGCGAATGAAAATATAGAAAAGAAATACGGCGGAACTGGCTTAGGGTTATCTATATGCAAAAAAATAATTGCCATTTTAGGTGGAAATTTAAAACTCGAAAGCGAATTCGGAAAGGGAAGTAAATTTATTATTGAACTTCCACTGAGCTTTGATACCAGCTCAAATTCTATAGTCGAACAACCAAAAACAAAACATCTAAAAACAGCAAAACATACGTTCATTGTTGTCGATGATGATATCAACTTACTGAGTTTGACCAGCAGCGTTTTGAAACAAGAAAATCAAAATGTGTTGTCTTTCAATAATGCCGAAAAAGCATTAGAAACAATTCAGTTCACCAATTTTGATTTTATAATTACCGACATCCAAATGCCAATTATGGATGGTTTTTCATTTATCGAAAAATTGAAAAGTTCAAATTATGAGACATATAAAAATCAGCCGATAATTGCACTTACAGGTCGCGCCGACTTAGATCATTCTGTTTGTACCCAAGCAGGATTTACAACTGTGATTAAAAAGCCGTATTCGCCAAAAATATTACTGGAAACTATTCAGAATATTTTAGAAAATAATGAAGTTAAGCCAATTCAGAATAATGATTTAAATGAAATAAATACTTCAAAATTATATTCGTTAGAAACATTGAAGCAATTTTTGGGTAATGATAATGAAGGTTTACAGGAGGTTTTGGATCAATTTATAGAAAGCAGCGAAGAAAATATGGTTCATTTAGAAAAAGCTGTGAACGAAAAGAACATACCAGAAATTGGTGCAATTGCGCACAGGATTGCACCAATGTTTAGGCAAATAGAAGCATACCAAATTGTTGAGATTCTCAATTCACTAGAGAGAAAGGATTTTGAAATAGATGATTTAGCAACGATTTTTGATTCATTAAAAACAAAGACGAAGGCACTTTTTACTACTTTAAACGAAGAAAAAGTTTAGTTTATATTGTATTGTTTCAATTTGTTATAAAGCGTTTTTCTTGTAATCTTAAGTAATTTTGCAGCTTCAGATTTGTTGTTATGTGCTTTTGACAAAGCATGAATAATGGTTTCTTTTTCATTTTCAGATAAAGAAAAAGTTTCATTGGAATGTTGTTTTTCGGGCTGGAAAAATTCGGCAGGCAAAACATCGCTTTCGATATAATTTCCTCGCGTTAAAAGGGTAGCGCGTTTAACACAATTTTGTAATTCACGTAAATTTCCTGGCCAATTGTATTTTTGAAAAATATCAATGACTTCTGGTGAAAATCCGATGATTTCTTTGTTTAATTGCTGATTGGCTTTTTCCAAGAAATAATCGGCGAAAACCATTAAATCTTCACCTCGGTCTGTTAACGAAGGCGATAGAATTGAAAACTCATTAATTCTATGGTATAAATCCTCTCTGAAATCGCCATTTTTCACCGCTTCGCGCAAATCTTCATTGGTAGCAGTAATAATTCGGATATCGACATTAATTTCCTTGTTGCTTCCAACTGGTTTTATTTTTCGTTCCTGAAGAGCTCTCAATAATTGTATTTGATTTTCATACGAAAGGTTTCCAATTTCATCTAGAAAAAGGGTTCCTCCATTTGCGGCTTCAAAATAACCTGTTTTGTCACTAATTGCTCCTGTAAAAGATCCTTTCAAATGCCCGAAAAATTCACTTGCTGCTAATTCTTTTGGAATCGCACCGCAATCGACAGCAATAAAATTGTTGTTTTTTCTGTTGCTTTGTTGATGAATACTTTTGGCAATAATTTCTTTGCCTGTTCCGCTTTCGCCAATAATTAAAACTGACATATCGGTCGGACTCACTAATTGGATATGATCTAATAATTTTTTTGAAGCTACTGAAATACCTTTTACAAATTCGTTTTCAGTAGTAGATTGTTTTTTACTTGTTTTCTTTTCTTTGTTCGGAACATCTTCATTAGAATGTTCCATCGCATTAGTTATAACCAATAAAACTTCATCGGGATTAAAAGGTTTCGAAATATAATCGGCAGCGCCATTTTTGATGGCTTTTACGGCTGTATTTACATCCGAATATCCGGTCATTAAGATAATTGGGATTTCAGGATGTGATGTTTTGAATTCGCTCATCAACCCAATACCGTCAGAATCTGGCAAACGAATATCCATTAGAATCAAATTGAATGATTCTTTTTTAATAGCCAATCTGGCTTCATCAGCTGAGAAGGCTACGGTAACATCGTATGATTTTTTTATTAGAAATTTTTCTAATAATTTGCAGAATGAAATATCGTCTTCAATCAGTAATATTTTTGACATTGGTTTGAGGGTTGTTTTTTTACTAAAATAACAATTAATAAACGTCAATCCTCTTAAAATTATGCAAAAAAAGAGATTGTTTTTAAACAATCTCTTTTTCACTCAAAAAACATAAATATAATTCCCCAATTAATATATATATTTATTTTAACCAATTGCCATTAGCATCTGTATAAACAGTAGCTTTCTGGTCGCCAACTGATAATTCTAACTTATATTCTTTTTTGTCGTTGATATAAGCTTTTCCAATTTTTGCCCCTGGATAAGCTTTCTCCACAGCTGTTTTTACTACAGCAGGTAATGAATCTAGACTAATTTCAGTATATTCAGTTTGAATTTGAAGATGGGTTTTAATTTCTGTGTTTTCAGTTGCAGTATCTGAAATAGCGTAAGTCGAAAGACTTCCCAAAACAATTGCAGCTGATAAGATTAACTTTTTCATAATATTATTTTTTAATGATATTACCAGACGCATCTGTATATATGGTAAACTTTTTGTCGCCATTAGCAATTTCCAGCTTGTACTCATTTTTCTCGTTTTTGTATGCTTTTTCTAATTTCGTATTAGGAAAAGATTTTTCGATAGTCGATTTTACTCCTGCTGGAAGTGAATCTGCAGTTACTTCGGTAAATTCATCCTGAATATTTACAGATTGAATCATTGAAACTGTTTGTACAGTATTTGCTGCCTGAGCAGTGATTCCTCCTAGAATGATTGCTGCTGATAGAAATAATTTTTTCATAGTTTAATTTTTTTTTGAGTTACATTAATTAGAGTTAGTTAACTAAGTTGGTTCTTATTTTTTGATCCAAGTTCCGTCAGCATTAGCATACAAAGCACCTACTTTATCACCTACTGTAACTTCTAATTTGTACTCTGATTTTTCGTTTTTGTATGCTTTATTAAGAACGCTATCTGGATATGCTTTTTTAAGCGCATCTGTAATTGCAGTTGGAACTTCTTCTAATTTGATTTCGGTATACTCATCTCCAATAGAGATTGTTTTTACAATACTGTTTGAAACTGGAGAAGTTGAAGCAAATAAAGCAAAACTTCCTAAAACTATAGCGGCTGATAAAAATATCTTTTTCATAATGATTTAATTTTAATGATTATATTTTGAATTTATTTATGCTGGATTATTAATTATTTTTTAATCCAAGTTCCGTCTGCGTTTGCATATAATGTACCTACTTTGTCGCCAACAGTAACCTCTAATTTGTATTGAGATTTTTCGTTTTTGTAAGCTTTTGAAAGTACGCCATCTGGATATGCTTTTTTAAGTGCATCAGTTACTGCTGCTGGAACTTCTTCTACTTTTATTTCGGTATATTCATCTCCTATAGAAATGATTTTAGTGATTGTAGCTGATACTGGAGTTGTTGCTGCGAATGAAGACAAACCTCCTAAAACGATTGCGGCTGATAAAAATAACTTTTTCATAATATCTAAATTTTAAGGTAAATAATTGTTTTACGATTTAGATAATGAAAATATTATGCCATAACGAGAAAATATATGTTTATACCCTGTGAAGTCTTATTTTTAAAGGATTTTTCTAAAGTGTGCCAAAATTGACCGAATCAAAAAGTGTGTAATTTTAAGAAGCAGTGTGTAAAAAGTATACACAATAGTGTTTACCTATAAGATTCGAGTAAAATGCGAAGAGACAAAACCTTTCATTCTCGGAAAATTGCACCTCAAAAGAATTTAGAACCTCTACTCATTTGTATATTTGCCAAAAAATATAATTATGAATTTGAAAAACGCACAACTAGACGTAGATACCTGGATAAAAGAACATGGTGTTCGCTATTTCAATGAATTAACCAATATGGCGCAACTTACAGAAGAAGTGGGTGAAGTAGCCAGAATTATTGCACGCCGTTACGGAGAACAATCTGAAAAAGAAAGTGATAAAAATAAAGATTTAGGAGAAGAATTAGCTGATGTTGTTTTTGTAGTGTTGTGTTTGGCCAATCAAACCGGGATTGATTTACAAGCCGCTTTTGATAAAAAAATGGATTTAAAATCCGTTAGGGACAAAGACAGACACAAAAACAACGATAAACTAAAATAATGTTATAAGTTAAAGCAAAGCTTTGGTTCCTGCTTTTTTTAAAATAAATTTGCCAAACACCTAAATTGAACTTCTAAAATAATGAATTTACTCGTCCAGACTTCTCAACTCGATTTACAAAACCAAATCGCAATAACAGGTTCTAAAAGTGAAACAAACAGACTTTTGTTACTTAAAGCATTATTTCCAAATATAACTTTGGCCAATACATCAAATTCAGATGACAGCGAAGTAATGCAAAAAGCATTGAGTGGAAATGACGAGATTGTAGATATTCATCACGCTGGAACCGCAATGCGTTTTCTAACGGCATATTTTGCTGTTAATGAAGGACGCGAAGTGGTTTTAACAGGATCTCAACGAATGACAGAGCGCCCAATTAAAGTTCTGGTAGAAGCTTTGGTACAATTAGGGGCTAAAATCACTTACGAAAAAGAAGAAGGGTATCCTCCAATTCGAATCAAAGGACAAAAAATAACGGCTAATAAAGTTAGCATTCCTGCGAATGTGAGTAGTCAATATATTTCAGCTTTACTTTTGATTGCACCAAAATTAGAAAATGGAATCGAACTGACTTTAGTTGGAGAAATTACTTCTATTCCTTATATCAAAATGACTTTGGCTTTGCTGAATGATTTAGACATTGAAACTAGTTTT
>NZ_DATIDY010000167.1:0-4223 GCF_035456085.1 Flavobacterium sp.
TATAATGATTGGATTTTTATTTACACAATTATTGATAAAACCTCGATATATAAAGAATATTTAACGATCATTCTTATAACCAATTTTTGTTCTTGGTTTTTCATCTTCTTTTTTCTCGATCAATTCATCCAGATAGGAAAATACCAATTCGATATTTTTATCATGATTTTCTAATTTTTTCTGAATTTGAACAATATCTAATTTGATTTCGGTTGTATCCAAAAGCATTTGCCTCACTTTTGTAAAAATCCGCATGATTTGAATGTTTGTCTGGATGGCTTTGCCGCTATTTAAAACGCTCGACAGCATAAGAACTCCATGTTCTGTGAATGCCATTGGAGCATAACGTAAACCTATTTGGTCTGATTTGGAGGTCGCAATTTGCGACCTCCAAATTGAAAACTCTTCTTTTGTAAGCTCATAAAATCTTCTGGGAAACGAGAAATATTACGTTTAACTTGTTCTTTTAATCTTTTAGTTTCAATCCCGTAAAGTGTTGCTAAATCTCTATCAAGCATCACTTTTTGATTCCTGATAAAGTAAATTTTATTAGAAATTAATTCTTCAGAAAGCAGTATTTCATTTTCCATAAATTGTCTTTTAATTTCTTTAAGGTCACAATTTGTGATCTTAAACTTTTGGAAGTTACAATTTGTGATTTCCATTTTTAAACATAAAATCAGCTTGAGATAATTTCTTCGGCAAATAAGTATAGGTTACTTAGCATTTTATAAATCCAAAATACCAATATACGAATTTATTTACATTATAAAAATGAAGTAAACTGTTTCAATTTACCGCGATTGGTTCTTTCCAAAGTCGCTTTACGGGTAAAAAGGAAATGTAAATTCGGTTCCAAATACAAAGCAATTGCCGATTCAATTTTTTGAATTTGTTCCAAAGCCAATTCGGTTTCGCTTACATAATCAATTTCGAAAAAATTAATTTTGGTTTGTTTGATAATAAATTCCTTTACATTTCCATCGTCTTCAATGATGCTCTTGGTTACATAATAAAAGGTAAGTCCAGGAGATTTTTTTCCGCTTGGCAAAATTGCAACGTCATTAGTTCTGCCAATTAATTTTTTGAGAATAGGTCTTTTTAAAGTACTTTTTTCATCCAAAATTCCGATGTCACCAAGGTCGTATCGAATGAAGGGATGTGCTTTGTTGAAAAGAGAAGTGATTACAATTCGTCCAGAAGTTCCGTTGGGAACGGGTTGATTATTTTCGTCCAAAATCTCAACAAAAAGCGTTTCCGAATTCACTTGCCATTGGCCTTCGGGATTTTGAAAAGCAATCAAATCCAATTCGGAAGCTCCATATTCATTGACAATCGGAATTCCGAATTGCTTTTCTAATAGCTGTTTGTCTTCTTCAAAAAGCATTTCGGAGGTAACCATGCAAACTCTCAGTGTTGGACAAATATCTTTTAAAACAATATTTTTTTTCTGCAAAAATTTGGCAAACAAAACAATAGATGAGGTATAGCCATTGATATAGTCGAATTTTTTCTTTTTAAAATCCTTTAAAAAACCTTCCAAAATTTCATCCGATAAATTAAAGATTGGAAACCGATACCGATGACTCAAAAAATCCTTAAGCCGTTCTTTTTTGTTTCCAATAAAATCCAAAGGAATGCCGTAAAATCTAGCCTGAAAAGATGAATTAAAATCAATATCGTACCAGCCAAATCGATAAATATTGGAAGCCCAAGTTAAGGCGTGGCAAAATTTATCTTTTGCAAAAATAAACGGATGACCACTAGAGCCTGATGTTTTGTTGACATAAACAGATTTTTCGTCGTATCGAGAAGAAAGCCTTTCAAACAAAGGTTTCTGAAGGTTTGATTTATTTAAAATGGGTAAATCATTCCAGTTTTCAAATGATTTTTTTTTGGCTAAATCTTTATAAAAAGTATTATGAGTCAAATGAAAATTGACTATTTCTGCTTTTTTCTGTTCGACAAAATCTTCAAAATTTTCTTCTGGAATAGCAATAATTTTTTGCAATTCAGTTTTGGCTTCCTTCATTGGGAAACCATTTATTTTGAGCGTTAAATCGAAAATTTTGAGCATTGGAAATTTTAAATTTCGTCAAAAATAATATTTAGCCATCAGTATTGAGAACTAAACGGTAACTTTTTAAAATATAATTATTTTTTACGTTCAAAACGAATTATTTTTGCACGCAACTATATAAAACAACACTATGAATATTTTACTACTAGGATCTGGAGGAAGAGAACATGCTTTTGCATGGAAAATGATTCAAAGTCCGCTTTGTGACACCCTTTTTGTAGCACCGGGAAATGCAGGTACTGCTCAAATTGCAAAAAATGTTGATATCAGCGCTACTGATTTTGTAGCTATAAAAGCATTGGTTATCAAAGAAAATATTGAAATGGTAGTGGTTGGTCCTGAAGATCCTTTGGTAAAAGGGGTTTATGACTTTTTCTTAAACGATTCAGATTTAAAAAATATACCCGTAATTGGACCATCAAAAGTTGGTGCCACTTTAGAAGGAAGTAAAGAGTTTGCCAAAGAATTTTTGATGAAACACAAAATTCCAACAGCAGCTTATGATAGTTTTACTGCCGAAACTGTTGAAAATGGATGTAAATTTCTAGAAACATTACAGCCTCCTTATGTATTAAAAGCAGATGGTTTGGCAGCTGGAAAAGGAGTTTTGATTATTCAGGATTTGGCAGAAGCTCAGACTGAATTGAGAAACATGTTGGTTGGTCAAAAGTTTGGTGCAGCAAGTTCAAAAGTGGTTATCGAAGAATTTCTTGACGGAATTGAATTGAGTTGCTTCGTTTTGACTGATGGTAAAAGCTATAAAATTTTACCGACTGCTAAAGATTATAAAAGAATTGGAGAAGGAGATACAGGTTTAAATACAGGCGGAATGGGAGCAGTTTCTCCGGTTCCTTATGTAGATGCTGTTTTGATGGAAAAAATTGAAACGCGTATTGTAAAACCAACTATTGAAGGTTTCCAAAAAGATGGAATTGCCTATAAAGGTTTTGTATTTATAGGATTGATCAACGTTAATAACGAACCAATTGTTATTGAGTACAATGTGAGAATGGGAGACCCAGAAACTGAAGTGGTTGTTCCAAGATTAAAATCGGATTTGGTTGAATTATTTTTGGCTGTGGCCAATGAAAAATTAGGTGAATTCAATCTGGAAGTTGACGAAAGAAGTGCCACTACTGTTATGATCGTTTCAGGCGGTTATCCTGAAGATTTTGAAAAAGGAAAAATAATTACAGGATTGGAGAATGTTGAGAATTCAATTGTTTTTCACGCTGGAACAAAACTTGATAATGGCAATGTGGTTACTAATGGGGGAAGAGTGATGGCCATTACTTCTTACGGAGACAATTTCCAGGAAGCTTTGAATCAATCGTATCAAAACGTAAATAAAATCCATTTTGATAAAATGAATTTCAGAAAAGATATTGGATTTGATTTAGTTTAAAGACATAAAAAAACACAAATGGAATTTTAAAGTTCCATTTGTGTTCTATTTTTTATTTGGATTTGATATTATCCTAAGAATGAATGAGCCGTAGTATCTTGAGCATCTTCACCACTTTCTTTATGTAATTTTAATTGTTTACACCAATAAACAATAGCAACTGCACAGATAGTCATGAAAATCCAGTTGATTGTATTGGCACCAAACCAAGTTTTAAGTTCTAATGAACGTAAAAAGTCTAAAGGAGCGAATAAAATATTTACAAATAAGTATTGTATTCCTTCAAAAAACGATGTCATCATAATGTATATCTTTTATTTTTATTATTTTATTTCTTGGAATTTTTGAACATTAAAAAATGATCTTTGTTATAAATCTTTTTTAATCTTGCCTATTCCTTTTTTAAACAAGTCTTATATTTACAGTCGCAAAAATATAAAATATCCTTATGATAACAAGTGTTTTTAAAAAATCTACACCATTTAATTTTTCTTTGGTAGTTATTTTAATGCTGGTTTTCTTTTTTCTATATCAAATTCAAGATATAACTTGGGCAAATTCTGTAATTTCTATTCTTCAAAAAAGCGGTTTATTTCTAATTTTGTTTGCCACAGTTTTCCTCAATAGTTTTATTTCTAAAAAGAACGGACTCAGTAGAGACAGTACTTACACGGCTTTTTTTACTTTTTTATTTTTTATTTTTTTTACTGATTTATTTGGTAATCCGAATTTAATTAT
>NZ_DATIDY010000168.1:0-14859 GCF_035456085.1 Flavobacterium sp.
GTGCTTTGGGATTGTAAACCAAATTTGGATATTGCAGCTACTGCTTGGATTCTTGCTGGTGGAGCTCACCATACTGTCTACAGTCAAGCGGTGACTACGGAATTTATGGAAGATTTCGCCGACATCGCTGGAATTGAATTATTGGTAATTGATCAAAATACAACTATCCGTAATTTTAAAGATACGATTAATGCAAATGAAGCATATTTTCATTTGTTTCAAACCAAATTGTAAATAGTTATTTGACAGACCTAACAGGTTTCTAAAACCTAGTTAGGTCTTTGAGTTTTTATACATCCTGCAAGGTCTTTTTTGACCTTGTGGGTATTTGTTTTTAAGGCGTTCTGTCTAAATAAGGATTTTTTTTAGAAATTTAATAAATATAGGCTATGCACGATTTTGAAAATTAAAAACATTGACTAGCATTAAAAACACTATTAACGCTTAACCAAAAAAAATAAATATATGAATATTGTAAAACGTTGTCTTTATGGAATGTCCATTTTAAGTTTAGTAAGTATGAATATACAGTGCAAAGGAGAGAAAAAAGAAGAAGCTTCTGCTCAGGAAGCTGCGGCAACAGACTCTGTGTCGATCGCCAAAAAAGAATATGGTAAAACCGAAAAAGGGGTGCAAATTGACCAATACACCTTGAAAAACCACAACGGTATGGAAGTAAATATTATCACTTATGGTGGTATTATTACTTCACTTAAAGTACCGAACAAAGCTGGAAAATCGGAAGAAGTGGTTATTGGTTTTAATTCATTGGCACAATACGAAAAAGCTAATCCGTATTTTGGTGCCTTGATTGGAAGATACGGTAACCGTATTGCAAAAGGTAAATTTACTTTGGACGGTAAAGAATATACTCTAGCCATTAACAATGCGCCAAATGCTTTACACGGCGGACCAGAAGGTTTTCATAGAGTAGTTTGGACTGCTGAAGAAGCTAAAGGTGGAGATGTTGCTACATTAAAATTGAAATATGTCGCTAAAGACATGGAAGAAGGATATCCTGGAAACCTGACTGTTTTTGTTACTTATACTTTGAACAAAGACAATGCGCTAGACGTCCTTTATGAAGCTACTACTGATAAGAAAACCGTTGTAAACTTAACACAACATTCGTATTTCAATTTATCATCTGATTTCTCAAAACCTATTTTAGACCACGAAATCACTATTGATGCTGATAAATTGGTTCCTGTAGATGCAACTCTTATTCCAACAGGTCAATTGACTGATGTAACGAATACTCCTTTTGATTTTAGAAAACCAAAAGCGGTAGGAAAAGAGATCAATGCTAACGACGAACAATTGAAAAGAGGAATGGGTTACGACCATTGCTGGGTGTTGAATAATCAAGGTAAAGGGGACCGTTTTGCTGCTTCGGCTTACGATCCAACAAGCGGAAGATTATTAGAAGTGTATACCGATCAGCCGGGAATTCAGTTTTATTCTGGTAACTTCTTAGACGGAACTTTACCAATGAGAAATGGCGGAACATACGCTCATAGAACTGGCCTTTGTTTAGAAACACAACATTATCCAGATTCTCCAAATCAAAAAGATTTCCCTACGACTGTTTTAAATCCGGGAGAAAATTATAAAACAAAAACTACTTTTAAATTTTCTGTAAAGTAGTTTAAATACACTAGTTATTATATAAAATTTGGTTATTAGTTAGGATATCTAGTTAAAAAGCTAACGCAAAGTTAGTTTTGAATTCCTCGGGAGTTATTTACTTCCGAGGTTTTTTTTAAGTATAATTTCCAAATCAAACAACTGAAATTATTGGCAGACATCATTTTCAGCTATCGACTCTCATAACAGCAAATTTCTTAAAATGCAGAAAACCCTTTCTTTTTAAAAAATAATTTCAAAAAAATTAAATTGATTCTTCAATTACTGTTAAAATCATTAAATAATTCCTAAATTAGTGTCTGTCAAGCATTTATATAATTTGCTTAATAAATATAAGTCAGAATTAAGCAGTTTGTAAAATATTCCCAATTAAAAAAATAAATATGAAAGAAATATTACTATGGTCAGTTGTATTATTTATAATAACGAGTTGTTCTTCTCAACAGAGTTATGGAAATGCGGGAAAATGTATTATATGTAATAAACCAACACTCTATAGCAGCATTGGTTATTGTCAAAAACATTTTACATTAGAAAAAGAGCAAATCTTAAGAGGCATTACATCAGTAAATCCAAAGCGATAAATTGAAAAAATAATTTTTTTTCGATTACGTAAGATTACTAAGTAAGGTAAATAATTGCCAAATCTTTTTTATCAAAAGATTTGCAAAATTTTTATGTGCTTATACAAAATAACTGCTCGTCATTAAACAACAAGTTTTCGAAAATTCCAAAACAATTTATAATTAAAATACTGATTTTCAATATTTAATTAACTTGAAATACTATTAAAACAATACCTCTCTTCAAAATTACTTTTATAAAAGAAACTAAATGAAAACAATTAACACTCGGACAAAATTAGTATTGGGATTGCAACACGTATTAGCGATGTTTGGAGCGACGGTATTGGTACCTTTTTTAACGGGACTCAACCCATCGATTGCACTCCTTACTGCCGGAATTGGAACACTTTTATTTCATTTATGTACCAAGCGAATCGTTCCGGTGTTTTTGGGATCATCATTTGCATTTATTGGAGCGTTAACATTGGTACTGAAAGAAGATGGAATTGCCCATGTAAAAGGTGGTGTTATCGCAGCGGGTTTTGTTTACATGATTATGGCTGCAATGGTAAAGACTTTTGGGGTAGAAAAAATAAAATCGTATTTTCCTCCAGTAGTTGTCGGTCCAATTATAATGGTAATCGGATTGCGGTTAAGCCCAGTTGCGTTATCGATGGCAGGCTATAAAAACGGCACTTTCGACCCGAACAGTCTAATAGTCGCAGCAGTAGTAATTGTGTCGATGATCAGTGTGTCAATTTTAGAAAAATCATTTTTCCGTTTAGTTCCTATTTTGATTTCGGTTTTTTTGGGGTATATCACCGCTGTTATGCTGGGAATGGTAGACTTCTCAGGTTTTGAAAATGCCAGTTGGATTGGTTTTTCAGATGCTGCCTTAAAAGATTTATTGACGATTCCGGTTTTTTCTACAAGTTCCATCATCGCCATTGCGCCTATTGCTTTAGTGGTTTTTATTGAACATATTGGAGATATTTCGACTAATGGCGCTGTTGTTGGAAAAGATTTCTTCGAAAATCCAGGAATTCCAAGAACCTTATTAGGTGATGGCGTGGCAACTGTAGTCGCAGGAATATTAGGAGGCCCTGCCAATACGACTTACGGCGAAAACACAGGAGTACTGGCTGTTACCAAAGTTTACGATCCTTCGATCCTAAGAATTGCAGCTGTTTATGCGATACTACTGGGGATTATCGGCAAATTCGGAATGGTTTTACAAAGTATTCCGACACCAGTTATGGGAGGAATTTCGATTATATTGTTTGGAATGATAGCTTCGGTAGGAGTTAGAACCGTTGTAAATGCAGATATTGATTTTTCACACTCCCGAAACCTGATTATTGCCTCACTGATTTTTGTATTGGGAATTGCGATTGACAATGTAATTATCTCTGGCTCTTTTTCCCTTTCAGGGCTTACTATTGCGGCTATTATTGGAGTAGTTCTGAATAGAATTTTACCCTCAGATAAATTAGATCCGGATGATGAAACGGGGGAATAGATGAAAAATTAAATAACAAAAATCAACAATAGTTATAAGGCATTTTGATAACCTAATATGAAACATATGAAAACATATCTGGTTTTAGTAGTGATTGTATTGTTTAATGCTTACACTCTTTTTGGGCAAAAAAATAATGGTGGATCAGAGGCAATCAAATCAAAAATATACAATTTAAATCTTGAGGTAGAAAATCAATTCATAAACGAAGATTTTAATTCCCTCATAAAACATTACGATACTGAACTCACTTATTTCCCAGAGTTTAAGCCTGCAATATTTTCTATCGGCGTCCTTAAAAAGTTTTACAAAGATTGGTTCGGACAAGTCAGGATAGAGTCTTACAAAAAGAACATCTTTAAGGTTGAAAATTTCAATGAGTTTATTTTGGAAGTGGGAACTTTCGATTTAAAATATTCCAGTTCCACTGCTCCAAAAATCCAAAGCCGTTACCAAGGAAAATATATGATTATCTGGAGGAGTACAAAAAGTGGCAAACTGAAAATTCTTTCGGAGGCATTTGGCGCCGACAAATTCATCGAACCTGAAGATATGCCCTATTCGAATGTAAGCGTAAAAGAATCAGACATTTCAGCAGAGAATAAAACTATTGATCCTGCATTATCATCAGAAATAGAGATTCAAAATTCTGATGTTATAAAAGCCGTGGTTGAAGGAAATGGCTATAAAAGATCGGAAGGCTTTACGGATGATGGTATATACATGCCGCATTTTGAATCCATCCTCTCCGGAATAGACATCATTAAGCCCTACATGCTGAAAACATATAACCCAGGGGCCAAACTGTATGTTAAGCATCATTTCTACAGAATATTTGACTTTGGAGATTTAATATTAATTAACGGGCATTTCGATGGGGGTTGGGGAGATAAGACAAACGGCGGCGTATTTACGGGAAATATGTTAAACCTCCTTAAAAGAGAAAAGGGTAAATTATTAATGTATTGTCAACTGGTAAATAACGATAAAAAACCTAAAGCAAATAATTAGAAAAACGGCTTATAACCGCCTGCAATCGCCAGTGCTACTTTGGGGTAAATCAAGTGCTTTTTCCTATCTTCGTTTCAGGCAGCAGAGAGTACTCTCTCTGGCTTTAAAAAAGAAGAAATTTTTCAAATTCACCATCCTTTTGATATACTTATTCATTCTGTATTGACCCAATTAATCTAAATGAACTTATCCAAATTTATATAAATGATGGTTTTATTAGAAATTCTATTAACTAAACTTGATGATGATTATAAACATGACTACTTCAATACTTTTTTTACTCCAAATATTCGAACGACAAAAAGTCAGCAATTAATTACATCAAATACTCAAAAAAAGGATGTTGCAAAAGAATTATTAAAGAGTACTTACGTTCCGGAAATACAATAAAAGTATGTTTGTTTAAGTGTTTTTGTCGGGCAAATAGCGGACAACTTGCATAAAAAAAAGCCTGTAATACTTGCAAAACAAGTGATTACAGACTTTTTAAGTACCCGGAGCCGGAGTCGAACCGGCACGGTTTCCCACAGGTGTTTGAGACCAGCGCGTCTACCAATTCCGCCATCCGGGCTTAGCAGACATGAAATAACGACAGTTATTTCACGCAATAAAAGAGATAATATGGTGAACAATTATCTTTTTCTTTAACACGGTGCAAATGTAAAAAATAATTTTAAACATTCAACAAAAAATACTTTATTTTTTCCTTTCAGACTGGAATTAATTTTATAAATTTGCACCTCGTTAAAAAACGATACACACAACTAACTACACCCGAGGCTTTTGTACATATTTAGACTTTAGACAAAATTTCTAAGCTGAATTGTGTAGAGCGCAGCGGAATAAAAAGAACAAATTAAATGTCACACCTAGAACCAGAAGCTAAAATTTTTGCTTGTTCAAAAAGTGAATATCTTGCAGAGAAAATCGCAAAAGAATACGGCATCCCGTTAGGAAAAGTAACAATGTCTGTTTATAGTGATGGAGAATTTCAGCCATCTTATGAAGAATCAATCAGAGGGTTACGCGTATTTATAGTATGCTCTACGTTTCCCACTGCAGATAATTTAATGGAATTATTATTAATGATTGATGCAGCAAAAAGAGCATCAGCAAGACATATTACTGCTGTAATACCTTACTTCGGTTGGGCAAGACAAGACAGAAAAGACAAACCAAGAGTACCGATTGGAGCCAAATTAGTTGCCAATTTATTGAATGCAGCCGGAGCAACACGCATCATGACGATGGATTTGCACGCAGATCAAATACAAGGATTCTTTGAGAAACCAGTAGATCATCTTTTTGCATCAACTATCTTTTTACCATACGTAGAAAGTCTTGGGTTAGAAAATTTAATGATTGCTTCGCCAGATATGGGAGGATCGAAAAGAGCTTATGCTTATTCTAAATTCTTAAATTCTGAAGTAGTAATCTGTTACAAACAAAGAAAAGCAGCCAATGTTATCGAAACAATGGAGCTTATCGGTGAAGTTAAAGGCAAAAATGTAATCTTAGTAGATGACATGATTGACACAGGAGGAACCTTAGCGAAAGCTGCCGACTTAATGATCGAAAAAGGTGCCATAAGCGTTAGAGCTATTTGTACGCACGCCATTTTATCTGGTAATGCTTACGAAAAAATAGAAAATTCAAAATTGTTGGAATTAATCGTAACCGATTCTATTCCGTTAAAAAAACAATCAAACAAAATAAGAGTAGTGAGTTGTGCACCTCTTTTTGCAGAAGTAATGCACATGGTGCACCACAACAATTCTATTAGCGGGAAGTTTTTAATGTAGATTTTCTTAGTCCCAAAGTGATTAGTCCGTAGTGGTTAGTCAGCAACTAAGGACTAAAAAATTAACGCTAAGGACTAAAAAAGAGTTTAATTAATAACTATATAAATTTTTACAATGAAATCGATTACAATTAAAGGATCAGAAAGAGAAAGCGTGGGCAAATCAGCTACAAAAGCCTTACGTAATGCTGGATTGGTTCCTTGCGTATTATACGGAGGAAGTCAAGCAGTTCATTTTTCAGCGGAAGTTATAGCTTTCAAGAACTTGGTTTACACTCCAAACGCGCACACAGTTGTGATTGAACTTGGAAATGGTAAATCTTACAACGCTGTTTTGCAAGATATTCAGGTTCACCCGGTATCTGACAAAATTTTACACATTGACTTCTTTCAAATCCATGATGACAAAGAAATCACTATTGAAGTTCCAGTAAAAATCGTTGGTAACTCTAAAGGAGTTATGGCAGGTGGAGATTTGCGTTTGAACAACCGTAAATTAAAAGTTAAAGCTTTACCAGCTAACCTTCCAGATTTTGTTGAGGCAGACATCACTCCTCTTGACATGGGTAACAAATTATATGTTACTAAAGTGCCAACTCCAAACTTCAAAATCATGCACCCAGACAATACAGTAATTTGTCAAGTGAAGATCTCTCGTGCGGCTATGAAAGCAGCTCAAGAAGCAGCAAAAGCAGCAAAAGCTCCTGCAAAAAAGAAAAAATAATACTTTTTCAAACTATATCAAAAGCATCAGTTTCAAAACTGGTGCTTTTTTTTTGATATGAAGCGAAAGATTAGGCATTTTTAGGAAGTATGGATTCCCGCTGTCCTTCCAAATTTTTTATTTTTTGAAGAAAAAAAAATAAAAAGATTTTCCCTCCCATCGGGGCTAAAGAGAAACATTAGGCATTTTTGGAAATATTCTTTAAACCAATTCAAAAATTTAAAATTTAAAATTTAGAATAATTTATTCATTCCTCTTTATTCTATTCTCTTTGTTCTTTTTTCTTCATTCTTTCCTCTTTATTCTTTTTACCCTATTTTTGCACCATGATAAAATGGATACAAAACCTGTTTTCATCACCAAAAACAGAAGAGAATATTGATACTATGAAGAAATTTTTAATCGTTGGCCTTGGTAACATTGGCTCCGAATACGTAAATACCCGACACAATATAGGTTTCAAAGTCTTGGATTTTTTAGCCAAAAAAGAAGGACTCAATTTCGAAACCGTAAAATTGGGCGCTTTAGCCGAATACAAATTCAAAGGCAGAACATTTTTATTGCTAAAGCCAAATACCTATATGAATCTAAGCGGTAAAGCCGTAAAATACTGGATTGACAAAGAAAATATTCCGCTAGAAAATATTTTAGTAATCACAGACGATTTAAATCTTTCGTTTGGGACCATTCGTATCCGCAAAAAAGGCAGCGACGGAGGTCACAACGGACTCAAAAACATCAATCTTGTTCTAAACACACAAGAATATACCCGCTTCCGTTTTGGGATCAGCGATGAGTTCAAAAAAGGACAACAAGTTGATTATGTATTAGGAGAATGGGACGATAACGAAAAAGCCAAACTTCCCGAAAGACTAGAAGTCGCTTCTGAAATTATAAAATCATTTGCAACTGCAGGAATTGAAAACACAATGACCACTTTTAACGGCAAATAAAAAATAGCTGGTTCATCATTCGCACAAACTAAATAGAGTTACACAAAAGATAAACTTGTGTAACTCTATTTTTATTTTGTGATGTTTTTGAAATATAACTTATTTTACAATAATCTTAGACACACCTTTTTGACCTCCATCTTCAACAGTAACGATATATGTTCCCTGCGTCACATTAGAAAGCTGAATAATCTCATTGATATTTCCAGTGTTTTTAAACTTCTTATCATAGACTTTTTTGCCCAGCATATCATTCACAAAAACGTGAATATCTTCTTTATCATGGCTGGTAAATAAAATTGTAAAATTCCCTTTATTGGGATTTGGGTACAACATAAAATCCTTAATCTCATATTCAGGAATTGCCATTGTGACATAGGCCCCAGAACAGATCTCGATTGATGCCGCAGTAATTGTCCCAGTATCTCCAACTCCTGTATCTCTAAATCGCAATTTCCAGGTTCCTTGCGGATTTTCGCCATTAAAAGCAGCTAATAAGTCAACTGGGGCAACTGTTTGGCTAATTGTTGAACCACAAGTTAATGAACCACCCAAATCATCGTATTTTAAAATTAAACTACCATTTACCCCATCACAGGATCTATCAAATAACTTAACAGTCGTTCCTTTCGGACTCACCAATTCTATCTGAACATCCGAAATATAGGTATGAGTAAAACTAATATTGAAATTGACATCTGTAATCTCCGAATCGGTTGCCGGCACAACAATTGTTTTTTCAGCAGTTAATGATTCCGGAATTGGATAAGGAGCTGCAAAATCATAAGAGGCACAACTTGTCTCTACTTTATAACCTAACGCAAAAGGAGCACTGTTTAAAGCAAAAAAAACATTATCTGTAGGCTCTATCAAAATTCTGCAATTTTTAGCAGCAATGGCTGGTGCAGAAACAACTTCGGAACCGTCATTTGGCGTATTAGTTGCTAAAAATATTGGAAAAGTCAAACCTCCATCAATAGACATTTTTATATTCACATTATTGGCTCCGGACAAAGAATTAGTTCCATTTACACTCCAGGTAATCGTTTGTGAGGAACTCAAAATCCAACTCAAATCCTGAACATCTTGTGACGTTACAGCGAATGGCCCTTTAGTACCATCAACAGTGATAACTGTAGCGTCCGAATTGGTTTGCGCCAAGCCTGAAACCGCATTATCTCTAACTGAGAAAACAAAATTTAGTTTTCTTCCTATTGTAGAAACGGATTCCCAAGTTGTATTTAATTTTCCACCTAAAACCCTACTAAATGCCGGAAAGTAACGACTTGTTTCGCTACTAGGCAAAAAAGACCTAAAATTTGGACCATTGGCTTTAGTTCCGTAAGCATAACTCCTATCACCAATTTCCCTACTTGTAGCCGAATCGTTTTGTTCCCAACTATACGTCATAGTATCGCCATTAGGATCAGTAGCAGTACCCTTTAAAACAAAAGGAGTTCCTTGTGGAATTGTATAATCTGGACCTGCATTTGCTGTTGGGGTTTGGTTAGTCATCGGCGTACTAACTGGACAGCTTTTGCCTGCCAGATTATCCTGAATTTGCTTTATACTGATGTAAGCAAAATAATCATCAGACTGCTTTTGAACATCATAATCCGTGATGCCTGCATATCCCATGATCGTAGAACCACTACCGGGCTCAACACTCGTTCCTGTACCTTCGTTTTCATAAGAGAAAGTATGATTAGCTCCCAACTGATGTCCCATTTCATGAGCTACATAATCAATATCAAAAACATCACTAGTTGGCCTTCCATTAGCTGGAGACGAAAAACCGCTCCCTTTACCATATGGTTCAGCTGCAGTTGGATTATCACACACACATCCAATACAACCAGCATCGCCACCGCCACCAGTAGCTCCAAACAAATGCCCTATATCATAATTATCATTCCCAATTAAAGTTGTCAAAGTTGATTGTAATTCGCGATGCCAAGTTGCTTCATGGGTATCATCGCCTACTCCAACATCAGCATTTGAGTATGGATCGGTTGTCGGATTAGTAAAAATTATGCTGGCTTCATTTGCAATTAATAACAATTTCACAGCAAGATCTTTATTATAAACCCCATTAACTCTTGTCATTGTTGCATTTATAGCAGCCAAAGCATTATCAGTAGTACCACCAAAAAATTTGGTATATTCCCCAGTACAGGACAAAGCCAGACGCATTGTTTTAAAAACTCCATTGTTTGATTTTAACTGACTTGCTTTTTGTGTCAAACCTTTGTTTAATGTTTTATCGACCGTTCTGCAGGTTACCGGTAACTCTCCTTTTGCCCTCATTCTGGAATTAGAAACTACATAAATCGATTTGTCATTAGGCAAAGGATCAATAAATTCTGAAACTGAATTTCCTCTCAAAACCATTGTTTGAATACCTGTTGGAGATATACTAAAATTTATAGATGCACCAGGATCAGTAATTCCTGTTCCTGAATAAGCACGGATGTTGGGAAATTGTTCTTGTAATTCTGGTACAAAATTGGAAGATTCTACCACGAGAAATTCTTCCATTTTTCCGTTACTGTTTGGGATAATAACAGAAATCTTTTGGGGATCCTGAGTGTTTGTATGCAGCGTTTCAAGAGATTGCTTAAAGTGGGCTATGTCTAAGGTATATAATTTTTGAGAGTCTGTATTAACGCCTTTCTGAGTAGCATTTTTTTGAGAATTATTCACTTCTTTCCAGAGAGATTTACTTTGTGAATATCCGGTATAACTAATAATAAGAACCCCAATACAGAAAAAAAATCTATTCATATTTAGCTACTGTGTTAATGCAACGCACAATTGAAACTGCTGATTGCCTATTTGTAAATTTGTAAACAAAATTAACCTTTATCATTGAATACACAATTGATTTAAACAATTTCGGAAATCAGAAATAATTTAAAAAACCCTTCATCTTTAATTTATTAAAAATAGAAACTTCTTCACGTAGTTTTGAAATAGATAGTATAAATTTGCAAAAAATTTAAAAACAGGTGCTTTGAAAATTTTTCATTCAATAAATGATTTCCATGTTGCTGTTGGAAACACCATAAAAAAAACGATTCTTACTCTAGGAACCTTTGACGGGGTTCATTTTGGACACAGAAAAATATTAGAAAAAGTTACTCAAAATACTGAAAAAGACAAGTACGAAAGTCTGGTGCTCACTTTTTTTCCACATCCGCGAATGGTGTTACAAGAAGATTCAGATATTAAATTGCTGAATACTATTGATGAAAAAATTGCGCTATTGGAGCAAATTGGGATTCAAAATTTAGTAATTCATCCCTTTGACGAAAACTTTTCAAAACTAACTGCTGAAGAGTTTGTAAAGAATATATTGGTCGACAAATTCCATATTCATAAAATAATTATCGGTCACGATCATCGTTTTGGCCGAAATAGAACTGCAAACATTGATGATTTAAAAGCTTTTGGAAAACAATATGAGTTTGAAGTTGAAGAAATTTCGGCTCAGGAAATCAAAGAAGTATCTGTAAGTTCGACCAAAATAAGACATGCGCTGATGGAAGGTGATATGGCTTTGGCCAATGAATACTTGGGTTATGATTATTCATTGACAGGCACTGTAACCAAAGGCAAACAATTAGGCAGAACAATTGGATTTCCGACGGCGAATATTAAATTAGCTGAAAGCTTTAAGTTGATTCCAAAAAATGGCGTTTATATTGTTAAGAGTATCATCGATTCAAAAACGGTTTTTGGAATGATGAATATTGGTTTCAACCCGACTGTTGACGGTAAGGTTCAAACTATTGAAGTCAATTATTTTGATTTTAATAAAGATTTATACGATCAAAAAATTACAGTATTTATATTGAAAAGAATCCGTGATGAGGAAAAATTTGCTTCGGTTGATCATCTAAAGACGCAATTGGAAAAGGATAAAAATACGGCTTTGGCTTATTTTCAAAAATAACTCTCGATTTTTTACAAAAAAAGCTGTATGCTCATTAAAATATGCGCATACAGCTTTTTTTTGAATTATTAAGGTTTAATTATTTCTCGCAAAGACGCGAAGGCGCAAAGACGAGTGTTTTAACTTATGAGCCTAAAGTGTAAATTATCGCTGTTTCTGCGTGAGGGATAGAAGCAAATTACCGAAGTAATGCGGATAGCCCGACCCCTTTGGGTGAAGGGGCTTTGTAAGCGTTCCTGTTGGTAAGCCCCTTCACCCAAAGGGGTCGGGCCCAAATTATTTTAGCGCAAAACTTCATATTAGCAGAATTGCATTTTAACCCTTCAATAAATAGATAAAACATTGTTTTTTAACACTTTGAGGTTTTATACCGATGTTTTTTGTAATTTTATGTAACCTATTTGATTAGCTTAAGATATTGTATTCTAACTTTAAAAAATCGAATGACATGAAAGTAAAAAAAGAAATTAAAAATGGGTTTTACATTTTTATATGCATAGGAGTTTTTTTCCTACTGATGGAATTCTTAGGTTTATCTAATCTTTTTTATTTAAGATTAATCAATACTGTATTTGTTGTTTATGCTGTAAATGATACTCTGAAATACAGAATTGCACATGGTAAGAAAAACTTTGTTTCAAACGCTGTGGCCGCATTAACTACTTCGGGGATAGGAGTATTTTTATCAGTTCTTGGTTTACTGATTTATAGCTATCTAAGAGGTGGTGATGAGTACATAAATAATTTATCCAAAACTTTCCTATTTGGCGGAAATCCTTCTATTAATATGTATTGTCTAACGTTATTCTTTGAAGGAATGGCCGCGTCTCTTATAGTCACTATGTTATTAATGCTTTATTACAACAATAAATTTGCAGCCGATTAGTTTGTTTATAAACAAGGAGCTGGAAGTTCATTTTAGGTTGTGTTCGTTGCTTGTTTGTTACAATTTGATTACTTTTGAGCCATCAAAATAAAGGATCTATGAGTATCACAAAACATAATTGGACTAAGGAAGAAATTATTGCTATCTATAATAAACCTATGATGGATTTGCTTTTTGAAGCAGCGACTATTCATAGAGAACATCATGACCCTAATGTAGTTCAGGTATCTACTTTGGTTTCTATAAAAACTGGTGGTTGCTCGGAGGATTGTGGGTATTGTCCACAAGCTGCCCGATACGACACTGGTGTTGAAGGAAACGATTTAATGTCAGTAAATCAAGTAAAAGCTCAGGCGCTTAGAGCAAAATCAGGCGGTTCATCTCGCGTATGTATGGGAGCTGCGTGGAGAAATGTAAAAGACGGCGAGGAATTCGACCAAGTTTTGGAAATGGTACGTACCATCAACAAAATGGACATGGAGGTTTGTTGTACTTTGGGTATGATTACCGAAAATCAGGCGCAACGTTTGGCAGAAGCTGGTCTTTATGCTTACAATCACAACTTAGATACATCTGAAGATTATTATAAAGAAGTTATTTCTACCAGAGGATTTGAAGATCGTTTGCAAACGATAGAAAATGTTCGTAAAACAAGTGTTACTGTTTGTAGCGGAGGAATTATAGGAATGGGAGAAAGTATTGAAGACAGAGCTGGAATGCTTGTCGCTCTTTCCACTTTGAATCCGCAACCTGAATCGGTGCCAATTAATGCTTTGGTAGCTGTTGAGGGTACTCCGATGCAAGACGAAAAACCTGTTGAAATTTGGGAAATGATTAGAATGGTAGCTACTACCAGAATCGTAATGCCGCATACTCAAGTTCGTTTGTCTGCCGGAAGAACAAACATGAGTCGCGAGGGACAAGCAATGTGTTTCTTTGCTGGTGCAAATTCTATTTTTGCTGGAGATAAATTATTAACGACTCCAAATCCCGACGTAAATGAAGACATGAAAATGTTTGAATTATTAGGTTTAAAACCTCAAAAACCATTTAAAAAAGCGCCTCAGCGCCCATCTGTTGAAGCTGCTGATTCGCAATTTGAATCTTTGGGAGAAAAACCAAAATGGACTCGTCCTGGTCATACTATTGAGAAAAATTTAGAAGCATCTATAAAAGGGAAATAATTTTTCCTTCTAACAAAAAAAAGCCCATTTTTAATTAAAATGGGCTTTTTTTTGTTCCTACTGTGAGTTAAAATTAGACTAGATCAAATAGTAAACATACTCTGATTGCTGGAAGATAAAATGATTAAATGATAACCCGTTGGGTGAAATTATTTTTTAACCACATAGAGACATAGAATTTATAGGTTTTAAAAAGAGTTTGATAGTCGTTTCACTTATCACATAGCCAATCTATGTGAAAATAGACCTATTTCTATTCTTTCTTTAACGATTTGCTATTAAATCTATGTCTCTATGTGGTTCATTTTTTATTTAAACATAATTTCACCCAACGGGTTAAATGATAATTTCATTTTTTTTTAATTAAACTATCTTTTAATCATAGATTACAGCACTAGACAGGAGTTTAATCATGGAAAATAATCTCTTCACTGATCCATTTTCCGCTTTCCAATTGTGTCATTACAATCATAAATTGATCGCCGGATTTTAAATGGTCAATGATGAATTCATTTTTACCCACTTTGTCCTTCTCATAAATCAAGCTTCCTTTCAAATCATATATTTTTACTGAAGCTATTGTTTCATCAAAAGAATTCACTTTGATTTGACG
>NZ_DATIDY010000169.1:0-13608 GCF_035456085.1 Flavobacterium sp.
AAAGGCTTTCATCAAAGTTAAAAACTTATCTGCTTTTTCTTCGTCCACGCAACGGTTCATCAATTCTTGCTCAACGCCACATAATTCCGGGAACTCTGCCAAAATGGTTTTTCCTCCCAAAGCTGCAAAAATATCTGAAACTACTCCTAATGCTGGATTAGCTGAAATTCCTGAAAATCCGTCAGATCCACCACATTCCAAACCGATACTTAGTTTTGAAATAGGAGCAGGTTTACGTTCAATTTTGTTGGCTCTTTTTATGGCTTCGTAAGAATCTTTGATCACCATTTGGAACATTTGATCGGTAGTTCCAATTTGTTGTTGCTCGTAGATCAAAATTTCTTTATCACAATTTGGGCTGATTGCTTTCAATGCATTTTTAAAAATGTCTACTTGCAAATTTTGGCAACCCAAACTTAAAACAGTTGCACCAGCAACATTCGGATTGTTCACATATCCTGCAAGCAGTTTTGCTAACAATTCAGAATCTTGTCGTATTCCACCACAACCACCTTGATGGTTGATGAATTTTACTTCGACATTATCTAAAAGATTTTCATTTGGATTTTTAGCAGCAACTTCTTCTACGCTTTTTTCCTCAATTAAAGAGCGTAACAAATTTTTATAAGAAACTTCTTTTTTTGGCAGTAATTCGTTTTCGAAAATATCTTTCAGTTTCTCGATATTTTTGTTTTCACAAAAAACCAATGGAATAAATAACCAAACGTTTTTGGTTCCAACTTGTCCATCAGCACGGTGGTATCCGTTGAAAGTTTTGTCTTTCCAACGATCTACATTTGGTGGAGTCCAACCTAAATTTCCAGTTTTACCAAAAACTTTTTCACTTTGATGTTTTACATTTTCGGTAGTAATTACTTCTCCTTTTTGTACAGGTTTTACAGCTTTTCCTACCAAAACGCCATACATTATAATTTCATCACCAATTGCAAAATCTTTCTCTGCAATTTTATGTTTTGCTTTAACATCAGTTGTTGGTGAAACGGTAGTTCCCTCAAATGTAATTTGTTCGTTTTGTACTAAATCAGTTAAAGCAACAATTACGTTATCTGCTGGATTTACTTTTATTAATTTCTTTTGCATGATTATTTTTTTTTAAAGTTGCTAAGAATCTAAGTTGCTAAGAATCTAAGTTTAGGAGCACTATTTTGAATTTTTTGTTTTATATATAAACGTTTTTTTCCTTTTAATACTTTCTTCGTATAACTTAGAATCTTAAAGTCTTAGAAACTTTTTTTATAAAACTTAGGAACTTAGTTTCTTAGCAACTTAGAATCTTTAGTATTTTTTGCTGTAATTAGCAAAGCCATTTTCAATTCCATTAGCTTCAATCTCACTTAAAGCTACGACTAAAGCTTCAGATAAACCGTTAATTTTTGTTAAATCTTCACCCCAGAAATCTGTGTTTTCAAGTGTTTGTTTAACAACTGAATCTAGAGAACCTGCTTTCCAAATGTTGTTAAATGCTTCAACTAGTTCTGGAGTATCTTTCACAGGTAATGCTTCGTTATTCCAAGTTCCTTTATAAAATTGGATTAAACAAGCTAATGAATATGTTAAACTAACCGGTAATTTTTTATTCGCATTATAATATCCTAACAAGCTTGGCAATACTCTTACTTTGAATTTAGAGATAGAATTTAAAGCAATATCAGCAAGTGCATGTTTGATAAATGGATTTTTAAAACGGTCCATTACCTCTTCACAGTAAGCAGTGATTTCATTTTTGTCCATAGCAAGGGTTTCGCTGATTTCAGCAATAACGCTATCTACGAATTTTCCAGTGAAATCTCCATTTACAGTTTCCATAACTAATTTGTTACCATACAAAAGAGAAATTGGAACCATTGATGTATGAGCACCGTTCAAAATACGAACTTTGATCATTTTGAAAGGACGAATGTCTTCAACAATCTTCACGTTCAAATCCGTTTTGTGGAATGGTAATTTTGCTTTCAAATCATCACCACCTTCGATTGCCCAAAGGAAAAATGGCTCTGCAGCAACAATTAAATTGTCTTGATAATCTAATTTGCTATTGTATTCTTCAATATTAGCTCTTGGATATCCAGGCACAATTCTGTCAACCAAAGTACTGTGATACGTACACGCATCAGATACCCAAGTTTTGAATGCATCCTCTAACTTCCATAAATCGCAATATTGTAAAATGATTTTTTTCAAAGTTTCTGAGTTGTAATCAATCAATTCACAAGGAATGATAGTTACCGCTTTCGAAGCATCACCATTGAAGTGTTTGAATCTTTCGTATAACAAAACAGTCAACTTTGCAGGAAATGACACAGGCGGTTGCATATCTGGTGTATCAGTTCCGATAAATTCAATTCCTGCTTCAGTAGTGTTTGAAACAATGAATTGAAGCTCTTCTTCTTTGGCTAAAGCTAGATAATCAGCAAATTCAGTATATGGATTGATAGCTTTTACAACATTGTCAATTAACTGAATATCCTGTATTTTTTCTCCTTTTTTGATACCATTCATAAACAAAGTATAAAGACCGTCTTGGTCATTAATCATGTTTACCATTCCATCTTTCAAAGGCTGCACCATCGCAATTCCAGCATTGAAATCAACTTCTTTGTTTAGTTTATGAAAAGCGTAATCAACGAAAGCTCTTAAGAAATTACCTTCACCAAATTGTACCACTTTTATTGGATACTTATTTTCTAACCCTAAATTTTTTCTATTTAAATTTTTCATCTTCTCCCATTTTGTTATTACAGTATTTTTTATGAAACTGTATATTTTATAATATTAATAAGCGACTCAAAGTAGAATTTCAGTCTATAATTAAGTCGCTTATTTGATTTTCTTTTTTAGAATATTTATCAATTAAAATTTAAAATATTCTTTGGCATTATTGTAACTAATGTCAGAAACCATTTTACCAATCCACTCCATATCGTTTGGAAGTTCACCTCTTTTGATTTCATCTCCTAAAAGATTACAAAGAATACGTCTGAAATATTCATGTCTAGGGAATGATAAGAAGCTTCTTGAATCTGTCAACATTCCAATAAAACAACTAATAAGTCCCATGTTTGAAAGGGCATTTAATTGTTTTGTCATTCCGTCTTTTTGATCTAAGAACCACCATCCTGAACCAAATTGAACTTTTCCTCTAACGCTTCCATCATTAAAGTTACCAATCATGGTAGCCATAACTTCATTGTCAGCAGGATTTAAGTTGTAAATGATTGTTTTGGTCAATTTATCTTTGCTGTCCAAAGCGTTCAAGAATGCCGATAGTTTTTGGGCTTGTGGATAATCTCCAATAGAATCCCATCCTGTATCAGGACCTAAAATTCTATGCATACGAGCATTGTTGTTTCTTAATGCTCCTAAGTGAAATTGTTGAACCCATCCAAGTTCATGGTAAGTTTCACATAAAAATACTAAAACAGCACTTTGGAATTTCAAAGCTTCTTCGTTGGTCAAAGCTGCGTTTTCTCTTTTCTTTTTGAAAATTGCACTAACTTCACTTTCAGTATAGTTTTCGAAATATATTTGGTCTAAACCGTGATCAGAAAGTTTAGATCCGTTTTTGTCAAAATATTCAATTCTGTTTTTTAAAGCTGAACATAAATCTGAAAAAGTGTTGATTTCAACACCAGCTACTTGACCTAAAGTATCAATGTATTCGTTGTATCCATCATTCGAAATCAAAATCGCTTTATCAGGTCTGAATGCAGTACTTACTTTTACTTCGTAACTACTTTTTGCTAATTTTTGGTGAAATTCTAAATTATCAATTGGATCTTCAGTAGTACAAACGAATTCAGCGTTTACTTTACGAAGCAAGTTTTGTGTACTGTATTCGGCAGAATTTACTTTAGCAGAAGCTTGTTCGTAAATTCTTTCAGCAGATTTTTCGTTTAATAACTCGGTGATATCAAAATAACGAGCTAATTCTAAGTGAGTCCAGTGATACAAAGGATTACGCATTGTATATGGAACTGTTTTTGCCCAGTTTAAAAATTTATCTTTATCAGAACCGTTACCTGTAATGAATTGTTCGTTGATTCCCAAAGTACGCATTGCACGCCATTTGTAGTGATCTCCGTTAATCCACACTTTTGTAATGTTGTCAAAAATTTTATCTTCAGCAATAAACTGAGGACTTAAGTGATTGTGATAATCGATTATAGGTTGATTTTTAGAATAATTATGGTATAATTCTTCTGCGTATTTATTTTCTAATAAAAAATTATCGTGGATGAAACTTGTGCTCATTATAAACTTCTTAAAAATTATTATTCATTTGATGGTTTTCCAATAGTAGCAAGGATTCCACCATCAACATAAAGAATGTGACCATTCACAAAATCACTAGCTTTTGAAGATAAGAATATTGCAGCACCTTGTAAATCCTCAGGATCTCCCCAACGATTTGCCGGAGTTCTGCTGATGATAAATTCATTAAATGGGTGTCCATCAACTCTAATTGGAGCAGTTTGGCTAGTTGCAAAATAACCAGGTCCAATTCCATTCGTTTGAATATTGAATTTAGCCCACTCAGTAGCCATGTTTTTAGTTAACATTTTTAAACCACCTTTTGCAGCAGCATAAGCACTTACGTCTTGTCTTCCTAATTCACTCATCATAGAACAAATGTTGATGATTTTTCCACCGCCACGTTGGATCATTCCCTTTACAATTGTTTTAGATACAATAAATGGACTGATAAGGTCTACATTAATTACTGCGGTGAAATCTTCAACTGCCATATCGATGATAGGAGTTCTTTTGATGATTCCAGCATTGTTTACTAAAATATCGATAGGTCCAACTTCTGCTTCAATTTGTGCAACACTTGCAATTACTGCTTTTTCATCACATACATTAAAAACATATCCGTAAGCTTCAATTCCTACTGATTTATATTCAGCTACTGCTTTGTCAAGAGCTTCTTGAGAAAGATCGTTTACTACAATTTTTGCTCCGGCATGACCAAGTCCTTTTGCCATTGCCATTCCAAGTCCATGAACTCCACCTGTTATTAGTGCTATTTTTCCAGTTAAATCAAAAAGATTGATTGACATAAATTTTTTATTTAATAGTTATTAATTATCTTAAATCTGTTGTTTTGGCAACATCCATATCTCCATAATCTAGGTTTTCACCTGCCATACCCCAGATGAAAGTATAATTACTTGTTCCTGCACCTGAATGGATAGACCAAGGTGGGGAAATAACGGCTTGGTGATTATTCATCCAAATATGTCTCGTTTCTTGTGGTTCTCCCATAAAATGGCAAACAGCTTGACCTTCAGGAATGTCTAAATAAAGATATACCTCCATTCTACGGTCATGAACGTGAGCAGGCATTGTGTTCCAAACACTTCCTGGTTTTAACTCGGTCATGCCCATTTGTAATTGACAAGTAGTTACAATACCACCAATAATCATTTGATTTACTGTACGGTTATTAGCTGTTTCCATCGTACCTAATTGTAATTTATTAGCTTCTGCTAAACTTACTTTTTTGGTAGGGTAGTTAGTGTGTGCAGGAGCTGAATTCAAGTAGAATTTAGCTGGGTTTTTTGCATCATCACTCGCGAAAATAACTTCTTTATTTCCACTTCCGATGTACAATGCATCTTTAAATCCTAATTCATAAACTGTTCCTTCTACACTAACTGTACCATTTCCGCCAACGTTGATGATACCCATTTCTCTTCTTTCCAAGAAATATTCAGATTTAAGAGGATCTATTGTTTCAAGTGTTAAAGGTGTTAATGGTGTAGCTGAACCAGCTATGTATCTGTCATAATGAGAGTAGGTTAGCGTTATTTCGCCTTCTTCCATTAAATTATCAATTAAGAATTCTTCTCTTAATTGTTTTGTGTCATACTGTTTTACGGCTTGTGGGCTAGAAGCGTATCTAGAACTATATTTTGTCATGATAAAAAGATTTAATGTAATCGATTACACAAAAGTAAATTTTTTTTTTAATTGAGCAATATATAATGTTGTTTTTTTGCGTTTTATTAAAAATAGACAGTTATTTTATTGTGATTTTTAATAGTGTTCTCAAAACCTGAAATTATAATTCTACTTTTTTCATTTTTGGAACTAAAATATGCATGATTAGCCAGGCTAATAAATAAGCAGCTCCACAAATACAAAACATGATGAAATAACCAGTTTCAATCTTGCCAATTTTTGTATAGTAAACAAACATATTTTTTTGTACTACTAAAGTTAACAAAATTCCACCAAGAGCTCCAAACATCCCGCCAATACCTGTTACAGAGGCTGTTGCATTTTTCGGAAACATATCAGATACAGTTGTGAAAATGTTTGCACTCCATGCTTGGTGTGCCGATACCGCAAAACCAATTACTAAAACTGCCCACCACATGTTGATGGCACCTAAATATTGAGAAAATAATACAGGTAAAACTGCAAATGCATATATTAACATACTTGTTTTGCGGGCTTTGTAAGCTGGCCAGTTTTTTTCGATTAATTTTAATGGTAGCCATCCGCCTCCAATACTTCCGATACTTCCGATTATGTATACCAATGCGCAAGGCCAAATAATTCCAGTTGCTGAAAGTTTATATTCTTTCATTAAGAAGTCCGGCAACCAAAATAAATAAAACCACCAAACTGGATCGGTAAGTAATTTGCCAATAGCAAATGCCCATGTCTGACGAAAAGAAAGTAGTTTTAGCCAAGAGACTTTTTCGTTATTTTCAGGTTCAATTGTCTCTGCTTTATCTGCAGTGATATATTCTAACTCAGCTTGAGATAAGCGTTTTTGTTTTTGGGGAACTTCGTAATATAAAAACCATAAAAACAGCCATATAAAACCAATAATACCAGTTGCAATGAATGCCAATTGCCAACCATAATTTTCAGCAATAAAAGGTACTGACAGAGGAACGATAATGGCTCCGATGTTACTTCCTGAATTAAAAATACCAGTTGCTAAAGCGCGTTCTTTTTGCGGAAACCATTCGGCTGTTGCTTTTATCGCTGCAGGGAAATTTCCAGCTTCGGTAATTCCTAAAAATACACGAGCAATTAAAAAACCTCCTGTTCCTGTTGCTAAAGCATGACCAATAGCTGCAATGCTCCAAAGTCCAGTTGCTATCGCGTAACCTATTTTTGTGCCTAATTTATCAATAATTCCTCCTGCTATTAGCATTCCCATAGCGTAGGCAATTTTAAAAGCTAATTCAATATTGGAGTAATCTATAACTTCTTGTTCTGGAGTCCAGTGAAAAGCCTCTGCTAAAAAGGGCCTCAGGTAACTTATTACATTTCGATCTAAGTAGTTTACGGTTGTTGCAAAAAAGACAAGACTGCATATTGTCCATCTGTATTTGCCAATGGTCGGGTTGTTCATGGTTGAGTTAATTAATTGGTTATTATATATTTGATTATGTAATCGATTACGCAAAAATAGTTTTTATTTTGAGATACTCAATTAATTAACTATTTTTTTTTTGATACAATAATAATTATATATTTTTATTAAAGTAACGTGATTTTGTATTTTTAAAAATTAAATCTTTTTTTGATGCAAAAGTTTAGATTTTCCAGAGAGAGGGGGGTAAATGTAAAATTGTGTTTGCTACTTGTAAAAAATAACTTTTCTAAAACAATTTCATTAATAATAAAACAAATCCTTTAATAGAAATTCGCCTTTTCTTTTTTTGTCTTTTAATTTTTTTACAATTTTCAGGAAAGCAATTGCAGTAATATAAGCATCTCCCATAGCAGTATGACGATCTTTTTTAGAGATGTCAAATTTATCGGCAAGATCATCGAGAGAGTAATGGTCTTTATATTCTAATATGTTTGATTTAATCAATGTCTTTTTATAAAGAAAGGCCGTGTCTAATGTTTTGTTGGTCAAAAGTGGAAGGTCATTTCGTTCCAAAGCACGATTAATCATTGTGATGTCAAATATCGTATGATGGGCAATAATAATTGAATCCCCTAAAAAATCCAAAAATTGTTTCAATACTTCCAATTCTGAAGGTTTGTCCAGAACCAGATCTTTCAGAATACCGTGAATTTGAACACTGTTTTTGTCAAAATGTTCCTGATGAATATACATTTCAAAACTCTCAGAAATTTTAATAACACTATTTTTCAAAACGACAGCACCCAAACAAAGTATGCGGTCATTTTCATAATCAAAACCTGTAGTTTCGGTATCTAAGACGACAAAACGTGTATTTTCAACAGTGTTTAAAAGTGCTTCGTCAATTGGTTTTTTAGAAATATTAAAAAAATCCAACAACCAAGTAGTCCATTTTTCGAAAAAGTGCGCCATTACAATATATTTGAAGGATTAAAACGAATTGAAATAACGGCTTGTAACTCTTTGATGGTCTTGAAGGTGCTTTTGAGTTTTATTTTTTCTAATTTGGTAAGGTGCTCCAATGCTATATATTGTCCGGAATCATGGTGTAAAAGTCCTTGTTTCGTTCTGAATTTCAGCAGCGCTTTATACGAATAGGCACACGCTAAATACAATTCTCTGTTTTGAGGTTCTAGTTCTGCTAATTTTTCAAAACGTTCAGGAGTATTGCTGATTGATTTTACAGCATGTGATAAAATCAATACTCTTGCGGCGTCGCTCAAAGGCATTAATGCCCTGTTTTTTATATCGAAGAAATCTTTATTGGCACCATCTTGTTCTAGTAGAAATTGTCTAAAAAAACCTGTAGGCGAAGGGCTTTGCAGAGCACCACTCACTAAATGTATATAAAAAACAGGATTCGCTTTGATATCATCTAAAATAAAATCCGAAAGTTTATTTGCTAGTTCGCTGTCACCATACGAAAGGCTGTAATCAAAGAATATAAAAGATAACAATACTTCATCTTTACCAGTATTCGTAATCCACTGATGTACTAATTTTTTCCATTCTTCCAGACTTAAACACCATTTTGGATTAGATGCCATCATTTCGGCAGGACAGTAATCATATCCAATTTCAAAAAGTCCTTTATTGACATGCGTTGCTAAGTCCAAAAAATATTTTTTAGTTTTCTCTTTTGATTCGTCGGCAACATCTTCGTAAACCAAAGCGTTGTCCTGGTCGGTTTGTAATAATTGCTCACTTCGTCCCTGACTTCCCATAGCTAACCAGGCAAATTTTACAGGTGGAGGAGTATCCATTTTTTTCAATGCAATTTTTATCACTTGTTGAATACAAACATCATTCAATTCAGTAATGATTTTTGATGTCAAAGTCATTGGAATATTCTGATCGAGATAACCTTGTAATAATTGCATGATGCTGGCTCGTATCGGCTTGATGTCTTTGTATTTTTTTGCTCTTTTTACAGCTTTTATCAACACGGCAGGATTATTACCCAACGAAACCATCACGTCATGTTTGGAAAGAATGCCAACGGCTTTGGTGTTTGGGGTGCCGTCTTTGGTTAGGCAAATGTGACTGATGTTGCTTTTCATCATCGCCATTTGTGCCTGCGTAGTAGTCAGTTTTTTTGGATAGGTGATAACTGGACTTGTCATAATAACTGATGCCGAGGAGGTAATTGGATGTTCGCCAGTGACAATTTTATCACGTAAATCTTTATCTGTAATAATACCAATTGGCAATTTATCTTCGACGACAAGTACGGCGCCTACATTTTGTTCTGTCATGATTTTGGCAATTTCTTTGGCGGTCGTTGCAGACGAACAAGTAACTATTTTTTTAGAATATTTTACAGGCTGAATATCTAATATTTTGGAATTAGTATCCAAAACATCACCAGTCGCAGTTTCGCCATATAATTTCCCTCTATAACTTTCAGAATAAGGAGTGCTGGTGTTTGAAGCAAAACTCTGAATTAAAAAATTACCAACGTCTCTGTTTTGCAAAGCGTATGGCCTGAAAATGTCAATTGGTATCGAATAAATGATACTTTCCTCATAGGCTACAGCTTCCATTTTGTAATTTTCATTAGCAATAAGAGGTCTAAGACCAAATATATCACCCTCATCACACATGTCTATTACGTCTTTTTTAGGCCCCTTTCTTAGCGCAATAGCTCCTTTGTGAACTACATAAAAAGAATCATGAGTTTCATCATTTTCGGCAAAAATAACACTGTCTTTTTCTTTGTAAATAATAGAAATTTGCTCCGAAAGCACTTCGATATCTTTTTGATTCAAAAAAGTAAAGGGAGGGAAGTTCTTTAGAAAATCGGCAACTCTGTGTGATATCGTATTTTTCATCTGTGATAAATATTTTTTAAGCTTAAATATATTGTAAAAAAAAACACAGTAACTACTCGTAACCGTGTTTTTTTGTATATCATTCAATTTGATTTTTAAAATCGCATATTAATTCTTCTTTTTTGTTACCCTCATATTTATTATTTCTACAAACAATGAGAATGAAATAGCAAAATATAAATATCCTTTTGGAACGGGAGTTACATGACTGCCAAAAATAAGTGCATTTGACAAATGTGCACTTTCAGTCAACAACATGAATCCAATCAAAATCAAAAAAGACAATCCTAATATTTGAATCGAAGGATGTTTATTAACAAAATTCCCAACCGGAACTGCAAACTGCATCATAATTAAAACCGAAATAACCACAGCAGTAATCATAATAATCAAGGCGCCTTCAACGCCATTTGTCATTCCTACTGCAGTCAAAATACTATCAAAAGAGAAAACCAAGTCAATCATTATAATTTGTAATATAACACTTTGAAAAGATTTTGCAGCAGCTTTACCTAATTCCTTTTCTTCATGACCTTTTTCGTCTACTTTTTCTCGAATTTCATTAGTACTCTTATAAATTAGAAATAATCCACCAAATAATAAAATAAGACTTTGTCCCGTAACTCCAGCATGCAACCAGCTGAAATCAATGGTGAACCAAGGCTTTTTCATTTGAGTCAAAAAGTTGATTCCAAACAACAATGCAATTCGCATAAACATTGCCAAAAACATACCTATTTTGGTCGCTTTTTTGCGGTCTTCAATCGCTAATTTTCCAGTTGCAATAGAAATAAAAATGATGTTGTCAATCCCTAAAACTATTTCCAAAAAAGTCAATGTTAATAAGGCAATCCAAGCATCTGGGTTCAAAAATACTTCCATTTTGTATCGTTAAGGTTTATGTTTTTTTTAATTTTAGTCCTTAGTTTTGAGTTCTTAGTCCTAAGTTCTGAATCTGAAATCTCTAATCTGAAATCTTAACAACCGTCCCTTTTTGTTTAGCGTCAGTTCCTACCATTCCAAATTCAAAGGTATAGGAATTTTTTGTAGTTGTCAAAATTTTCATGTCAATAGCCTTCTCTTCCGCCTTATTTTTCGGGTGTTTTTTTTGCAAAACATATTCACAGTCATTTATCCATCGAATGGTAGCCGTATCAGTTTTACCTTCAAAAGTCTCAATTTCAATGCTGTCGTTGCGTTCAAAAACAGTAGTTTTCTTCACGCCATCAATTTCATATTCAAATTTAAATTTCCCTGTTTTAAAATCTTTGCAGTTGCGCTCCGCATCATAACATGAAATTAACAGCAATAAAGGGGAAAGTAAAATTATTTTTTTCATTTGTTGGTATTTGTCGTTTTTATTTGCCTTTGCAACATTATTTCAATCGTCTGAATTCCTCTTCAGTAAAATTTTTAATTGATTTCTCCTGAGCAAATTTATTAGCATTATAACTATTCGATTTATTTTTTGGAATTGATAAACTGTCCCATTCGCTTCTTTTTAATTGTTTGGCATAAAAAACAATTTGCCCAACATGATATGGATAGTGAGCCAATTGTCTGTTGATAGCTTCAATAACCGTGTGTCCCTCATTTCGAATATAAATTATTTCCGAAAGTTGTTCTGGTTTTAAACTTTCCAACGTATCTAAAAAGCATTTCCATCCCTTATTCCAGACATCAAAAACTTCTTCTTTGGTTGTCAGATCATTTTCAAATTCACCATCTCGATTTCGAGTTTCTTTTTCGCCATCAGTTGTTAGGAAATCTGTCCAGCGAGACAACATATTTCCGCTTAGATGTTTTACAATGACAGCAATGCTATTGGTATCTTCATTCACAGAAACAAAAAGTTGTTCTGGTTCTAGTTGTTCGATGGCTTTTTCGCCTAACATTTTATAATAAAGAAATTGTTTCTTTACGCTTTCAAGGTATGAGTTGGTTGCATTCATAATTACTCAAATTTATTAGTTATAGTTTTCTGTGTCTAGTGTTTCTAAAATCTCTTTCCATTTGCGTTGCAATACTTCTTTGCTTGGAAGTTTTGTTTGGTAATCGGCTACTAATGTTGGAGAGGCTGTCCTGCTCAATGCATATTCTACAACAATATCGTCTTTACCCTTACATAATAATATGCCTATGCTAGGTTGTTCGTGTGGTTTTTTGATATCTCTATCCAGTGCTTCCAGATAAAAATTAAGCTGACCTAAATGTTCGGGTTTGAATTTTTCTATTTTTAATTCAATAGCGACCATGCAATTTAGGTTTCTGTTATAAAACAGAAGGTCAATGGCGAAATCTTGATTACCCACCTGCAATGGATATTCTTCTCCCATAAAAGCAAAATCACGTCCAAATTCCAATAGAAATTTTGTTATGTTTTGTGCAATCCCTTTTCTTAAATCTTTTTCTAAATGACTTTCTGGTAATTGAAGTAATTCTAGAACATACGTGTCTTTGAAAGTGTTTGTAACTTCTTTTGATAAAACTCCCGACAGTGTTGCGAGTTTTGTATTTGCCAGCATTACTCTTTCAAAACATGAGGAATTAATTTGTCTTTGTAATTCTCTTGATGACCATTTTTCTTTGATAGTCATTCTAAGATAAAATTCTTTTTCTTCGTTTTCTTTTAGTCCTAATAATATCAAATTATGTGACCATCCTATTTCTCTCGACAGTGTTGAGAGTTTTGGTAAATCTTTATATGTTTCAAAAAACTGCTTCATTCTCCATATATTTTGAGGAGAAAAACCAACACTATTTGGCTCAGACTTTTGGATAAAAAGAGCTAATTCTTTTACAACCGATTTTCCCCAAGCTTTTTTTTCTACTTGTTGGCTCACATATTCCCCAACGTGCCAATAAAGAGTTACTAACTCTTTATTTACTGCATGGAAAGCTTTTTCTTTTGCCTTCGATATTAGCGTTGTTATATGTGTAAATTGCTCTTGGAGTTCCATGATTTGATTTTTAAGCAGTTACAATATACATAAGATAATTCAAACAAACAATTACTCAATTTTTATATCATACTTATCCAAAAGCCCTGCAATTCCCTGACTTGAAAATTTAGCTTTTTTCATAGGGTTAAACTCGGGATCAATTTTATAATTGTAAGCAGTGGTGAAATCAACGCCTGCCAAAAGGGATTCGTTAAAAATAGCATTGTCCAAATTACAGTTCCCAAAAACGGATTGAGTCAAATTAGTTCCGATGAAAGTAACTTCTTTCAAAGAACAAGAATTGAATTTGGTCTTTGGCATTTTTTTATTGGCAAAAGAACTATAATCCAAAACACAATCCTGAAACTGCACATTAAATAAAAAATCCATACACGATTGAAATTGAATTCCCATC
>NZ_DATIDY010000170.1:0-13976 GCF_035456085.1 Flavobacterium sp.
AGGAGCTTTGATTCCGGCAATTTCCAATGTCGTAGGAAGAATATCCGTTACGTGGCTGTATTGGTTTCTGATTCCGCCTTTGTCTTTAATTAATTTTGGATAAAAAACAATCAAAGGATTGCGTGTTCCTCCTTCGGAATGGGCATCTTGTTTCCAGTTTTTGAAAGGCACATTTGTTGCTTGCGCCCAGCCTAACGGGTAATTGGTATTTAAACCTTTTGCAGTACCAATTTCTCCAATATTGTTTAAATTGCTTTGAAAATTTTGCTCATCAGTTACTCCCTGCGCAAACAGATTTTGGCTGATTGTACCCACCTGAGTTCCCTCTTTACTGGCTCCGTTATCACCGATTGCAACAAAAATCAAAGTGTTGTCCAATTGATTGTTTTCCTTCAAATAATTGACCACTCTACCAATTTCGTGGTCGGTATAAGTTAAATATCCGGCATATACTTCCATGAAACGAGCATATACTTTCTTTTGGTCTGGAGTTAATTTATTCCAAGCTGTGATAATTGCATTGCGTTCCGGCAATACGGCATTGGCAGGAACTACGCCCAATTTCTTTTGGTTAGCCAATACTTTTTCGCGATAGGCATCCCAGCCATCGTCAAATTTTCCTTCGTATGGTTTTACCCATTTTTCCTCAACTTGGTGTGGTGCATGAACTGCTCCAGGAGCATAATACAAGAAAAAAGGTTTCCCCGGCGCTGCTTTTTGTTGAGTTTTAATATAACCAATCGCTTTATCCGTAATTTGCTCGGTCAAATGTCTTCCATCAGGTTTTACATGTGCTTGATCTTCCACCAAATCAGGATTGTATTGATCAGTTTGAGAACCCAAGAAACCAAAGAAATGATCAAATCCTTTTCCGGTTGGCCATCTGTCAAACGGTCCTGCATCGGTGGCATCTTCATCTGGAGTCACTCCATATTTACCTACTGCAAAAGTGTTATAACCATTCTCTCTTAAAATCTCTGCAATCGTTCCTTTATCCGATGGAATTCTTCCGTCCCAACCCGGGAAACCTGCTGATAAAATAGTATGAGAGAAACCGCTAACGTGAACTCTTCCTGAGTTTCTTCCGGTCAATAATGCCGCACGGGTTGGGGCACAAATTGCCGTAGTGTGAAAGTTAGTATAACGCAATCCATTATTTGCCAAAGCATCAAAAGTTGGTGTTTCAATTAATCCTCCAAAGGCACTTGAAGCCCCAAATCCTACATCGTCCAATAAAATCCAAACAATATTTGGAGCACCGGCAGGCGCTTTTACAGGTTCTGGCCAATATTCTTTGGACTCAGCCAATGTTTTGCCAACAACGCCTTTATAAGTTGCGTCTGACTTATTTTGCGAAAAACCAAGCTGTGCAATTAACAATGCAGTAATCAAAAGCCCATTTTTAGAGCCTTTGATTGTACTAATGTTTTTAAAATTTTTCATAATTATTTTTTTTATGGTTGCTCATTAATATCCTGGGTTTTGTGGCAATCCTTCCGGATTTAGGTCTCTTTCGCTTTGGGGAATTGGGTATAAATTGTTTCTTTCAGAAACGGCTGATTTTCCTGGCACTTTTTTAACTTCAGAAACTAATCTTCCCCAACGAACCAAATCAAACCAACGTTGTCCTTCTTGTACGAACTCTTTGGTACGCTCAACAAAAATGGCTTCTCTAAATTGGGCTTGGGTTAATCCAGCTAAATCAACAGTCGCATCGGGAGTGTCAATTGGTTTTCCAAATGCTCTTCTTCGTACTTTATTAATCGCTTCATAAGCTTCGGCTGTTGGTGCTCCTTGCTCATTTATAGCTTCTGCCAGCGTTAATAAAATATCCGCATAACGAATAATCGGAAAGTTAATAGATACGTTTGAACCGCTGGACAAAATAGTAACGTCCAGATATTTTCTGAAAATAGGTTTTGGAAAAGTATATAAAGTACCTGTTGCTGGATTTAGCAATTGTTTTGCATAAGTCGCATCTCTACGGGTATCCCCAGCGGCATAGATGTCATAATATAAACTCACATCTGAGATAATGTCCGCAGGTTCTACAGGCGCAAATCCGGCAAAAGCGGCTCTCATAAAAGTGCTTCCGCTTGTTCCGCTACCAGCCTGGTTTGGCTCAAACTGAACAGAGAATATATGCTCTTTTCCGTTTTTGGTGGTTTTATTAAAAATATCTGAAAAATTAGTAAAAAGACCATATCCGTATCCACCGTTAATTACTTCTTTGGATTTCAAAATGGCATTTGCCCAGTCTTTTCTTGTCAGGTATACTTTTGCTAAAATTGCTTTTGCAGCTCCGGATGTAGCACGTCCCGCATTATTTGCCGTGTAAGTTGCAGGCAATGCTTCGGCATCTGTCAAATCTTTAATAATTTGAGCATATACTTCATCTACAGTAGCTCGACCTGCTTTTAAACCTTCGATATTCAAAGTTGTAGGCTCATGCAAAACCAACGGAACAGCTCCCCATAAACGAACAGCATGAAAATAAAGTAATGCTCTTACAAACTTAGCTTCGTTTATCAATCTTGTTTTTAAAGCTTCTGTCCCCTGTACTTTCGGAATATTATCAATAGCAACATTGGCTCTGCTGATACCGCTGTAAATTTGTCGCCATGCTACCTGAATCCTGTCGGTATTTGCATCATAAGTCAATCCACTAAGAGCACGAACATTTGGATTAATAGCTGATGCTCCGGCTGCGGCATAATCTGTAGCCATATCTGTCAAAAAGTAAAGATTTCTACCAAAAAGGCTCTGTTCAGCTCCATCATAACTTAATGAAGCGTAGACTGCAGTAACACTCGCAATAGCATCGTCATCTGTATTGTAAAAATTTTCTTTGGTAATAAATGATGTTGGCACAACATCTAAATCAGTGCACGATATCAAAAGACTCGCGCTTATCAGGAGTATGAATATTTTTTTCATCTTGAATATTATTTTTTAATTAAAAAGTGACATTAACACCACTTATAAATGTTCTTGAAGTTGGATAAGCTCCATAATCAATCCCTGGCAACAAATTACTTTGCCCGTATGAACTTATTTCAGGGTCAAAACCACTGTAATTGGTCCATGTAACTAAATTTTGGGCTGAAACATAAAATTTGACGCTTTTGGTTCTGAGTTTTGATGCTATGCTTTTTGGTAAAGAATAACCCAGCGTAACTGTTTTTAAACGGATGTATGAACCATCTTCAATATAACGGTCAGATACTACTGTAGCAGGAGAATTTGCTGCTCTCGGAATTTCTTCACTTGGATTTGTTGTTGTCCAGTGATCTGTTAAGGCACCTGCAGCATTGTTACCCAAAGTTGGAATTTCTAATTGCTGATTGATCGCATTGTAGATTTTGTTTCCAAAGGCTCCTTGAAAAAACAAATTCAAATCCCAGTCTTTGTAAACCAAAGTATTATTCAAACTCGCAACAAATTTTGGCTGAGCGCTTCCTAAGTTTACTTTGTCGTATGCAGCAGTAATTTTTCCGTCAGGCACACCATTTGGACCGCTTATGTCTTTATATCTTCTATCTCCTGGTTTTGTATTTGCAACACCATTTAGTGTTGGTCCTGCATTAACTTCGTCCTGATTCTGGAAAATACCATCTGTTTTGTAACCCCAAAATGTTCCCAAAGGCTCACCTACTTTTACGATAACCGGTTGTTGTAAAGTCAATACACCACTTGGAGTTATAGGGAAGAACTGCTGTACTCCATTTCCAATTTCTAATACTTCGTTTTTGTTAAGGGAATAATTGAAATTTGTATTCCATGAGAAGCTATCCGTTTTAATATTCTCTGTATTAATACCAACTTCAAATCCTTTGTTTTCAACTGCTCCAATGTTTTGTAAAACAGAAACATAACCAGAAATCGTTGGTATAGGCACATTTACCAATAAATCAGTTGTTTTTTTGTAATATGCATCTAAAACAAGGCTAATTTTTTTGTCAAGGAAGTCGATATCAAGACCTGTATTGTATTGGGTTGTTTTCTCCCATTTCAAATCTGGATTAGACAAGCGTGTAGGGGCAAAACCCGTATAAATAGTTCCTCCAAAAGAATAATTTACAGATCCTAAAGAGGCTAAGGCAAGATAATCTCCAATTTCCTGATTTCCGGTTGTTCCCGCACTCAGTCTCAATTTAATGTTATTTACACCATTGATGTCTTTAGCAAAATCTTCCTCGGTAATATTCCATGAAAAACCTGCTGAAGGAAAAAATCCCCATTTTGAGTTAGAACCAAACCTTGATGATCCATCGGCACGTCCTGAAACAGAGAAATTATAACGGTTCAATAGTGAATAGTTTACCCTTCCTAACCAGGATTGCAGAACACTTTCGGTTGCATCACTAGTTGGTTTAATTGGTGTTCCGTCCTGTAATGAATTGTATCCATTCAAGTCATTCACAAAATTTGTGGCACCTGCAGTGGATACTTCTCCTTTAGAATATTGAACAGTATATCCGGCCAAGGCAGATAAATAATGTTTATCTCCACCAAAATCAGTATTATAATTTAATGTGTTTTCATTTAAAACAGAACCAATTAGTTTATTTCCAACTGAAGCATACCCTTTGGTTTCAAAGCCGTTGGTAGTATTTGATGGTGCATAATAATTTTGTTTGGTAGAAATTACATCTGCATTTACAGTTGATTTGATAGCAAGATCTTTTGCAAGTTTGTATTCTCCCCATAAAGAGCTTAATGTTCTGTTTATTTTGGTTTCATTTATAGTGTTTTCTAAATCGTTAATTGGATTTGAAACATAACCATTTATAGAAGCTACATAAGGATTGTTTTTAACGTTATATGTACCGTCAGGATTTTTTATAGGTACGACAGGTGATGTTAATAGTGCTCCGGCAAGTGTATTCGGAGCAATTAATGCTGAACTAGTACTATTAGCACTCATACCATTAAAATCCGAATTAGTTACAGTCGCAGTAACTCCAAATCGAAACAAATCGCTAACGTCTTTTTCGTAGTTTACTCTTAAAGAAAGCCTTCTGAAATCAGATCCAATAATGATACCATCCTGTTTAAAATAGTTTGTCGAAACCGAATATCTTGAACTATCATCACCACCTGAAAAACTCAATTGATGGTTTTGAATAGGAGCCGATTTTACAAAGGCGGCATCCTGCCAATCATAATTACCAGTTGTTTTTAAATCTTCTATTTGTTGAGGTGTAAAAGATGGTGTTTGGCCAATACCAGTCTGAATGTCATTTCGCAAGGTTGCCCATTCACTAGCATTCAGTAAATCTAGCTTTTTTGTAACATTCTGAAATCCAAAATATCCCTGATAAGTGATAATGTTTTGTCCTTTCTTACCCTTTTTAGTAGTAATTAAAATAACACCGTTAGCCCCGCGTGAACCATAAATCGCAGTGGCCGAAGCATCTTTTAAAACTTCAATCGATTCAATATCAGATGGATTTAAAGTTGACAAAACATTTACCCCTGCCCCTGTAAGCGCAATACCTGTAGAAGAATTATTATTGTCGTTATATACTAAAACTCCATCAATAACATACAAAGGTTCGTTACCCCCGGTAATGGAGTTTCCTCCACGAATTCTGACACTTGAAGAAGCGCCTGGCTGGCCTGAACTTTGGGTAACAACCACTCCTGGAACCGCTCCTCGAAGTAAATTATCTGCTGATGAAGTTACCTGATTTAAACTTGTTTTTGGTATAGAAGATACCGATCCAGTTATATTTTTTTTACTTTGGGTACCATATCCTACAACTACTAAATCTTTAAGCTGCTGAATATCTTCTTCCAGTTCAATTGTTATGGGACTTCCATCAGCTATAACTTGTGCTCTTTTGTACCCAACGTAACTAATGATTAATGTGTAAGGAAATTTCTGACCCGTTTGAAAATAAAATTTACCTTCTGAGTCTGTCACCACCGCGTGAGTAGTTCCTGAAATAGTTACAGAAGCTCCTGGAACTGGTTGACTTGTGACTTTGTTAATTACAGTTCCAACAAGTTTTGACTGTATAAGAGGTGTTGTCTTTTGTGCGTAGATTCCAAACGAAATCATAAAAATTGCTAACCACGAAAGATTATATAATATTTTTTTCATTACTTTGTTTTTGGTTTTAATAAAATAAGGAGTTTGAAAACTGATTTTATCAATTATCATTTTCCGTTTAACGATACATTTTTTTTAAGCCCGCCATTTCTGTTGCCGCAGAAATGGCTTTTTTTTAGCTACAACACATTATTATTTTCATTTTGTTTTTATTTTAATTAGTTAGTATCAATTTTTTTTCAGGAAAAGTTATATAAACAAGCATCCAAAATAATTTATCGGTTACAATAAATTATTTTAAAAAGATTATTCGGAAAATGATAATTGGGTATATATTGAAAGCTCTAACAGCAACAACACATTCGGCTAAGAGTATCGAATGAAAAAGATTCTTGCTTGCTCAAAAAAGAAGTATTTTTGATTGTTTTCAAAATATTAGTATTAGTGATTTATACGTTTATTTAAATTCTACTATTTCTATAGACAAATGTAAGTTAAAAATATTAACTACCAAAAAATAATATAACTTTTGGCTAATAAATTGTTAATTAGAAGATTAAAAAAAAGAATTTAATAATCAACTAATTCATTTTCAGTAAATTAAGAATGTTAATTGAGAAGGATTTTATCCACTAATTATATCAAACAAAAAAAGTGCAAAATGCTATAACCAGTAGCATTCTACACTTTTAAAACCTAATTAAAAAAACCAACTAACCAAACTCATAAAATAATTTTGCAATTATTTTTAGCTTTTAATTTTCAACAGTTTTAACAGAATATTGATTTACAGGCCTCTCCAATCCTAAGTTCTCACGGAGTGTTTTGCCTTCATATTCCGTTCTGAATATTCCTCTTTTCTGTAATTCGGGTACAACTAAATCAACAAATTCTTCTAAACTACTTGGCAACAATGGCGGCATCAAATTGAATCCATCCGCTGCTCCTTTATCTAACCACTCTTCTATTTGATCAGCAATAGTTATTGGTGTGCCGTGTAACACCAAATGCCCGCGAGATCCTGCAAAGCGTTGATAAACCTGTCTGATCGTTAAATTTTCTCTTTTAGCTAAATCGGCAATTAATTGTTGTCTCGATTTAACTCCTTCGGTAAATGGAAGCTCAGGAAAAGGTTCATCTGAATTATAATTGGAAACATCAATGCCATAAATGGCTAAAAAAGCTTTGCCGGAAGCATCAGGAATCAACTCCTGAATGGCATCAAACTTTCTTTTAGCATCATCTTCCGTTGCTCCGATTACAAAATTAAGACCCGGTAAAATGAGTAATTCATCTTCAGAACGACCATACTTTGCCAGACGTGACTTTAATCCTGAATAAAAAGCAATGGCATCTTTTAAATTATTTTGCGCTGTAAAAACAACATCTGCCGTAGCTGCCGCCAATTCCTGCCCATCATCAGAAGAGCCCGCCTGTACCACAACAGGATGTCCCTGAACTGGCCGCTTAACATTCAAAGGACCTTGTACAGAATAATATTCACCCTTATGATTTAGCTCATGCAATTTTTCAGGATTATAATATTGTGCATTGCGTTTGTCATATTCAAAAGCATCGTCTTCAAAACTATCCCAAAGGCCTTTTACTACTTGTATATATTCCGTAGCTCTTTTATACCTGTCTGCATGTTTTCTTTGCTGATCCAAACCAAAATTACGCGCTTCAAAATCGGTTCCGGAAGTGACTAAATTCCAAGCTGCTCTACCGTTACTGATAATATCAAGCGTGGCAAATTTTCGTGCCAAATGATAAGGCTCTAAATAAGAGGTAGAAACAGTAGAAATTAAACCTATGTCTTTAGTAAAAGCTGAAATATATGCCAACAAGGTGAGTGGATCTAAACTTAATGTACTAGGACTTTGTGAGCGAACAAGAGGAGTGTTTTCTGCAAAACCTATTACATCGCCCAAGAAAACGGCATCAAATTTTCCTCTTTCAGCGATCTGGGCTAAATTTTTAAAATGCTCAGGTGAAAAATTCCCTCCCTCAAGAGAACGTGCGTCTCTCCATGCGGCCATATGCTGTCCTGTTCCCAATAAAAATGCATTTAAGCGAAGTTGTTTTTTAGTATTATTTGCCATGATTATATGTTTTATAAATTTTATATCAAATAGATGTTCTTCCGTTAATTTATTATTTACCTGAGTTCGATTAATCCAACATAAATTTATTTATAAATAAATCATTTCACTTAATGTCCTGCAAGGTCTTTTTCGAGACCTTGTAGGTATCTTTCATCAATCTCAACACCTACAAGGTTGAAAAAAACCTTGCAGGATATCCAATAAATAATTAATTATTGAATAATCGAACTCAGGTTATTTAGTTTGACGATTGTATTTCGTTCCCTTCAATCGCTTCGAGGGATTGTCCACTGGTTTTTATTCCCCAAATTGCAACTAATATTGCTGGTACTATGAAGGTAAATCCCAAGTAAATGAACACACCTATTTGTCCATATCCTGCAATTATTTTGGCGATAAGCAATTGTACAAAAGCCACAAAAAGACGGCTGATGCTATAAATAAAACCAACAGCAGAACTGCGAAGGTGAGTAGGATAAAGTTCCGTAAGATAGGTAGAAGTGATTGGAGTAACTGACTGTACAGCAAAAAGCAAAAGGGATGCGAAAATAAAAATGATTGTTTTTGTTTCTAATTGCCCATAGATAACTGCAAATAGTGCTGCTAATGCATAAAGGGCTACAATAACCCATTTTCGGCCACCCCAATCAGATATCAAAGCAGCAAAATAAGGAGCTATAGAAAGTGATACAGCAAAAAAAACAGAAAAATTGTTTGTATCCTCTAAAGAAAATCCCTTTTGTGAAAACAATACTGGAAGCCAATAAATCAAAGTTAAATAACTGGGATAACCAAGCCAAAATATAGACATCAATACCCCCGTTTTTCTAATATGATTTTTTTTAAATATTTCTTTTATTACCTCTATTACCGAAACTTTAGTGGCTGATTTATTGGTTTTTCCACTCAAATCAGCTTCATATCCTGTGAGGTTTTTAATTATTGATTCTGCTTCGGAAACTCGTTCCTTTGTCACTAACCAACGAGGTGATTCCTTAATATAAACGAGTCCTAAAGCAAAGGCTACAATTCCAAGTCCGCCCAGGAAATAAAGGATTCGCCAGGCATCATCACCATTTACAGCAATATACTTATTTATGATACTTATCAAAGGAACAGCCAAAAATCCCAGACCGAAAACAAGCGATAACCACCTGCCTCTGCTTTTATTCGGAAGAATTTCTGCCAGGTATAAATTAGCCACCACAATTAAGCTCGCAGAACCAATTCCGGTAAAAAGCCTGAGAATCAAAAAAGAAAGATAGCCGTTTGAAAATCCATTACAAACAGAGGCAACAGAAAACAGAAAAATACTTCCTAAAATAATAGGTTTACGACCGAAATGATTCGCCAGATATCCACCCAAAATACCTCCCAAAAACATTCCGATAAAGAAAGATGCGTTTATATAACCCACCTGATCAAGGGTAATATTCCAAGTCTTTACAAGAAAGGGTGTCACGATCGAGAAGTTGGTGGTATCCATAAAATCAAAAAACAAGCCGAATGCAAGCAGGAAAATGATTAACTTTTGTTTAAAGTTCACTTCTACGCTATCAAAATAATCGGTTACTACTTTTTGAGATTTTTGTTCTATATGATATTCTGTTGCTACTGTAACTGAATAATCTAATTGTGTACTCATTGTTTGATTTTTTTATATTATGTATTGATCGGAAACTAGTGTGTACTAACTTTCAACCGCTTTTGCTAAATATTGATTTGCAGGCCTTTTGAGTCCAAGGTTTTCACGGAGAGTTTTTCCTTCATACTCCATTCTAAACAATCCTCTTTTTTGTAATTCAGGTATTACCAAGTCAACAAATTCTTCTAAGCTACTTGGCAATAAGGGAGGCATGATATTAAATCCATCAGCAGCTTCTTTCTCTAACCATTCCTGGAGTTGATCAGCAATAGAAGTTGGTGTACCAAAAATTACGAGATGACCTCTTGCTCCGGCGAGCCGTTGATATACCTGTCTAATCGTTAAGTTTTCCTTTCTTGCCATATCGGCAATTAATTTTTGTCTCGATTGGGGTCCTTCGGTTATAGGAATTTCAGGGAAAGGATCGTCAGGGCTATATTTTGAAAAGTCAATTCCTACCAATCCTAAAAAGGCTTTTCCGGAAACTTCAGGAATCAATTCCTGCAATTCATCATACTTTGCTTTAGCTTCGGCTTCGGTTTTGCCAATTACCGGACTCAATCCTGGTAAAATAAGCAGTTCATCTTTGGCTCTGCCATATTTTGCTAAACGCGATTTGATCTCTTTGTAAAACTCAATAGCTCCTGATAAAGTAGGTTGAGCGGTAAAAACTACTTCGGCAGTTTCGGCAGCAAGTTCCTGTCCATCAACAGAAGATCCTGCCTGTACCATTACAGGATATCCTTGAATCGGTCTTGGAAGATTTGCCGGTCCTTTCACGGAATAATACTCCCCTTTATGATTGAGTTCGTGTAATTTTTCTGGATTGTAAACTCTTGCATTGGCTTTATTAAATTCAAAAGCATCATCTTCAAAACTGTCCCAAAGCCCTTTTACTACATCTACATATTCTCTGGCGATTTTATACCGGTCGGCGTGATTTCTTTGTTTATCCAATCCAAAATTCTGCGCTTCAACATCCGTAGCAGATGTTACCAAATTCCAGCCAGTTCGTCCGCCGCTTATTATGTCTAACGAAGCAAATTTTCTAGCCAAATGATAAGGTTCTAAATAAGAAGTTGATACTGTCGATATTAATCCGATATTTTTAGAAAAACCAGACAGATATGACAGTAGTGTTAGAGGATCCAAAGCTAAGGGTGTAGCGCGTTGTGAGCTCACATCACTAGGAGTAGTTAAGAACCCAACCAGATCTGCAAAAAAAACGGCATCTAACTTTCCGCGTTCTGCAATTTGAACTAAATTTTTATAATGTTCTGGAGAAAAATATGCATTGCCCTCAGATTTAGGATGACGCCAAGCTGCAACATGTTGCCCTGTTCCCAGCAAAAAGGCATTTAGCCGTAATTTTTTTTTTTCTATATTACTCATATTTTCTATTATAAATAAAGGATCCTCGAAGGTTGATTGATTAACTTTCTATCCTTTTTTTGAGATGAACATTTCTTTCTAAACTTCGCCATTTCTATTGCCGCAGGAATGACTTTTTATCTCGAATGGGAATAAATTGCTTTAAGATTTAACATGCGAGTGAAACACTAACAGCAACAACATATTCGACTAAGTACGCCGAAAGACAAAGATTCTTGCATGATCAAAAAAGAGGTGTTTTTGATGGTTTTCACAATTTTTGGTATTAGTTTATTTTATAATTTAAATTCTACTAATTCTATAGACAAAGTTAAACTTAAAATGTTAAAAACCAATTTTTTTTTAATTTTTTTTTAAAAGACTGCAGAAATACAGATTCTTAAAACAAGGCAAGTTTGTAATGTTTTATCTCTAATAATATATTTTTATATATTTAAACGAAAAAGACAGAAAAAATAAACACTAACTATTTATCTTTCTGTCTTTAAATGGTTTTTGCTAATGCTAATAAATAATTCCCCTATTTAAATTATTTCCTAGGAGCTGCACCAGGAATAAATTCATTCTTTTGTTTGAACTTACTGTACTCAACCACACCTGTCTTGTCTGCCCAATCAAAATATTTTGAAGAGAGATCATTTACAATGCCTGGGTTTTGTTGTGCAACGTTGTTTGTTTCTCCTCTGTCGTTTTCCAAATTATAAAGTTCCCATTGATAGGACGGATAGGTAGAAACCAACTTCCATTTACCGTCTCGTACAGCCCTGTTTCCGGCTCTTTCCCAGAATATAGGAGCACCACGATTTACTTCGGAAGCGCCATCAAATAAAACAGGCAATAAACTTTTTCCCGGCAACGGATTTGATTTTACACCATTCAGTTCCTTAGGATATTCAATGCCTGCCAATTCATAGAAAGTGGGCGCTAGATCTATGAGGTGTCCGGTTCCTTTATCAATTCTTCCCGCTTTGATTTTTGAAGGATACCAGGCAATAAATGGAGAACTGAAACCTCCTTCGTGCATATTGTTTTTATAATCCTGCAAAGGAGTATTCGATAAATAAGCCCAGTTTTGTTCCTGATAGTCGAATGAGCCCGAAGTTCCAATTGGCCCATCGTTTCTAACAAGACCTCTTCCTAAAGGATTGTAAGTATTGAAACCTCCTTGTGCACCGTTATCAGATATAAAAACAATCAACGTATTTTTATCTTTTTTCAAAGCTTTTAATTTGTCTAAAACCTTTCCGACATTCTGATCCATGTTGTCAACCATTGCGGCATATACTTCCATTTTGGCTTTCCAAAATTGTTTTTCATCATAGGTTAGTTTATTCCATTCTGGTACTTCAGGATCTCTTGGGGCAATCGTTTGGTCTGCTAATAAAATACCGTTCTCTTTAAGTTTTTTGATTCTTTTTTCTCTTAAAACATCCCAGCCTTCGTCAAATTTACCTCTGTATTTAGCAATATCAACAGGTTTTGCCTGCAAAGGCCAATGCGGAGCCGTAAAAGCTAAATACAAAAAGAAAGGCTTGTTTTCTTTGTCCTGCTCGTCTAGAAAAGTCACCGCATTATTGCCTATCTCATCTGTAAAATAATAGGAATCGTCTTTGGGATGCAGTTGCTCATTATTCCTGATCAACGCAACCGGATAGGGAGTTTTTCCGAAAGCCATTGGTTTGGTATCAAAATAATTGGAAGCACCTTTTAAAATTCCGTAAAATTTATCAAAACCTCTTTGATTTGGCCATTGGGCTTTGTCTTCAGAGCCTACGTGCCATTTTCCGGACATTAAAGTACTGTAACCTCCCGAGCGAAAAACTTCCCCCAACGTCAAAGATTCTTTATTTAAATATCCTTGATAAGCCGGCAATCCTAAGTTAACATCAAAATAACCCACTCCGGCTTTGTGCTGATATTGTCCAGTTAAAAGAGAAGCTCTTGTTGGCGCACAAATGGAGTTATTGTAAAATTCCCGTAATCGTGTTCCTTGAGTTGCTAATCTATCCAGGTTTGGAGTCGAAATTTCCGAGCCATAATTTCCCAAGTCAGAATAGCCCATATCATCAACCACAATCAAAATGATATTTGGTTTTGAAGCAGTGGTTTGAGCGTTCGATTCATAAGAACCTATTGCACTTATCAGCAGTGAAGACAACAAAATTTTAATTAATCTTCTATTCATCGTATTATAATTTTATGTTGGTTATTTTTTATGTGTTTGAATCACTATAAATTTTGAAATAGTTATTGTCTCTAAAAGGAATACCAAAAACATTTTTGATATAAAATCCAAAAACGCTTAGAAACCGCAACCATTATCACTTTCGCTTTTTAAAAAACACTAAAGCGACCAATCCATACTAATTGATCGCTTTTATTGGTAAATTTATTTATATTCTATAGTAACATTATTCAACTTCCCAGTGAAGTTAAATGGAACCTTGTATTTATCCGAAACTGGAGAATTTCGGTCAGCACCTACATCAATACCGTCTTTATAAACAGCTATTCTGCCTTCGGAAGCCACAATTGGTCTTTCTGCCACCTTTTGATCATTGATATATATGGACTCTGTTCCGGCTGGAAGATTTCTGTCTTTATTGCCTTTTGCAGGTTTAATATAATTGAATTCAAATTTAAGTTTTGATTTTCCGACAGGCACTGGAATATTTGATTCCAAATGCTTAATGATACTTCCGGAGTTATGGGCTACAATGAATTTTCCATCCTTGATAAACAAACTTAAGCCATCAAATTCAGAACCAGAAGCAAA
>NZ_DATIDY010000171.1:0-19673 GCF_035456085.1 Flavobacterium sp.
GTGCAGTTATGGTAGCATGATCTTCAAAAATTACAATATCACTAGATGTTGGCGCTCCGGCAGGTAACCAGTTCCCACCAGTCCATTTTTTGGTTACAACGGGGTTGATTGTAACAGTTGATGATGATGAGGAAGTACAAGAACCATTTGATACTGAAAAATTATAAGTACCAACTGCCAGACCTGCAATGGTCATTGTTTTTGTTGTATTGCTAATTGTATAGCTATTTGATGATGTGCCAGTTTGATATACTATTCCAGAAGTTGGCAATCCATTCAAAACCACACTTCCTTTCGGTGTAACACAATCAGGCTTAGTTATAGCGCCAACTAATGGAGCTGCAGGCAATGCATTAACCACCATTGTAAGAACATTTGATGTAGCTGTAGTAGCCGTTAAACAACTAGCATTCGATGTCAATACTACACTAATCACCTCTCCATTAGTTAAAGTTGATGAGCTATAAGTTGAAGCTGTAGCACCCGAAATGTTGCTACCTCCACTTTTCCATTGGTATTTTGGACTTGTACCTCCATTTGTAGGTGAAGCTGTAAATGTTACATTTGTTCCCGCACAAATAGCTCCTGCTGGATTTGCTGATATACTTACACTAGGTGTTAGCACCGGATTGACAGTAACTTTTTGTGAAGCACAATTGGTATTACATGAACTTTGATATTTAACAAAATAGGTCGTATCTACGTTGGGATTTACTGTTATACTGTTTCCAGTACCTACAAGAGTTCCGCCACATGAACCAGTGTACCATTCAATAATAGCACCACTTACTACAGATCCTCCACTAGCAGTAAGCGTAGTTGAATCTCCTTTACAAATAGTTGTCGCTCCTGTAATTGCTGTTGGCGCAGTAATCAAAGAAATAATTGTAGCATTATCATCAGCATCAGTTTGTCCAGAAATATCTTCAACTACAGCATCCGAAATATCCAAACCAGTTACTTTAGCAGAATTTGTAACCATTCCAGCAGCAACATCGGCAGCCGTAATAGTATATATCCCTGTCAATTGTTTAGTTTCACCTGGATTTAATGTATAACCTTGTGTTCCTGAGATTATGATTCCAGGAAGTGGATCTGCAACTACAATATTCTTAATAGGAACCTCTCCTGAATTTGTTACATCAAAAGTGTAATTAATTTTATCTCCAGCTAAACCGCAACCCATTAATTTACCTTTCTTAACTAAACTTAATTCTGATTTCTTTAAAGTTTTTGCATTAAAAGCGATAAAAGCACAATCAGAACTTCCTGAAAAAGAAACAACAAATCGGTCTACTTTTGCTGCATTGGACCCGTCAATACCAAAAGCACTAATATCATAACCCAAAATACGGATATCTCTTAATTCTCCAGGAACAAATGATCCAGCAATAGCCCCATTATTAGCATTAAAAAGATCTAAACTATAACTTCCAACCTTTGTCACAGAACTAAAATCAACAACAATACCATTCCCTACTGTAGCTCCGGAGGCATCGACAAATTTGAAAGTATCTGCCCCACCAGGCTGCGCTACTTGAGTCACTATTAAGTCTGGAATACCATCATTTAAACCTCCTAGAACCAGATTATCTGTTCCTATTTTAAAATAAACATCACCTTTATCAATGTTAGCAATACCAGTACCCAATGACAATCCATTTTTCCCATCAGTCAATCGGGAAGCAAGTTCGGCTTTCAAATTGGGCCCACCAATAAAAGCTGGAGTCAAAGCTCTCCCAGATGCAGAACCATCCATCATAGATCCTTGTAAAAAATAAGTAGAGCCCGTATAATTTAATGATTGTATTTTTAATGCTCTAAATTTTTGAACACTAACATTTGAAACTTTACTATTCAAAGTAGCATCATCGACACCAGTAGAATAGGTTTTACCTTTCCAATCAAAACCGATTAAGTTATTTTCTAAATCAGGACGGGTTCCAAAACCTGTTGTCCAATACCCGTTGTAGTCGGTATGGATTTTTGTAACATCAGCTGCTTGGCCAAATACTTTAGGAGTATATAATAAAAAATACAGACCTAAAATTGCTAAACTAACTCCACGAAAAAGTAAAAGTAATTTTTTAATCATATAATAGTGTTTCTAAAGTGAATTATTTAGAACCCATTATTATACGAAACCAAGTTAACATTAAATCTAATGATAATCGGTATAAGGATATATTCTATGGGGGCTCTAGAATAAAATTTGTTTTTTTTTTCAAATGATGCTGAATCAATCAGTTTGGTATTTTCATTTGGAAATTCTGGACAAATATAGAATTAAATATTATACCGACAAAATAAAGTTTTAAGGGTCAAGCAGATACCTAATTTCAATTTCATAAGTATTTTATATAAAAAACCCCATTCTGTTAATTCAGAATGGGATGATTTTTTTTTTATTCAAAGCTAGAAATCAATTAATCATGAAAAATAATCTCTTCACTAATCCATTTTCCATTTTCCAATTGTGCCATTACAATTAAAAACTGATTACTTGACTTTAGATGGTTAATGATGAATTCATTTTTATTGACTTTGTCATTTTCATAAATCAAGCTTCCTTTCAAATCATATATTTTTACTGACGCTATCGTTTCAGCAAAAGAATTGATTTTTATTTGACGGTCTTTTACCGAAACTATAACTTCTTTTTCTTTGATTTCAAAATCACCTGTTCCTAATTTAGAAGTATCGGTATAACGTAACACAAAACGATCTTTGAATGTTCCAATTTCAGTGGTAAACGAATAATCACCACTTTTTAAATTATGAGTTTTATTCGTTAGTTTATCTTCTAAATAAATGGGTTGATCAATTAAATCTCCATCAACATCATCAATACCAATTTGGAAAGTTCCAGCAATGGTAGTCTTGTAACCCAATGGCACTTCATCGGCAGTATTAAAAGGTAATTTACGACCTTGAATAGTCAAATTCTTAGCTTCATTTATACTATAAAAATCTACAAAAGAATTTCCGTTATAGCTTACTCCATCGTACAGATTATCATATTCATTAGTCGCATCTGTTATATAGCCTACTAATAATTGTTTGAAAGCACCTCCGGCATTAGTTAAATTCAACCAAACTCTGCTCTTTTTGTTTGTTGTTGATTTCTTTGTTTTTGACTGTCTAAAAAACTGTTTGTTTTCCATAGAGCCAGTACTGCGCATTAGATTATTAAATACAAATTTTCCATCTAAATTTCTGGCAACAAAAAAAGCTTGTCCTGCTCCTATTTGTCCAGTAGACGATTCACCAACATCATTTTGATTTTCCTTATCTCTTGCTTTCTTAGATTGTGTTCCAACTCCTCCCGTTAAATTATAACTCGCATAATCATTTGAAGAATACACCAATTGATTGCCATTTTGATATCTAGCAATATTGTGTGTCCAAAAATATAAAGTCGCTCCCCCTGATGATGATGTTACAGTAAAATTGGCTTTTATAAACTCATCAGCATTTATAGCTGATGGATATGGATTACTTACCAAACTATAAGTTCCTACAGGAGTTGTATAGGATATGTCTCCATTATTTGGTTTTCCCGTAAAGGTTGCTAATTGTGAGATCAAAGGACTATTCACCCGAATTATATATCCTTTTCCAGGAGTCATTGTTCCCGATTCAGCACCCCAATTACTGCCTGTCCAGCTGTAATACAAATCAGTATTAGGAGCCAAGGTCGTTACTTGCTGATTGACAACCGGAGAACCCCAATATACGTAATCGTATTTTTTAAGCTCATCTGTGTTACGCTTGTAAATAACAGTTCCTGTATTTACAGCATGACTATCAGTTTGTAATAAAGAAGCGGCGTTGTTAAATTCTATTATTCCATTTCTAGTAGTTGTATTTCCAAAAACATCTAATTCAAGTGTAAGTTTTATTCCGGTATCAACTGTTAATTTTTTTCCTGTAGCTACTGAACAATTACAAAAATTTGTATCACTATTCAAAGTCAAATTATCATCGATAGACACTTCATGACTTTTATTAGGCACACCTCTAGTCCAATCATTTGCAATATATGCAGTATTATTTATGCAAGCTAAAAGACGAGCAACTCTGTATTTGGCGACTCCACTGACAGAGTTAAAATTCCCTCCTATCATAATTCTCCCTTCAGAATCAATGGCCGAAGTATAACAAATATTGTTCAAAGTCGCTTTAAAACTAGTATTATAACTTCCATCACTATTCAATCGAACAATTCGGCTTACTGGATAAGCAATAGCATCAGTTCCGGAGAAAGTACCATTAAATTGTCCTCCCAAAATAATTCGATCATCTGGCTGAACAGAAATAGTTCGAACATCCCCACTATTAAAAGCAATTCCTGAATAAAAAGCCAAATCGATTGCACCATTATTATCTAAACGAAGAAATCTTCCTTTAGACTTACCTCCAAAGGTTGTAAAGCTTCCACCAACTAGTAATTTATCGCCAGATTGCCTTCCAAATTCATAAACAACACCATTAGGACCAGTTGTATTATTGTAAGTACTATCTAATGAACCATCACTTTGAATCCTAACAAGATAGGTAACTGATGTACCATTATAAATAGTAAAATTTCCACCAATAACAATCTTACCTCCTGTACTCTCAGGAGAAATTGCTAGAACAGAACCATTAACATCTGCAGTAAATGCTGTATCAAGACTACCATCACTATTAAGTCTTACTAGTCTATTTTTAGGAACTCCTCCTACAGATGTAAAACTTCCTCCTACTAATATTTTCCCAGACACATTATCAACACTAAGAGCATAAACACCTCCATTACCAATAGTAACAGGAACAAAACTAGAATCGAGTGTACCATCTGCCTTTATTTTTAGGATCCGATTTCTTGTAGTATTATTGTATTTTGTAAAATCTCCTCCAATAATAAAACTACCATCTGCTAATTGTACAGCTGCTCTAATAGTACTACTAGCACCAGCAGTAGCAACAATAGCAGCACTATTGAATGATTTATCTAACGAACCGTCCTCATTTAAACGAGCAATCCTATTTACCGGAGATCCATTAAAACTAGTAAAAGAACCAAAAATCATGACTTTTTTTGAACTCAATGGTATCACTTTTAAAACATTGCCATTAGCACCCACACCTCCAGCAGACATAAAATTTATATCTAAACTTCCAGCATTACTCACTTTTGCCAAACGTCCACGAAGTGTTGCATCATAAATTGTGAAGGAACCTCCAATATATATCTGACCATCTATAGCTTTTTCTATAGCATAAAATGTAGTACTTGGAAGTCCTGTTACATTATCAAATCCCGAATCCCAATCACCATTATCTTTTAACAAAGTCAAACGGTTTAATCCGTTTGCAACTCCATTGTATGTTCCCGTAAAAGATCCAGCTACATAAATACCAGCAGTAGTAAACCGAATTGCTTGAACAATTCCATTAGCAAATCCTGCTTTAGCATTATTAAAAGTGCCATCAATTGTTCCGTCAGAGTTTAATCGAATAATTCTTCCCACTGCAACTCCATTAAAGGATGTAAAAGCCCCACCTAAAACAATTTTACCGTCTGTCTGCAAGTCAATCGCTAAAATATTATTATCAGCACCTGCCCCTAAATTGGTATTAAAACTTGTATCAACCGTTCCATTACCATTAAGACGAATTAAACCTCTTGTAGTAATTCCATTAAAACTGGTAAATGATCCGCATATTAGTATTTTCTTATCTTGTTGGATGATAACTTTACTGATTGTTCCAGTTGTTCCAGCTGTAATATTAGAATTAAATGCTGTATCCAAAACTCCATCAGCACTAATCTTAAAAACATTATTAACAACAATAGTCCCATTGTATCTGGTTATAGCATCACCTGCAACAATAATACTGCCATCACTCAATTGTGCCAAAGCTTGAACAACATTATTAGGACCTACGTTTCCACTATTGAAAGATGCGTCTAATGTTCCATCCAAATTTAATCTTGCCAAATACTTTTTTGAAACTCCATTATAATTTGAAAATGAACCACCATAAATAAGCTTATCATCTGTATTATTTAAAGCACCATCAGCACCAAAAGTCTTAAACCCACTTACTACCGAATTATCAAAACCTGCCCCAGAGGTAAATCCTGAATCTTTATCCCCAGACGAATCTAATTTTATAATTCTAGTAGCACCTACTCCATTAAAATTTAAAAAATCACCTGCAATAAAAGTCGTTTCATCAGGATTTTCAATTATAACCCTTACATTGCCATCAAAACCCTCTCCTGCAGTACCGTCATCAAAAGTATTAAATGTTGCATCAACTCTGCCTTGCTGTGCATGCAATGAAGAAATTATTAAAAAGGAAAAAAATACAACTATACGTAGTTTTTTATACATAGGTCAATAAGTTAAATACCTGCCAAAGGCAAATAAGAATTAGAAATGGGGCTCAAAAGAATGAAACGAAAATAAGATTATTCTTGTTTATAAAAATAAAATAATAATATTTTGTCGCAAATATAAATTTTTATTTCTTCGATGATAATAAATTTTTAAGTAAAATATTTCATAATTACAAGAAATTTGTAACCATTTACACAATCAGACAACTAGTGTTTCAGAGAAGTAAAATAGGATTTTTTTTGAATTCATCATAGAGTAGTAAATTTGAATTTTGATAACTACCACTATCAAAACATCTTAACAAATTCACATCTACCCCGTCATCAGGATTCAGCTATATTACACCATACTTTTTTGGAGTAGTATGTGATGGTATTTTTTTTTATACCCTATAGGAATTAATTATTTTAGTCATATGGAGCGCTGTCGAAATGAAACGAGGTTCTCGATGGCGCTCGAACTAACAATAAGATCAATTTATATTTTTAAATGATATCGTATGTTCGTTTAATCTGAGTTCAAACAAAAAAATAAAACCACAGATAAAATTTTCAATTTAATCTGTGGTTTATCAATACACTTGCATTGTAAAAAATATTGTAATACTCTTATCGGCTAGTCATAAAAAACAATTTCCTCACTTACTCTTTTTCCATTTTCTAATTGTGTTATTACAATCAAAATCTGATCGCTTGAGGTTAAATGATCTATGATAAATTCATTCTTGTGCACTTTGTCTTTTTCATAGACTAAACTTCCTTTCAAATCAAATACTTTTATCAAAGAAATGGCTTCATCAGCTGAATTCACTTTGATTCGCCCATTCTTGACCGATACAATTACCTCATTTACCTTCGTTTGAGATTCAGTATCGCTGGTACCCAATTTGGCATCGCTATATCTCAGTACAAAACGATCTTTAAACTCACCTTTGACAGTAGTAAAAGAATAATCTCCTTTCTTTAAATCATGAAGACTATTCGTCTGCTTGTCTTCCAAATAAACCGGTTGATCGACAAATACTCCATCGCCCTTATCAATGCCAATACTAAAAGTACCTTCAATTGTGGTTTTGTAACCCAAAGGCACTACATCAGAAGTACTAAATGGTAATGTTCTTCCTTGAATGGTATAATTAAACGAATTTCCAATGCTATAAAAATCTATGAACTTGTTTCCATCCATACTCACTCCATCGTACAAGCCGTCAAAATCATTGGTCGCTCCAGTTACATAGCCCACCAATAATTGTTTGAATGCACCTCCATCATTAGTCAAATTCAACCAAATTCTATTCTTTTCTACTGTTGCAGATTTCTTGGTTCGGGATTGTTTAAAAAATTGACTGTTTTTCCCCGAAGAAATTATACGCATCGAATTATTAAATACGAAATTGCCTAAACCGGAACTAGCTACAAAAAAAGCTTGGCCAGAAGCTATATCGCCAGAAGGAGGTCTCCCACCAGATATAGCAGCAGAACCCGTTCCTGTTCCTCCTGTCAAAGTATAGCTAGCATAATCATCTGAGAAATATACATATTGAGTACCAGTACCGTTTAATGCTCTCGCAGTATTATGAGTCCAGAAATACAGAGCTCCGCTAATCAGTGCTTGATTAGCTCTTATAAACAAATCAGCATCTATAGCTGAGGGATAAGGATTCCCTATTAAATTATATTGTCCAGTTCCAAGAGTTGCAACCTTAACAATTCCATTTTTTGGCTCTCCCAAAAAGACACCTTCTTGCGAAGTCATATCTGTAGTTGCACGAATGATATACCCTTTTCCATTAGTCATCGCTATACCTCCACTAACAGGATTCCAACTACTTTCCCAACTATAAATCAAATCTGTATTAGGAGCCATAGTCCCCAATTGCTGACCCGCTACAGGTGAACTCCAATATACATAATCAAATTTCTTAAGTGCCGCAGTATTACGCTTATATGTAATGTTTCCCGAATTTACAGCTATATCACTCACTTGAACCAAACTAGAATTATTTTCAAATATTAATGCCCCAGAACTTTTCACATCTAAACCACTTTCAATCTTTAAAACAGCATCTGCATTTGTTCCACCAGAAACTCCTACTACTACATTTCCCGAATTGATTGTACAAGAACAAGCTTCTATAGGCACTGTTATATTTGCATCTCCATCAAAAACAATAATATCTTCTAATGTCGGTGGACCAGAAGGTGTCCATGCTACACCATTCCATGTTTTGGTAACACCTGTTTTAACTGTTATTAAAGCCTGAATAGAATATCCTTCACAAATAGATGGAGATATCGGCTGTGTCACAGCTCTAAAATAGGTGTCTTGCGTAAGAATCCCTATATCAGCACTAGACAAAGTTGTGCTAGTTATGGGAATACTTACAAATGTATTAAAATCTATGTCAGTAGATTTTTCCCAATGATTAACTGAACTAGTATTTCCTGTCAGAACTAAATCTAAAGGAGTTTGACCTGGGCAAATACTCTGTTGTACTGGAGAAATTGAACCCGCATCTGGTCCTAGCGTTGTAAAACTAATTGTATTAGAATTTGCCGACGAATTACCACAAGTATCACCTACTCTAACTCTATAATATAATGTTCCTCCTGGCAAATTCTTTACATAAGCATTTACATTCCCATAACCGCCAATCTTTCTATTATTATAATTGGGTAAAACATTAAAAAAACTGACATCTGTAGCAATATCAAGATAATAAGTTGGGTAAGATGTAGATTCCCAATGCAAACCTGCAGCGTTACACTGAATATTATCAGCAGCTAAAGCTATTGTAGGATCTAGAGAAAATGTTTTAAATGGCAAGGTCTCAGAATTCGGACTAATCCCCGTCGATGAATTAAAGGCTCTAACTCTAAAGTAATAATTAGTATTTGGATTCAAGTCTGTAATCAATACAGAAAAAACATACCCCACATTTACATTTTCATAACCCGGAACAAACGTTCCTGCATCGAACGTTGCTGTCGTAGCGATATCAATATAAAAATAATCAGCAGTTCCAATCCATTGTACTGTTACAGAACAAGTACTAAGACCCCAATATCCCGATACAACAGGAGCTGAACTTGTAGGTAATGTTATTGATGAAGTAAGAGCATTTTGTGTTAAAGAATAATCACTATCCCCTGTAGCATCATGAGCTCTAATTCTAAAATAATATAAAGTACTAGGAGTTAAACCTGTTATTACTGTTGCATTTACGTTCCCTAAGTCAGTATTGCTATATCCTGTGACATACGTGCCTGCATCAAATGCGGACGTTGTTGCAACATCAATATAAAAACTATCAGCTGTTCCTGACCAAGAAATATTTATTGTAGTGGAAGTAAGCGCCGTTACGATAAGATTTGTTGGTGCACTTGGTATAATCAAAGGCTTTACTAAATTAAACTTTGTAACTCCTCTCATAGGACTAACTATAGTTGATCCAAATGCATTTGCTTTCAACAATAGTAAAATTAGAAATAAAAATAATGATCTTGGTTTCATAATATTATAGTAAAATTTGGAACAATCTTTTAACTAGAATCAAGATAACAATGAGTAAATTCCGCTAAAATTTTAAAATAGAAACAAAGTGGCTTAATAACAGGAAAAATTCAAATTCTTCAACTTTAATGATTCGGAATCCAAAAAATTAATTTTTCGCTGAATAATTTTCGGAAAATTATCTTTCAAGCAGAAAACAAAACGATACAAAAAATAATGTAACTATATCAAAATTAAGTTATTTCATTATATCTTCCTTTAAAAGAATATGGACGTTCAATAAAAACCGATAAAGGATTAAAATTTTATTTATTTGTAAGTTAAAACTTTAAATAAAATTTTAAATGAGAAATGATTTCCTGTAAAGTTTACATCTATATATTCTTTTTTTGATAAAAGAATTACTTTTGTATCTACAACTAAAATTGGGTCGTCCCTCATGAAAGAAATATACTCCATCAAAGAAGCCATTCAAAAAATAGAACATTTCTGTGCCTATCAGGAACGATGTCACGAAGAGGTTGTGTCCAAACTATGGAGTATGAAATTGAATTCATCTGAGATAGACGAAATCATAGTGCATCTCATTCAGGAAAATTTCCTAAATGAATCGCGATTTGCATGTAGTTTTGCAAGAGGAAAACACCGCATAAAACATTGGGGAAAAATTAGAATTACCAATGAATTAAAAATGCGCAACATCAATCAAACTTTGATTAATTTAGCACTAAAGGAAATTACTCCCGAAGAATATACAGCCACTTTTGAAGATTTAGCCGAAAGAAATTGGAATTCTATTACGGAAAAAAACGTGCTTAAAAAACGTAAAAAATTTTGTGATTATATGCTTCGTCGTGGCTTTGAAAGTAACTTGGTTTATGACAAAGTGAAAGAACTAGAAGGTAGTGATCAGTGATCGGGTTTTAGCTTCTCATTTTTCTGCGAAACATCTTTTACAGACTTAACAAAACACTTACCGCATTTCCACCAAAACCAACAGCATTCACTAAGACTTTCTTGATCTGTTTTCTAGGTTTTTGTGCTTCCGCAAAAGGAACTCCGATAAACTGATTATGTTGCATCATCAAAATAGCCATTTCAACGCTCAAAATCCCAGAAGCTCCAAAAGTATGACCAATTTTCCATTTATTGGTTGTAAGCATCGGCAAGTCTGATCCAAATACTTTTTGAATTGCTCTATATTCTGTCAAATCACCTGCTTTTGTTCCAGGTGCATGCATGACGATAACATCAACTTCAGACAAATTGGTATTTTCTAAAGCCATTTTCATTGATTTTTGAAAACAAATTGCTTCTGCCGAAATGGATATATTATGTTCTAATATCTCAGTAGCATAACCAATACTTTCAATATAAGCCAAAGCATTTTCTTTTTTACCAATTTCTAAACAACAAACTGCGGCACCTTCGCCCAAAATCATTCCGTTCTGAGTTTTTTCTAAGTCAAGAGCTCTATTAGGATATTGTTCTTCACTGTTAGAATAAATTTTCAAAGCTCTCATTTGTCCAACTGTAAAATCTGTCAAAGGAGCTTCGCTACCTCCCACCAAAAACTTATCAGACATACCCGAACGAAGCCACACAACTCCATTTAACATAGCATGCAAGGCCGTCGAACAAGTAATAGAATGCGAAATTTCAGGACCTGAACTTTGTAAATCATGCGCTATCCAGGAAGAAATATTTCCTAAAGTAGTTGTAGGCGAAGCCAAAGTTTGGGCCTTACCTGTTTCTAAATATTCTTGATAATGTTTTTCAAATAAATCTGTAGCTCCTCGAGAAGAACCAATATTAATTCCAAAAACATCATTTTGATTCCAACCAGCATTTTCAATAGCTTTGCGCGAAGCCACCATTGCATATAAAACCGAATTATCTAAGGATTTATATTTATTATCAGACTGTTTTAGTTCATCAACTTTTGCTTTTGAATCCTCATCTAATTGAGCAACAAGCGTTGGTTTATGATCTAAAAAACGGCTAGTAAAACAATGATTGATGTTTTTGTAGTTCTCCCAAATTATTTCTGGATCATTGCCCAATGAAGAAATAGATGAAAGCGCTGTTATGGAAATAATTTTTGACAATTGATTTATTTTTAAAGTATTTATTACACGAAGATCAGAGATTGAGGAAGTTATCAACTAAAATTAACCAAACTCAACGACGCTCTCAGGCTCTTGTGTAACTCTATGAAATTCATTTTCGGCAAAATTAAACTATTTCCAATGCTTTTTCGACCACTCGATATACTTTTTGCAATTGATCATCAGTGATTACATAAGGAGGTAAAATGTAAACAATATTCCCAACCGGACGCAGAATTATTCCATTTTCTATAAAAAAATTATAGAGTCTATTACGCAAAGAACCATAATAACTTGCCGAAGTTTCTGTTTTTATTTCTAATGCAAAAATGACTCCCAAAACTCTGCTTGTTGTAACCATAGGATGATTCTCAATTCGTTTTTGAAATTCCAAATGGCTTTTATTAATCCTTACTAAATTCTGTTGCATTTCTGGAGTTTCTAATAAAGTCAAACTAGCCAAAGCAGCCGCACAACCAGTTGGATTAGCAGTAAAAGTATGTCCGTGAAATAATGCTTTATTAATATCTTCATCATAAAAAGAATCGAAAAGATCCTGAGTAAAAGTTGTAATCGCCATTGGAATTGTTCCTCCAGTCAAAGCTTTAGACAAACACATCATATCGGGTTTCTGATTCAGATAATCACAGGCAAATGTTTTACCTGTCTTTCCAAAACCCGTCATTACTTCATCAGCAATCGTGAGGACATTGTTTTCCTGACAAATTTCAAGTAGTTTATCAAGAGCTTCTGGTTCATACATTACCATTCCGGCAGCTCCCTGCACCAATGGCTCAAATATAAATCCAGCACAATTATTGTTTTTTATGACTTCTCTCAACGCATCAAAACTCGCCTGTTCGAAATCTTTTACAGGAACCGGAATCCGCACCACATCAATGAACATTCCTTGAAACGCTTGCGTATAAAATGAGATTCCACTCGCAGCCATAGCTGCAAAAGTATCTCCATGAAAAGCATTTTCAAAAGCAATAATTGTAGTTCTCTTTTCGCCTTTGTTATAAAAATTTTGTAAAGCAACTTTGATTGCAACTTCCACAGAAGTAGATCCGTTATCTGAGAAAAAAACTTTCTTTTGATTATCAGGCAAAATAGCCAAGACTTTCTCAGCAACATGAATTGCAGGTTCATGAGTAAAACCTCCAAATAAAACATGCTCTAAAGTTGTTAATTGGTTGTAAATCGCATCAGCTATAAATTTATTGGAATGCCCGTACGGATTCACCCACCAAGAAGCAATGGCATCTATATATTCTTTTTGATTTTCGTCCCAAAGCAAAGCGCCTTCACCCCTAGTTATGGCAATGGGAAGCGCTGCCGTTTTATGTTGTGTATAAGGGTGCCAAAGATTTTGGCTGTCTCTTTCGATTAGTGTCATTTTAGATAGATTATTCCGCAAAGATACGCAGAGAAAACGCAGAGTTTCGCAAAGAAAACAACAATTGCATCTTTATAAATTAAGTAAATTTTCTCTAAACTTATCAGCGTATTCTTTGATTACATTTTGGTCAAAATACGGTTCTTGTTCAATTCTTCCGATGCATTGTACGCCAGTTTTATTTAAAATAATAGATTCGGTCGAAACATTTTCATCACCAGAAAAGATAATTCCACCTATCACTATTTTACGATTATGCAAAGCTTCAATAGTAAGCAAGGTATGATTGATGCTTCCCAGATAATGTCTGGAAACCACAATCACTTTATAATCGGGTTGAATTAAATCAACAACATAATCTGTTTGATTCAAAGGTACAAAAACGCCTCCAGCACCTTCTATAACCAAATTGTTTTCTGTTGTAGGTTCTTTTACTTGTTTCAAATCGATGGTAATTCCGTCCAATTCGGCAGCAAGATGGGGACTCGCCGGAGTCTGCAACGCATAAGCATTAGGATGAAAATGCGACTTTGTATTTGAAATATAACGTTTGACTTTATGGCTATCGGAATCATTCAAATCGCCCGCCTGAATAGGTTTCCAATAGTCCGCTTCAAGAGCTTCAACAATAATGGCCGAGGCAATGGTCTTGCCCACATCGGTAGAAATTCCTGTTACAAATAGTTTCATCTAATTAAATTCAAAATTACACTTGTTGCATTTGTATCTATGCTTTGAATAAATAGGCATTAAAACAAAAAGTAATGAGAAAATGAATGCAATAAGAGTTTTTAAATCTTTTATGGAAGTTACCATTTCGATTTTTTCAGCTCCACATTTTGGACATTTAATCAATTCATCATTCTCATTTAATGAATAGGCACTGATTTCTGAAAGCACCGTTTTTGCCTTAACAAAATCCTCATTTTTTACAAAAAGTTTAATCCCGCCAATAGCATTGCTATACATTGGATTTGCATCTACAGTATTATTGTCACGCACGAATACCCGAATTCCTTCCGATTCAAGTTTACCTTTAAAAATTGATGCTTCAGAAGAATATTGGAAAGCAGCAATTTTTTGAAAAGTTGTTTCTTCCATACTATTTAAAAATAAGTTCATTCAACAACGTCAATATTTTGGTTATATCTTCTTTTGTATTATAGCTATGCAAACAAAATCGCAATCGTTCCTGGCCTTCGGGAACTGTGGGAGAAAGTATCGCTTTCACGTCAAAGCCATTTTGCTGAATCGAACTGGCAATATTCTTTACTTTTTCATTACCCGGAATTATAACACTCTGAATTGCCGATTTACTGCGAATAAAAATCGGACTCAGATTCAACATCTTTTTTACCTGATTGAAGAAAATAATATTCTCCCTAAGCAACTCAGTTAGACTTTTATCTTTTTCTAAATGATAATATCCTGTCAAAATAGTGGCAACAGAATGTGGTGATAATCCAGTTGTATAAATAAAACTACGAGCAAAATTTACGAGATAGGATTTTAGTTCATTCGAACCTAAAACAACGGCTCCATGACAACCCAGGCCCTTGCCAAAAGTCATAATTCGTGCAAATATTTTATTTTGTAATGCTAAAGATTGAATTACTCCTTCGCCCTTTTCACCAAAAACACCCAAAGCATGCGCTTCATCAACTACTAAATAACTATTATATTTTTCTGAAACAGCAATTAATTCTTCCAGATTTGGACAATCTCCATCCATCGAGAAAACAGACTCAGTTACTACATAAATAGTTGAGTTTTGGTCTTGTTTCGAAAGAAGTCTCTCTAAATCTTCGAAATCATTATGTAGAAATTTATATGATTTGGCATTTCCCATTTGAATCCCATCACGTATTGAAGCATGACATAATTCATCAAATAAAACAACATCATTGCGTTGTGGTACGCAACTAAAAAAGCCAACATTAGCATCATAGCCAGAATTAAACAATAGAGCCGATTCTGATTGATGAAATTGGGCAATATAATTTTCTGTTTCGGTATATAAAAAATGGTTTCCAGAGATTAATCGTGATCCAGTTGCTCCGTTGCTTTTTATTTTATGATCTAATAAAAACTGATGGGTTTCATTAAAAATCAATTCGGATTTAGAAAAACCAATATAATCATTAGAAGCAAAATCAATTAAATCATTCGGTTTAGGAAGAGTCCGTAATGCTTTATTTTGCATACGGCTTTCGAGTTTGGCGGCTAAATTCTTTGGAAAATACATGAAGACAAAGGTATCAAAACCAACTTATTTTTCAGGCAAAGTTTCTTTTTCTTCTGCCTTCTTCTTTTCGGCGGCTCGTTTTGCTGCCTTAGCCTTTCCGATAGGCAGACAAGTTGTTACATATAATGAACGATTGTATTGGGTCGGACTATTATCGCCTTTTAAAAGTGGTACTAAACCATAATAATATTGCAAACCAAGATTCATACCATTGCCAACCTTTAAACGATATCCAACACCTAATATCAAACCAGCATCTACAACATGAATTTTGTCACGAATATTATTTTTATATTCCAAATCATCTCCATCATATTCCTGATGAAAAATATCAGTAGATTTAGATAACAATCCCAATTGGGTTCCAGCTTTAACAAAGATATTATTCTTAAATTTATATTTAATAGCTAGAGGCACATTAAAATAATTAATTTTTCTATCTACAGAACCTTCCGCGAAAGCAGCATCTAATTCTGGATTATCTAATGAATAAACTGGCAAACCTTCAGCACCAAGAGTAGATTTTACAATAACACCCGTATTAAAAATCCAGGAAGGATTATTTAAATTAAAGTCGAAATAGAAGCCTAAGTTAAAATCAGTTCTATTATTAGCACCGGGTTGATTTGTAATGGTAGAAAAATTAGCACCACCTTCTAAACCAAATTCAATATTAGGAGAGTTTAATTTGTCCCCAAAAATAAGAGACATTAAAACTTGAGATTGAGCGGCTTGAAAACTACAACATAATACAAGTAAGAATAGGGGTTTTTTCATTCGTTATATCATCTATTTTCTTTTTTAACATCAACCTTATTCTATAAAGTTCTAGTACTACAGCGGGTTTGTGACTAATTAAGCCCATCCTTCGGATTTGCCAAATCATTCAAATACAAAACCAGCTTTCCATTAAGCCAATTACCCAAATCCGTTGTAGTAGCTGTTTGTACAGTACTTTTTTTAAGTCATCCAAATTCCGTATACAGCGATAACTGTCCAAACTCCATAAACTTTTTTCAGAAAAAATGTACTTCCACTTGAGCTGTTTGTAAATTTTAGGTAACTAACAGAAACAACACAATTTTCGTAATTATTGTCAAAAATTGGGGCACTTATAGAAATTATATTTTGCTTTTTCTTTGTTTTTATAAAAATTTCTTCGGCGTCTTTTTTTGTCAAACATTTTTCTCTATTTATATAACTAGAGCCGTAATTCAATTCGTTTATTAATTTTAAATTCCAAATTCCATTACTGCTTTTTGCAACGTTTGCTTCAATTTCTTTTAGTATGTTTTCAGGGACTTCAAGCCCACTTTCTTCTTTAAAATTTGTTTTGTCAAAATAAGTTTTGGATTTTTCACATTGACAAATATTCCAAAGGTACCCTTTCCAATTTGGTCATCAATGATTTTTTTAAAAACGTCAGATTCTAAGTTGTTTTGTGAACAACTTAAAGTTGAAATTAATATCAGGAGTATGTTTAAAGTTCTTTTCATCGTATTGTACACAACTAACATCTATAAACCAAAACGATACTGAAAACTAGTCATAAATTGGGTACGAGTTCCTAAAAATCCGCATTCGGCACGCAACATAAAATGTCTGTTAAACTGATATTGGCTCCCCAAAATAAAATTCCACATGTTCGTTTGAGATTTTTCAAGCGAATATTGCACAGTAGATGAATGATCGTCATTTAACGCTCCATCGAGACCCGTTAAAAGATTCCCGGCGCCTTCCAGAGCTCTATTCGCTGTTGCATACTTAGCCTTATTAGATGGTAAATTCTGCTCAACATTTGATAATTCATTCCACCAAGTATCTACTTTGGCCTGTTTCTCATCAACTGTTGCCAAACCCTGATCAACTTTGGCTTGCAGACCGCTGGTGTCAAATAAATCACCCAAATTCAATGATCCATTTGTATCGCTTTTAATATGTACTCTAAATGCCCCTGCCCAAAATGCTATATTGGTTTCTGGTTTATTAAATTTAAAAGTCTTTCCTAATCTCGGCCCAAAAACAAAACTCATCGCAGGTTTCTCCAGGGCAGGAATATCAGTCCAAGCTACGTTCATATCAAGTGCAAGCCAACCTCCACCAATACCAATTGTAGGGGTCAAACCCAATCCAAACGTCGTACCCTCAAAATCCGCTTTGGTTTTAAATGGCAAAACTTGTGTCCAATTATTATTTTCATCCGGCACCCAAATACCTGCATCAATAGATGTTGCCATTTTGGTTTTTCCCATAATAGCATACACATTCAAGAAAGGAAACAGCCAAATATCCGGTCTAACATTGAGTGCATAACCAGATGCTTTTGCTTCGTTAAAACGTACAATTTGATCCAAATTGGTCATTGGCCCATTATTGAAACCTACTTCCAGATTCTTTATTGTCAATTCGGATTCCTGCCAAAAGTAATTTACAGACATACCAGCCGAATACGGTAATTGAAAACCTTTCTTTGTGGCTTTATCACCCCATATAGGCAAGACATAGGGATATTCCACTACTTTAATACTATCTAATAAAGCCGCATTTTTCTTTCCCACTATTTTATCACTGTAGACTTGTGAGTAACCAATAAAATTAATTAATAAAAAAAGTAAGACTAAAAGATTTTTATTTCTCATTGCGTCGAATTTTATGTTATTTTTAGTATTAAAGATCTTATTGTAAAGTTAGAAAAAAATATATACCAACGCACTATTTATCTATATTTAAGTTCATTAACAAAAAATCAATCGCAAAAAAAATGCCCGACTTTCGTCAGGCATTTTTTTATTAACTTTTATTACTTTAGTCTGCTAAAATAATTACTTTATTATCTTTTAACTCAAGAGTACCAGAGGCAATTTCTAAAGTATAATTGTTATCATTTATTTTGGTAAATGACTTAGCTGTTTCTTCATTTAATTCAAAACCATGAGCAGTTGTAATATTAACTGTTCCTTTTTGCAACAATGAAACTATAGGTGCGTGATTATTCAACATTTGAAAACGTCCATCTACTCCTGGAACAGAAATAGAAGTTACTTCTCCTGAAAATAATTTCGCTTCTGGTGATACTATTTCTAAAATCATATTTTTTTTAGTTATGAGTCATAAGTTATGAGTTATAAGTGAGTGTAAACTCATAATTTATAACTCATAATTCATAATTATATTAAGCTTCCGCCAACATTTTCTCTCCAGCCTCGATAGCTTCTTCGATAGTTCCTTTAAGGTTGAAAGCTGATTCTGGCAAGTGATCTAATTCACCATCAATAATCATATTAAATCCTTTGATAGTATCTTTGATGTCTACTAAAACTCCTTTTAATCCTGTAAATTGCTCAGCAACGTGGAAAGGTTGAGATAAGAAACGTTGTACACGTCTAGCTCTAGCAACTGCTAATTTATCATCTTCTGAAAGCTCTTCCATACCAAGGATTGCGATGATATCTTGCAATTGTTTGTATTTTTGAAGAATTTCTTTTACTCTTTGAGCACATTCGTAGTGATCATTTCCAATAATATGTGGAGCTAATATCCTTGAAGTAGAATCCAATGGATCCACTGCAGGATAAATACCTAACTCAGCAATTTTACGAGACAATACTGTAGTAGCGTCAAGGTGAGCAAACGTTGTTGCTGGTGCTGGGTCAGTTAAGTCATCCGCAGGTACGTAAACCGCCTGTACAGATGTAATGGATCCTTTATTAGTAGAAGTAATACGCTCTTGCATCGCTCCCATCTCAGTTGCCAATGTTGGTTGGTAACCTACCGCAGATGGCATACGACCTAAAAGTGCCGATACCTCAGAACCTGCTTGTGTAAAACGGAAGATATTATCTACGAAGAATAATACGTCTTTACCTTGATCTGATCCTGCTCCATCACGGAAATACTCAGCAATAGATAATCCTGAAAGTGCCACACGAGCACGAGCTCCAGGAGGTTCATTCATTTGTCCGAAAACGAAAGTAGCTTTAGACTCTCTCATTCCTTTCAAATCAACTTTAGATAAA
>NZ_DATIDY010000172.1:0-5269 GCF_035456085.1 Flavobacterium sp.
TAAGACACATCAGATGGCATTTATCAAAGCCTACAACTGACCAAGATCGTTCTGGTGAATATAATTGGAGAACTGACGTAAAAATCGCTACAGGAGGCTATTTTGACGATTTAGCGAGCCATGGATTGGATTTGTTTGTTCATTATTTGGGACCAATAAAAGAAGTTTCCGGAACTAGCCTGAATCAACAAGGATTGTATACAGCAAAAGATGCTTGCGTAGCAAACTGGATACATGAATCTGGAGTTACTGGAAGCGGAAGCTGGAATTTTGGCACTTTCGAACGAGAAGATATTGTTGAAATTTATGGAAGTGAAGGAAAAATAACTTTTTCAGTATTTGAGAATATTCCTTTTGTTCTTAAAACCAAAGATGGAGAAACCATTACTGAAATACCTCATCCGGAAAACATTCAGTTGCATCATGTAGAACAAATGCGAGATCATCTCTTAGGAAATTCAAAACATCCTTCAGATGGATTATCAGCAGCTCACACAAACTGGGTGATGGATCAAATTATTGGAAATTAAAATTTTCTTAAAAAAAGGCTGCTCTTATGGAACAGCCTTTATAATTTTTTTTTACTACTAACCGACTTAAAAATTATAACTCATAAGGCTAATTTTTAAAGTTAGCCTTTTTATATCTTATGGTTCGCAAAAACAAGGTATGACTTCCAAAAATTAAAAAAAAGTCTGTCTTTCAGCACATTTAGTTGATTTTCTTACAAATAATAAGTTTGATATTGTTGCCAAAAAAACATACTGACAGATATTACAAATCGTAATAAATAATGTCGCTCATTTTTTAATCTCACAATTTAGCTTTCGTAATTCAATTCTGTATTGACTAGAAAAATTCATCATTATATGAGATTTATATTTTTAAACACAAATTACTTAGAGTCTGTTTTAAATAGAAAATAAATAAATATTTCTATGTTATAGAATTGTAGAGATTTAATAAAAGAAAAGAATGGATATAATTAATCAAACACACGAACGTTATTTACTCTATACAGCTGTTTATTAATAATATCTGAGTTTATTTAAATTTTAATTCTTTCAACAAATTTATTCTTCTTATTAAAAAGGAAAATTTACTAGCTTAATATTATAAAAAGTAAGATAATTACTTAATTGTTTGAAAATCAATGTATTTCATAGATTATAATAGTATTTTGTGGACTTTTTTAAGTAATTTTGAATCCTAAAAAAGTTAAATTTAATTTTATATAAACTGTGAAGTATTTAAAATCAAAAACTGTTAGCCTCCCTATTATAATTTTGTTTTTTTTTTCATACAAAGGTATTAGTCAAAATATTAATAAAACAATGGAAACCATAATTACATCTGGGAGTAATGCAACAAGTAGTTCAGGTACAGTAAACTACTCAATCGGACAATTATTCTATATGTATGTTGGTGAAACTGTTTATAATGTGGCTCAAGGCGTACAGCACCCAAAAATTCCTAATATAAAAAATAATAGTATTGACACCAAAAAAGAAATAGTAGTTCTAAATGATCCAAAAACAGATTATGTTACTCTAAATATGAAAGGTTTTGAGCTAGAGTATGGACAGCATTCGTATCAAATTTATGACCTTCAAGGTAGAATTTTAAAAGATAACATAATTAATTCATCTGAAACTCAAATTAATCTAAATGATTTTATAAGATCTATTTATTTACTTCGTGTATATGATAATAATAAAGTTCTAAAAACATTTAAAATAATAAAACAATGAAACTTAAGCTTATCATACTATTATTTGTTATAACACTTAATGTATTTGCACAGTCGCCAGAAAAAATGAGTTATCAAGCAATTATCCGAGGTGGTGACAATAGCTTGGTGACCAATTCGAAAATTAGTCTTAAAATTATTATACATCAAGGTACCGCGACAGGAACAGATGTTTACCAAGAAACTCATTCGGTTCAAACAAATGATAATGGTTTAGTTTCTCTTGAAATTGGAACTGGAATAATTGTTACAGGTAATTTTAGTAAAATAGCTTGGGAAAATGGGCCTCATTTTATAGAAACACAAGTAGATATTACAGGTGGAACTAATTACAACATTATTGGCATTTCACAACTTTTAAGTGTGCCTTATGCGTTACATGCAAAAACTGCTGAAAAAATAGTTGGTACAAATGGCAAAAACCCTTATAAAGCTTTAATTATTCCACTTACAACATCTAGAAATATTGAAGGTTCGGATGTAAATAATACTTTAGAATGTACAAATTCAGCAACATTAACATTAACGCCTGGATTTGAAAGTATGTTAGTGGGTGATACTATCAATTTAGAAACGCATAACGGTGCTGTATTAACAATACAGGCCATCTCTGGTGTAAAACTTAACTACAAAACAGATGGTATTGCAACGTTTATCAGTGTCCCAGGTAACGTAAGTTTTGGATTACTTAGAAAAACAGATGTAAATTCATACATAATATCTGGACAATGAAATATTTAATTTGTTTTTTATTATTCACAACGCTACTGTTTTCACAAAACTACCAATATTCTATTACTAACAAACAGGTAACATCAACAGGTGTAAATAACCAGCTAGAAGAAATTGAATATTTTAATGCGTATTTGTTGCCAATTGCAGAAAAAAACAATCTTCAAAAAGCTTTAGACACTTACGGTTCTGTACGATTGGAAAAAGGTGATTATTCAGGTGGTAATGATATTATTTTACATAGCGGTCAGAAATTATTAGGATATCCAAATTTCAATAAAGTTCCTAAAATTATTATAGCAGCCGGGAGTAATAACATAAAAGTAACGAATATAACCTCAGGAAGTATAACATTCCAAGCGGGTGATGCTATTTCAAATTCTATATTTAAAAACATAGAATCAACTTTTATGCTTTCAGTTGGGGGCATTATTGTTAGTAATAGTTTTATTAATTTATCTAGATGTGTTTTAAAGTGGGATATGAGTAGTTCAGGATACTTTAGAAACAACAAGATAATTAAGCATCGGATACATAGTTATTACCCACAAATAGTAATGAAAGGTAATAGCAATACGCCTAGTTATGGTAATGTTCAATTATGGATAAATATGTTAACTCCAGGTGGTAATGGTGCAGAAATAGATAATCTCAAAACACTAACTTGGGTAGGATTAGACGCCGAAACTTGGAATTATCTCAACATTAGTGCAAAACCACTAATAGAAATGAAAAATATGGGAGATGTTAAAATTGCTTCGATTCAAGGAGCAAACTTCGGCCCAACTCCAACTCCAGCATTTAGTATAACAGCAGATAACCTATTTATGACAAAAAAGTACATACGTAATCTAGGTACTGACAAAAGCACTTTGGGAAAAAATACTAATATGTTTTTACTGGATAGTAATTCAGAAGGTTATAATAATAATGTAGCCACTACTGGATATGATTTTAAAGGATATTTTGGCAATAATAATAATGTTACTTTAGATGGTGTAAATATAACAAGTGCTATTACAGATGTTCCTACTATTGAGAAACTAAATAAAACTATTTTAGGCACTAAAAACACACCTTGGGCAAGACCTGTTTTTGAAACAATACCAAACCCAACGGGAGATAATTGGAGTATTAAAAGAGATAGTATAAAAAAAGAAGGCAAAAAGGATGATACAAAATATATTCAAAATTTGATCAATACCAATGGCATAGCAGAATTAGAAGAAGGTATTTATTATATAAGCTCTACATTAACTATTAATAACAACCAAGGTATCGTAGGAAAAGGTACAGGCAAGACTGCTATTGTAGGTCTAACGGATACGTTTCCATTAATTACTGGAGAAAGCAAAACAGGAGAAGTGAAATTTTATTTATCAAATATGACACTTCAAGGTGGCAGCACGGGTCTTAGAATTCATCCATTAAATGGTTCTAGAATTTCAGTAAGTCCTTGTCTTTTTAAATACTTAATTTTTAGAAATCAAAATTATGGGATTCACTTAGATAAATTTTATGGTTTTGATAATAATTTTATAGAAAATGTATGTTTTGTAGATACAAATATTGGTTTATTTCAAGAAGTTGATCCATTATACACAGAGGGAGAAACATCGACCATGATGTTTATGGATAAGGTAGTTTTTTATAAATGCCAGTGGATTAATAACAAAAAAGCAATGAGTTTGTTAGGAAAAAGAGCTTGTAATTTAAACGGATGGATAGATTGTAGATTTGATAACAATGATATCGTTGCTGAAATGAATAATTATAGTTCTCCTTTATTTGCAAACTGCAATTTCACAAATAACAAAGGGGATTTTATAATTGGAGGTGAATCTGGAGTGGGATTTTATTCATGTCTATTTTATAAAAACACTACAAAATCAACATTTCAGTTATATGGAGTATATTTAGAAGGATGCTCACTATTAGACAATGTAAAATTATGTGAAAAGTATAAATCAAAATCATTTTTAACAAATTCAATAATAACAGGTAGTATTGGCACTATGACTTCTGGAATGATTGTAAATAGTAAGATGTTATCTAACCCAACTTTTAATAAGCTTCTTGTTGATGTAAAAGAAGCAATTCCAACTGTTATTATAGATGCTGCTCCCCAACCTTATCCCCAACTTTTGGTGACGCAATAAAATGTTTCTGCTGTTTTTCCATTACTGATAGATTTTTAAAAAAATCAAACCATTACCAAATCAAATCAACTTTTTGACCTTTTTTCAAATTGATCTCTTGCTTTTTGTCTCCACAAATTAGTGTTGTTTTACCGCCATTTTTTGAAGAAACTGATACTTTTTGAAATGTTTTATTTTTCCATTCCATAGCAATTTCAAAACCACCTCTGGCACAAATTCCTTTTACAGAACCGCTTTCCCAAGCATCTGGTAAAGCCGGCAATAATCTAATTTCATTTTCATTTGATTGCACTAACATTTCGGCAACGGCAGCAGCTCCACCAAAATTGCCATCAATTTGAAACGGTGGATGCGCATCGAATAAATTAGGATATGTCCCTCCTCCACGTCTTGGGTTATCAGTTTTCTTTCCGTCTGGATCAACATAGCGGAGCAGTTCTCGGAACATTTTGTAAGCCCGATTTCCATCCAAAAGTCTTGCCCAAAGATTGATTCTCCAACCTTTTGACCAACCTGTAGTTTCGTCTCCTTTTATTTCTAATGTTTTTTTAGCAGCATTAGCCAATTCAGGAGTTTTTGAAGGTGAAATATGATCTCCAGGAAAAAGTCCAAACAATTGCGATTGATG
>NZ_DATIDY010000173.1:0-55796 GCF_035456085.1 Flavobacterium sp.
ATAACCAACAGAGAACTGAAATACTCCGTTTTTATTTGTTGCTGACGAGCCTTCCAAATTATTTATATCGGTTAATCCCAAATTATATCTTGCACCTAAATTAAATCCGTTTTTAAATTTATAACCTAAGCCAAAATTAAGGCCAAAATCAAAAGTGTTAAACGAATCTTTTACATTGGTACTTTCGTTTTTAGCAGAAAGTAAAAAACCTATTTGTGGTCCAGCTTCAATACTCAATCCCTTTGCTACATAATATTTTGCCATTAAAGGAACGTTTAGATAATTTAAGGCAACAGTATTGTCATTGAAACTATACCCTTGACCCGAATACATTAATTCAGGTTGAAAAGAGAATTTTTCGGAAATTGGAATTTCTGCCAAAACACCAAAATTAAATGATGTCACGGCATCAGTTCCTTTCGTATTATCTCCACTGATGGAAGCCAAGTTGAAACCTGCTTTTGCGCCAAATTTAATTTCTTGCGCATTAACGTTTGTAAATCCTAAAGCTGTAACAACAGCTAGTAATAAAATTTTTTTCATAAAAATTGATTTGAATTATTTAAATCCAAAATTCACATAAGAAAAATTGAAAGAGGTTTCAAAAGCTTAAAAATGTATAAAATGGTACTTATTTAATGGTGTTTTTGTATTCATTTGGTGTCAGACCAGTAACTTTTTTAAAGGCTTTATAAAAAGTTGTTTTAGAAGTAAACCCAGATTCTAATCCCATCGCCAACAAATTATAGTTTTCATATTCAGCATTTAAGATCATTTCCTTGACAGCTTCAACACGATATCGATTGATATAATGGGCAAAGTTTTCTTCCGTTACTTTGTTTACAATTTGAGAAACATATCCGGCACTTATGCCTAGTTTTTCAGCGACTTTTTCCCTGTTTAATGTACTGTCAGTATAAATGTGCTGCTCTTTGCAAAGAAGCTCAAGCTTTTGAAAATAAAGATTATCTGCCGTGATTGATTCTCTATATTCTTCTGGTATGCTATTTTCAGCAATTTGCAGATTAGTATTTGAAATAGCAAAATCTTTATTTAAAAAATAGTTGATAACATCTTTGTCCTTGGCCAATTTGTATTTGTAAATACCGATATAAGCTGTCCAATGAATAATAAATGTTGCAGATAAAGCCAAAATGTTCATTGTAGGAGAAATGTCGAAGTGAAGGATTGACCCAGCAAGAGCGGTAATAATATAAGCGAATATCAGTGATGTAATAATAGTTAATAGGGTAATTATCCATTTTTTTTCCTCTGCATCTTTTAAATGTTTTATCTTAAAATAAGAGTAAATAAGTAAAAATGGAATGAATGTAACGGCTAAAACAAGATGTATCAGACCTAGTATTTCGATTAGATTAGCAGCTGATTTTGGGATCGTATAAATTCCTGCAATGCGATCAAGATCCTGTGCAATACTCAGAACAGCAGAATAGGCAAACGGAATAAATAATAAATGAAAATTTGGTTTGCTTTTTACTTTGTCATCAATCCTCTTTATTATAAAAAGGAATATAAAGACAGGTAATAGAAACACCCATTCTATACCCTCAATAAAGCCTAAAAAAGGATAGGAATTAAATGTTTTTTCAATCTCAAAAACATGATTCAGTAAAATAATTGAGAGTGTAAATAGTAAGCATGCCAGATATTTATTCGAATTACTATTGAATAATGAAGACTTTAAAATAAATAAGCCTAATACTATTCCCTGAAAAATCGCAATATTCAAAAGTGTTGTATAAATCAATTTTTTTAAAATAAAAGTTAGTTGTTTTTAGATTTTGATTTGGGACATCATCTTGTTTAGCCAATTTTTAAACATAACTTATTTCACACGAATTAATGAAGCGAATTTATAGTAATAACGATTGTTTCTTTTATTGATTAAGAAATGATTAACTAAAAATGACTCACTAACCAAAGATTTCTGGATGTAAGCTGTTCGAATGGATTCTAACTTCGTACCGCAATCTGTAATATCATAATTTTTTATATAGTACTACATTATTACTTCATTTAATTTCTGAAATTCATTGTTAAAATTTCCATTAGAACACTTTTTTTGAAAACAAAAACTTACATTTACCGCAAAAAAATAACAAGCCTTTTCTTAATGTAATATTCAGTTTGGAAAAAATAAACTTTTATAATGACCGTGAGTTACAGCACAGCAGTTTTCATGAAGTAAGAAAATATGGACATAGATATCAAGACTTTGAAAATGAAAAACTTCTTAAAGAAGTGCATTACGAAGTCGAAATAAGCTGTAAAACCCGTAATACATATAATGATTTTGTTTTTGAAATAGATCGTAAACAAGTATATATTGACAATGAGGAGCCAAGTCTATTGGTAGAGCAAATGTTGGATAAGTGTGCTAAAGCAATTTTCCCCATAAGAATTATACCTGCTGACGATGGTACAATATCAGAGATAGATAATCATGAGGAAATTATACAAAGATGGCGCTCATTAAAAAAACATCTTGGTTCTTATTATTACAGTGATGTTGCTTATAAAATATTGAATAAAGTCCAACAACTGATTTTAAACAAAGTAGAACTTAAAAGGTCTTTGAATAAGGATTGGTTTTTTCATCTATATTTTAGTCCTCTCTATATTAATTATCCTTTAGATGTGCCACAAATATATTTATGGAAATCGCCTATTTTAGGTAATCAGTCTGTAGACTATAAAGTAAATCATGTTGTTGAGGAATATTATACTTCTACAGATAAAATAATTATTAATGCTAAAGGTAAAAGCATTGATGAGCGGTCTATCGAAGAAGTTTTAAAAGGAATCGATTACCCCAAAGCCAAATTACAAGGCATGGACTACAAAACTTTAGAATCAGAAATGGAAGTACAATATAAACTCTATGGAGAGGACAGATCAATATTTTCGATTATTTCCACTTATGAAACTAAAATAAATAACACCAAAAAGAAAGTACAAAAAATAGCATTATTCCATTTAGTAGAAGATGAAAATTTTAGACCTGACTCTGACCTTGAAGTACGAAAGGCACATGAACAATTTCAGAATTTTCAAACTATGGGAGACGAAGACATTATTGATATAAGTGAAAGATTAAAAGGTTTTAAACATATTTCGAATTCAGAAGAATCTTCTGAAAAAATAAGTCTTTTTGTAGAAGAAATTCCAACTCTCCAAAGAAAAACCTCATTAGAGAAATTCTTAGGGATGTTTAAAAAATAAGATAATTTAATCCTGATTATTATGGCTGAAAAACATTTTGTTGTACAAGGAGCGACATGTGAATGTAAATTTAGTGTTGAACCCAAAGTTGACAAGTTAAAAGTTAAAACGCATTCTAAGCATTATGCAAATGATAAAGACGGAAAGGAAAAACTCATTGGCACTGATAAAGAAATTGGACAGACATTAGAGAAAAATACTTTTGGGAAATGCAAAATGCAACCCAATGGAAGCGGTGATTATCTACCATGTCAGGCTACAATTACGAAATGGAGTGGTTTCTATGATAAGGTGACTTTGTCTAATCAAGGCAAAATATTACTTGAAGACAGTAAAGCTACTTGTCCTATAGGAGGTCCTGATTGTATCACAATCAAAGATCACGGACAAGTTGCAGAAGTTTCTAAAAAAAATGTACAAAATACCGATAGTGAAATAAACGCGCAAATATTTCCCGGAATAGATTTGAGTAATTTGGAAATAGAAAATACACAACTCCCAATAAAAGATTAGTATTATGTCAAAATTTAAATTAAAAGTTAATCCCGGAATTAATGATGTTTACAATCCAAATAATTCATTTATTAAAATTGGAAAATCCAAACCAAATGCGGATAGCAAAACTAAACCACAAAATCAAAATCCTTTTGTTAATGTTGTAATAGAAAATTGGAATAAATTAACAGACTCTGAAAAAAAAGAAACGGTCTGGATATGGAATTTAGTAGAGAACAAGTTATCATTTAAAGATAACGACTACAATAAATTTATAGGTAAAGGCTACTCAGGCGGAAAATTTTACCTTCCAAAAGTTTATAGTGGTAATGGAGTAGCCTGGTTAGAACCTTATATTTATGGAGTAAGTTCGCCAACAGGGAATCCAAAAAATGGTCTTTTTGTATCGGCTAAAACAACCCCAAAAGTAATCGGTTACGAATGGCGGGAATATTCATCGGGAAACAATGGAGCGATTATTAAAAAAGATATTAAATATGGAGAAACCATACAGCTCCATATCTATACAGAAGGCTTGTATGGAGACGAAATATTAATTGATCTTTATGATGTGCAATTTCAAGATGAGGATTTACCTCTTTTTGAAAAAGATAACGGTGTATATCAAAATGTACCTAGACCTAAAGAGGAAATTAATAAAAAAAACGCCCCTATATCTAATAAAACATTAACAAGAGAAGTAAAAGTACACAACGACTTGCAAGATCGAGTTATTGACTGTGAATTATATACTTTAAATATAACAGACGAGAAAAACAACAATAAGACCAAAAAATATGTACAAAAGTGTATTGTAGATATTTATGTAGATCCTCTTTGGGCTTTTTTTGTGAATAAAGAAAAAAACAATTCTCAAGGTACCGACAATTCTATTGAGATAAAAGCTTATATATTTACGGCGGTTAACAACCAATATTTAAGAATAAATAATTCCGACAATCAGCCTCTTGTAAGAGTATTAGGCAGAACATCTGAAAAAACTGTTTTAGAACCACAAGGAAACAAAGTATTGGTTGCCGGTACCATAGAAACCAATATTGCTAACTTTTTACCCTGTAGATTTAACAGAGCTGTTGGTAAATATGCAAAAGGCGAAGATACCGTTGAAATCGAAATCTATAATGTTCAAAACAATTTAAATTTAACCAAATTAGTTTTTCCATTAGTAGCCGGTATTAAAGAATCCAGAAAAGATTTTAAAGTAGAATTAGAGGGTTTGCAAACCAAAGAATGTATTTATGCTGAGGATCCTGCTAAAACACATACAGGACACGTAATAGATATTTCTAAAATTGAGAAATTAATTGAAAACGGTAAAGGGGAAAGAAGTAAAAAATGGAGACTAGCAGAATATAAAAGTAACAGTCCAGATAAAGATAACCCAAATGTAGAAGTTAAAAATCATGGCTCTGATGACAGCACTTTTACAAATAATTTTAAATTTATAAATGGTATATCATCTATAAAATCGCAAGCCTCTTTTAAAATTTTAGAAGATCACAAGCCTTTTGTTCTACAGCCTCCAACTGATGAGAAATTAGAATTGCAGGTAGGATATGACTTTACTCACGGTAAAACAGTCACTCCGCTAAATGGATTGCTCTCAACTTTATGGCCAAATAGTGAATATCTAGCGCAAAAATACCCTGTTGGTTTGCATACATGCTGTCCTAATTTGCCTTTGGATATTATGGTTTATCCAGATACTAAGTGGACATTGCAATTGGCATTTAACTACGATGGCGAAGAATTTAATAAGTTGCGAGACATCTATCATGATAAATGGAAACTTAAGGAACTGGAAGCAAAAGCTGATCTAAAAAAATTAAAAGGACGTTCTGAAAATCTTAGTGATTATCAAAAAAAGAAACAAAAAATAAGAGAACAAGAGCGATTAAAAGCTAAAAAAGCTGCTGCTCAAGCTAAAAGAAAACAATCTTATAGAAGCCAAGCTTCACACATGATGAGTAATGTTACAAATCTGGGGCTAATTGATTGTGAGTTTTCGCTTATGTGCGAATTTGACCGTCCTCACCATGCTTTAGAATTATCATCGGGTATGCCTGAAATAACCGATTTCTTAAAAAAAATAGGTGATATTAAAGATTTGGTTGAAAGTATATGTAATGGCAAAAATGAAGAAACCACTCAGAATTCTCCCAAGGAAGACAAAAAAACAGCTAATAGATCAAAAAGATTAAAAGAAAAATTAGAAAAAAGCAAAGCAACTAAAAAGAGTAATTGGAGTTTTGAGTTTATCCCTCCAAGTGTGGGAGTATCGGTAAGCTGGTACGCTGATCCTCCAAAAGATTTATATACTCCAGTTATGGGAACTATGATAGAAGGGGCTATAGATCTTGACCCTCTTTTTGGATTCGAAATTAAGTATGATGTTTATCAATTGTTATACAAAATCAATCATCCTGTAGTATTAGCGGTTGTGGCAACATTAGATATTTTAGACGAAGCACTAGGAGATAATTTTGATATTAATCTGGACTTAATAATAACCTCGCAAATAAGTGGCGCACTTAAGGGAACTATAAATACCGCGGAAGGAAGTAAATATTCTGAAAGATTAATGAAAGATGATGATGATTCTCCTTGTAAATTAGAAGGAAAAGTAGAAATAAATTTGAAAGGATATATTCAAGCAAATGCGACCTACAAAAACTTAGTTTTCGGAAATTATTCAATATACGGAGAATTAGAAGCTTCTATTGTTAGTGGAGTATCAATAGAAGGCGTCACTAAAGCAGATAAAGACGGAATCTATTTAGAACCAACCATAAAATTTGACGGTCTTGTATTAAAAGGAAATGCGAATTTTGGAGCAGTGGAAGAGGATGGGGCGAAAGGGAGTAGTATTGAAGAATTAAAAGAACAAAGCGGTCTTCATTATGAGGGCGAAGGAAAAATAGTTGTATTAGACCCTTACGAATGGAAAACAGGTTGGAAATTACCTTTAATATCTTTATAAATGAAAAAAATAATTTTAGCAATAGTATTGAATGTTAGCCTAATAAGTTGCAATTCACAAGAAAAAATAGATAACACAATGAATACAGAAGAAAGAATATCTGCTATAACAAATAAAATAAAATATTTTGATTACCAGCCAATGTATAGAATCAAGATAGAAACAAATCTTAATTATGAAATAACGGTTAATGATCTTCCTGTTGCCAAAAAAATCAACAGTGATGTAGGAACTCTTGTATTTCCTATTAATTATGCTATCCTTAAAAGCGGTGAACAACAGTTACAAATAAAAATTTACCCTTCATACAAAGATAAACAAACACCAAATCCTTTTTTTATTAAAAATCCGAGACTTAAGTTTGAAATTGAAAAAACTGCATGGGATAAAAATGGTAATCTAGAAGAACCTAAGATAGTTACAAACTATGAACTTCCTAACTATAAATTAGATGATAAGGGAGATTATGATTACAGTAAGCCTATTGATTATAGCCGACAAAATATATTAATTGAAGATTTTAATTTTACAGCTACTATACCTTATGAATTGAAAGGATGGTCTGATAGTGAGGATCTTAGTAAAATAGATCAAGAAATTTTACACAAAAAAGTATTAGAATTCTGTAAAAAATTAGTTGACAAATATCAAGAGAAAGACTTTGACTACGTGAAGACAGAATATTTGAAAGCCGATACTGAATGGTATCAATCTGAATACCTAAAACTTGATGTTATAAAAAAATATCAAAATGCCATGAATAACAATAAAGATAAGTTTACAAACAATTTTATCCCCTTAAGTAAATATAAAATATTGCTTTATGGTAATAATAGAATAATTAGCATTGAGAGGACTGATATAGAAAATAAAGGGAAATCGTTCTTTTTACATGAAAAAATAGATCAAGAAGGGAATAAAAAAATAGTATCACTCGATTTGTATCTCCACATCCCTAAGGGATCTAAGGAATTAGAAATTATACGTTAAATGAAAATTATCAATAAATTAAGTTTCTTATTTCTTTTTTTTCTTGTGAGTTGCAACTCACAAGGAAAAAAAGAAAATAAAATGACTACCGACGAAAGATTATCATATATATCAAGTAAAATAAAAAAATATGATTATGAACCCTTATATCAAATAAAGGTTAAAACGCAAAATTGCTATCAGATATTAGTAAATGATTTTCCTGTTTATACTTATTTTGATAAAATGGGTGGGAAAATAGGTTTCAATATTAACTCAGCTATTTTAAAAAGTGGCATTCAAACTTTACAAATTAAAATATATCCAAGTTACAATTCTCAAAACATTCAAAATGAATATCTCACAAATAAAGATTTCTTTTCTTTGGAAATCGAGCAAACATCTTGGAATAAAAACGGCAACTTAGAAAAACCTAAAGCAATTTTAAAATACGAACTCCCAAAATACAAAACAAATAATAATGACGAACCTGATTACGAAAAGCCTATCGATTATAGTGGGCAAAATCAGGTGATTAAAGAGTTTACATTTACAGCAGAAGTACCTTATGAATTAAAAGGTTGGTCAGAAAGTGAAGATCTAAGTAAAATAGACAAAGAGGTGTTAATGAATAACATTTCTAATTTTTATTATACAGCCATTGATGCCTTTAAAGAAAAAAATTATGATTACTTAAATACTCTTTATTTAAATGCAGATACTGAATGGTATCAATCTGAATATTTTTCAAAAGAAATCATTAAAAAATATCAATCCAAAGAGGGGCGTAAAGGGAAAGCAATATCAACAACAAAGGACAATACAAGCTTGTACGAACAAAAGATGTTTTCCTTAAAAGACGCTAAAATAGAATTTGATTGTAATAATAGGATTGTAAGACTTGTACAATCAGTTGGCCCTAACAAAGGAAACTCTGCTTTTGGCTATGAAGACATTAATCAAAATGGAATGAAGCGTCAAGTTTTTATTGATCTATTTTTGCACATTCCTAAGGGCTCTAGGGAATTAGAAATTATACGTTAACTGAAAATTATAAAGAAGGTCACTCTGATTTCTTTCCTCAATATTTCTATCGACCTAAGGAAGGAGCTAAATTAGAAGTAATACGTTAGGATACGAGAGAAGCATTTATATTCATAAAAATTTTAAAATGAAATTCAAACAATTAATATTAATAATATTTCTTACGGTCACAATTATAAGTTGCAATTCACAAAACAAAGAAACATATTGGGAAATAACCAATATTTATAGAGAAGATAAAGAAGAATTTAAAGGTTTGACAGGTTACTATATGCAAGAAATACTTGATAATAACTTTCATTTTATAAAAAAAAATGACAGTCTCTATTTTGAATTACCTGAAAAATTTAATGTAAATCTCAAAGATTTTAACAGTCTGGAACAAATAAAAATAAAAACTAACAATTTGCTTAACATGTATGATTTTGTTTTTAGTGGTCAAACATTCAAAATAAAGTTTAAAGATGAGGCAACCTTTTCAAATTCAAAAAACACTATTATTGAATTTAGTCAGATTTCAAAAGAGAAATTTGAAAATGATATCAAGGAGGAGCTTGCTTATGCGGAAGGAGTAAAACAAAAAATAAATATTTTAAAAAGTGATTTAGTTTTAAAACCTCAGATAAAATTAAATGAAATCGTAAAACTCCCACTTAAAAAAGATACAATACAAAATGACAAAGGACAAAACATTGTATTGAAAATTCCTCAATACACTAAATTAAAAGAATCTGGCGATATAAAAAACCAGGTGTTTGATGCTATAAAAATTGGGACTTTTAAGGATAATTCTAAAATTTATGATTTTTTAGACCCTGAAAATGATTATGGATTAAGGCAACTTACAGTTTGGGTTTCTACTGATCAAGCAAATTTTGATATTGAGGACTATGTAAATGAAAATACAAATAATGTTATTCTAAAAAAAGAAAACAATTATATTGTTGGATATCAGCTTAGTTATGATTTTAACACTGAAAAAGCAGTAGCAAACTCCTTATTTTGTCTAAAATATTATAAAATAGATAAATCTCATGTGTTTATTTATTCTGATATATATTTATATGAAAATGGCAAGGCTATTTCTATCGAAAAAGCAAACAAAATTTTGAATTTCAATCATTTAATGTCTCAAAACATTATAATTGAAAATAAATGATATATGTATTATTATATATTCATTATCATTCCGTCGACCAAAAGAAACATCTCCTTTGCTCCCCAAAGAGTTCTTGCGAAAGGTTGTACGAATGTCTCCGACTTCGCACCTGCAATCTGAATCAGACATTGTTTTATAAATCTAAAATCGAAAAAAAAAAGCTCCAGATTTCTCTGAAGCTTTTCTAGTAGCGGGAACAGGACTCGAACCTGTGACACTTCAGGCAGTAATATCAATACTTTATAAGCTTTGAAAATTTATGTATGCCTATTTGTATACCTTTTTTATCTAATAGAGTTTAGTAGGTCTTTAATTAAGCTGTTTCTAGCATAAATAATATATACGTTATTCCTTTTGTAAAAATAGGATATTTGGACATTATATTTGGTATATTCATCAATACAAAGATTACTTTTCAATTTATTTGTTCTAGTAATAATAAGCTGAATGTTTTTATAGAATTGTGGACTTTTATCTTTGAAGGTTAAGATTACTGCTTCTAATATTTCTAAGGTAAAAAGTAGTTCAGTTTCATCTGAATGTTTGTTCAGAAATTTATTTAATTCTGTACCCTCATATTTATAGCTATCACAACCCTGAAATCTGTCTTTTATCATTTCTAATTCAAATTCCCAGTCCTCATATTGCATGCCTAGTTTAAAAGGTATGTTTAGCTGTTTCATTAGTAATTAGGTATAAAAAAACCACCTTGCTATTGGTGGTTGAATTTGGTTAAAGCTAACTAGTGCTAAGTTATCTAGTTTGGTATTGGAATAAGTTTTTAACTATTTATTGTTGGTTAGGATAAGTAATGTAAGCATAATTATACATTTCACTCTTATCTTCTGATTTGATTGTAAACGCTGTTTTGCAAATACCATTATGCTCAATAGCACCACTATTTAATGATATTTCATATTTAATCCCATTAAGATTAACTATTATACGGTTATCTAAAACATCTCCAAAACTTACAGGGTTGCCATTAAGAAGAAATTTATTAGCTCCTTTTGGATATGCTATAGTTAAAGTTTGTGTAAATATGCTTGGTTTATTTGATGCTTGATAACATATTAATTCAGCAGTTGTAGTATTAAAGCCTTCATAGAAGTGGAGTTTCAGAACACCACATTTACTAGTTTCAGTGTTTAAATAGGTGAAGCAAGGTGTATCCTCGTTATTTTTATTTTCTGTTGATGTGCAACCAACTAGTGAAATACTAGCTAGCAATAATAGAGTAATAAGTTTTTTCATTTTAGACTTGAATTTAAATGTTATTAATTAGTGTGTTTATAATTTTGTATATTCTTCATATTCATCTGAATTGAAGTATTGAATAAAAACTTCTTTAAATTTCCATAGGTAAGGCAATTCACTTTCTTCTAATTCAATTTTCTCGCGATAATATGGTCTTGATGTGATCTTAATTCTAATTGTAGAACATATTAAAATTAATTCATTACCATACTTTTTAATATCTTGTATCCATTCAAATACAGCATTTTGGCTGTGTTGAATTCTATAGTATTGCTCTAGCAAATTCTTGTAAAAAGCTTCAGTTTTTATTGTTTGTATATAGTTTTCTAGTTCTCTGTATGTTTCAATAAAAACGCATTCATCATTACGAGTTGGACAACAACAAGGAAGTATAAATATTGAATTATCTCTTTGCCATTTCTTCCATTTGTAACATTCTGTTTTTTCTATTGCTATATTAAAATTGGTACTGTTTTCCTTTAGCCAATGATTAATGTACTCTAATTTTAGAGGTTGGTTATTTTGAAGCTTTTCTAGGTAAGTTTGAAGTGTCATTTAGTTTCTATAAAAATCCCATAAAAAATTAAATAACCATCCTAGAATAAAAAACACAACAAATCCAATTAGAACAAAACTTAAAAAAGATAAAAATCCTGTAGGAGAAACTATATTCCAAGAAATAAAAATTGACAAGATTATTAATGTAATCACAACAAAACTTGCTTGTTTTCTACTCTTTTCTCTACTTTTATTCTTTAGTCTTTCAAATTCATCATAACTGATATCATTTTCTTTCCAATCATTTTTATTAACTCCTTTACAAATTTCTAAACCAGTTTTAGAAAGATAAATATGCCTACCATACATATTGTAACTATTTGATATTCCTATTTTCTCTCCTGTTATTGGACAATACCCTACATTTAATAATCCTTTGTTATTTAAATGATTAAAAGTGTCCGGCATTAAAACAATATGTTCTAAAAGGTCTTTATTGTTTTTGTTCAGGTCTGACAAGTAAAAATCAGAAATTACTACTCCCGAATTTTTTAATTCTTGAAATATGTTCTCTCTCCAATTTATAAGAAAATTATTGTTGAACCCTAGATTATCAAAGCTCTGAACTTGTTCAGCTGGTTCATCCAGATCATCCAGATCATCCTCTAACATTAAATTCTTGATGTAATTATTCTGTTCAATTTCATTGTTAACCCAAGTTTGAAAATCAAACTCATTGCCCTTGTCAAGACCTGCATTTAATCTTGTTACCATATATATGTCAAACAGATATTTTCGGATATTATTAAGCTCATTATCTGGACTTAATTTCTCATGTCTATTCACTGTATAATTATCGAGTTCGTTTTTTAGAGTATAATATCTTTCCAATTGTTGACCAAAATCCATGTTTATATGCTTTAAATTAAATTTCAACTTGCCATATATGGCATTTATATGATGCTAATATACTACTTCTTTTGACTTGTCAAATATGTCAAGTATGGAGAAATCTGATTTACTAAAAATTATAGGTAAAAGCATTCAAGATGTTAGAGTGAGTAAGGGACTATCCCAAGTTGATTTAGTAGGAAAGATGCAAGGAAAAATAGATACAACTAATATTTCTAGAATTGAATCAGGTAGAACCAATCCTACTATATACACACTTTACAGAATTAGTCAAGCTCTAGAAGTTTCATTGGAAGAATTGGTTAAACATGAGTCCCGCACAATATAATTTGGCTATACTTATATATTATAAAAAAAGTAAAAAGTGCATTTTGTATTAAATAGGTTCAGATAATAACACGCATACACTTTTGCTTTTTTATAAAAACTGCCAACAGAATATAGAGCAATGCTAGGTATTTATAAAATACCATTATCACTAAAGCTATAATATCCTTCCTTAGTAATAATTAAATGATCTAATAGGGTTAGATCGAGTATTTTACTAGCTTCTTTAAGTCTTTGCGTAATTGACTTATCTGGTTGACTTGGTTCTAAATTTCCACTGGGATGATTGTGTACAATCACAATACTAGATGCATTACATTTTAAAGCAATTGCTAGAATAATCTTTATGTCAACCACAGTTCCTGAAACTCCTCCTTTTGATAATTCATAAATACCTAATACAATATTTGCTCTGTTAAGCAATATTACTTTTACTTGTTCCTGATATTCAATAATTCCTAAATCCCAATGCTGTAAAATCAAATCATACATAATTTGGCTATTAGTGATTTTTACCCTTTCAAGATTAGTATTTGAATAGGAAACTTTAATTTCTGCTACTTCCATAAGTTAGAAAACAAAACCCTTCCAGTTTTGTTTCTTGACTATATAGCTATGGAAACAGAATTGGAAGGGTTAAAGATTTTACATTACAAATTCTTCTTTATGATGTCCATTCTTAGAGAATGAATTTTCATTTGCTAGAAGCCTTTGAATAGCTTTGTCTTCTTTGTTGGAGATTGACTCTTCTGGCTCATATACAAATCTATGAGTAAGAGTAACTAGTTCCCCTGTTTCTTTTACAACATATTCATATGCTTGACATTCTTTTTTAACCACGTTGCCAGGCATTTCAGTGCCAATGAGTGCTTTGCAAGTTTGTTCATCAAATGTAGATGCGATAAATGCTTTCTTTGAGGTTGCATAAAACTGATTTGTTGAGGATTTTACCATTTCAATTCCTGCTGAAATTTCTAATACAAAGAACGCTCTACCATTCTCTGTTTGTCTTTGTTTGTAGTCAATAATTCTTACCATTGTTTTTTGTTTTTGAGTTGAACATTTGCTTAAACTAATACACTAGATAGACTTAAAATCACAGCTATCAACTTGGATTTATAAAGCCTATAAATAAGGAATTAGTATTAAACACAATCCCTGCGGACTGCCAGCATAAGTGGGGGTAATTAGTGTGTGGGGGTTTAGAAAAAGATAGAAGAGATACCTATTTAGATTTATAGTCTTAGTAGCCTTAGCGCTTTAACTATACAATCAGTCATGGCTTAAGCTATATATTGTAAGGTTTACGAAGGTGTACATGGTTAAACTAACAATTGTAGCCACACTTTAAAGCCCTAGGAAACTATGAGATAGCCTGTAGATTTAAATTGGATAATTTATTCTCGGGTCAAAAAATAAAATGGTTTAAAAATGGGTGGGGAGATTTTCTTTTCTGAAAAGTAGTATGGGTGTTTGTAGGGAAGTGTACGTTTGAGCAATATTAAAATAAATAGTAATTTTTTTATAAAAAAAATTATCTTTAAGGACTAAAATTATTTTAAATATATGCTTGATCAATCATTTACATCAAAAACATTTCTAGAGATTTTTGATAAAGAAAATAGAAAGGGAAAAAATATTGAGAATAGATTCAAAAATGATTTCGCAGAATCTTTAAAGGATTTAAGTGAACTACAAGCTATTAATAAAAACATTAGAGCTACTAGGAATATCAACATTAAGAGTATTTTATACCAGAAAAGGAAAGTATATAAAAAGGAAAGGGAAAGAAAAATAATTTCAACACTTAATAATGCTTCTTTCAGAATAGCAAAAAATAAAAATGCTATAAATTTATTTGAAGGTCAAGTTTATGGAAAACAGAGCTATCATTTAGAGAATACAATTGAAAATTTTTTTATTTCCAAAAAGATTCAAGAAAATATAGAAGCAATATATAGTGTTAAACCCTCTAGCAGGTTTTCAATATTAAGTGAACTTCTAAACTTATTAAAAGACAAATTCCCTAAGTATGTAATTAGAACTGATATAGCAAGTTTTTATGAAACTATTCCGCAAAAGGAAATACTTAATAAAATAAATAATGATAACTTGTTAAGTATTACTACAAAAAGATTTATTAATGAGGTCTTTATCAGCTATAATGTGCTGAAAGGTCAAGAAAATGATGAGAATCCATTAGGAATTCCAAGAGGAATTGGTTTTAGTGCTTATTTATCTGAATTATTTATGAGAAAGATAGATAATGAAATAAAAGCTTTGAAAGATGTTGTTTATTACGGGAGATACGTTGATGATATTGTTGTAATTCTAGTCCCTAATAGGAAAGAAGATACTGTCCATGATACATATTTTAGTAGTGTTGAAAAAATTATAAAGGACGGAGGTTTAGCTTTAAATGAAGACAAAACAGTTAAATATAATTTATTGAATGGATTAAGTTATCTAGAAGTAAATCCCATAGAATTCCTTGGATATAAAATATCTTCATGCAAAAAAGCTAGAGAATTTGAATTATCTATTGATATGTCAAAAAGAAGAGAGGATAAATATATCGATAAAATTGATAAAACCTTTGAAGTGTTTAAAGCTGCTAGTACAGAATATAATAATAGAAAAACTTTTAAACTTTTGGAAGCAAGATTGAACTTCCTGTGTTGTAATACAAAATTGCGGAATAGTAAGAACAGAGTTTTTGTTGGTATTTACTATTCGAATATTTTTTTGAATAATTTTAATGCACTTGAAAGGTTAGATAACCATTTGATTAATTGCATTGATGGATTAGAAGTTGAAGATAAATTAAAAGATAAATTAAGAAAAAACAATTTTAACATAGGTTTCAGACTACGCAAGTTTATTTTATTTCCGTTGAATAATATGCTTTATAAAAGTCAAAATTCTAAGAAAAGAGATTTTATTAATAATCGCAATAGAGGAGTACTGCAATATGGGTTAACAGAAATAAATTCAATATGGAAATATTAGTATGAAGAAAACTAAAAAGAAAATAGATTATAAAAAAGAACGTGTAGTTCTCTCTGATATACTTCCATATGAAGTGCCTCCAATGTTTTCTAATAGACATTTTTATCATTTTTTAGTTGAGAATAAAATTAATATAAAAAATAATGAATTACAGTTTAAGAAAGATTCTTCAAAGACACTCGAAAGATTAATACGATTAGTTTTTGGTATTAATTGGCAAACACCCTTGTGTTTAACAGATGATTATGATTTTTTCAAATTAAAAGATACAGTTACAATTCCTTTCAAATTTAGAATAACACACAAAGATAAAGACTTTAGAGAGCTTACTTTAATTCATCCAATTAATCAGTTAAAAATACTAACTTTCTATGATGAGTATAAATATCTTATTCTTTATTATAGTAATGTAAGTAGGTTTTCATTAAGAAAGCCATACAAGGTTGCCTCATTAAAATATTTTAAAGATTCAACAAATAAAAAGAATAAAAGTCAAGACTCTGATTTCGAAATAATTGAAACAGTTGGTAAGGAATATGATAGTTTAAAAACTTTTTTTTCGTATAAAGATTATAGTAATATATATAAATTTTATGAGTCGTATGATTTTCATAGAGCAGAGAAGAGATTTGATCATCTCTTAAAATTTGATATTTCAAGATGTTTTGATAGTATATATTCACACACATTGCCTTGGGCATTATCTAATAAAAAGATTGTCAAAGATAATTTAGGAACAAATGCTAATTCTTTCGGAGGTTTGTTTGATGTCATAATGCAGAAAATGAATTATAATGAAACAAATGGAATTGTTATTGGACCAGAGTTTTCAAGGATATTTGCGGAACTTATCTTGCAAAGGATAGATAAAAATGTAGAAGAAGAATTATTTTTAAAGAAATTCATTTTTAAAAAGGATTATGAAATCTACAGATATGTAGATGATTTCTTTGTTTTTTTTAATGATGAAAAAATTAAAAATGAAGTTCAGAGCCTTTATAAGTTAAAGCTTAAAGAGTATAATTTATTTTTTAATGAAAGTAAAACAGAAATTTATTGTAAGCCTATAATTACTAAGATATCAATTGCTAAAGAAAAAATAAGAATTTTAATTGAAAACAGTACAATTTTTAATGTTACTAACAATGAGATAGAATCTGGAGTGAGGTATCATTCTGCAAAAGATATAATAACTAATTATAAATTGATTTTGTCTGAAACCTCTACTTCATATAAAGATTTGCAAAATTATTTTTTGGCAGTAATTTTTAATAAGTTAAAGAAAAAAACAGAAAAAAATCAAAAAGATTTCAGTCATTTTTATAATAAATTGCTTCAAGAAAAATTAATTAAGGATAGAATTCCATTTTTAAACTCAAATTATGAGATTAATAAATTAGAAGAACATCTGTTGACTTTAAAGGGAGAAATTCATGAAGATGTTACTGAATTAGTTTCAGCTAAAAGAAACTTGTATAAAAATATTACTGAGATAATTGAGTTAATGTTTTTTGTATATTCAGTTTTACCTAGAGTGACTTACTCAATTAAGGTATGCCATATTTTATTCATAATTATTGATTTCATAAAAAACCAAGAAAAGACAAAATTAAAGTTTCAAATTAAAACTGGGATAAGCGAGTATGATGACTTATTGAGTTATGATTTTGATAAGAAGCATGTAATATTTAAAATGATTTTTGATGGAATATTAGGAGTACTAAAAAAAGATAAAGCTTCTGAATACGTTGAAATAGAAACATTATATTTGTTGCCAATAATAAATCAATTGGGGAAGCATTATTTCCTAGAAGAAGATGTTTTAAACAAACATTTTGATGTCAATGATTCAAAATCTGATTTAACATATTTTACGATTATTTCGATATTAAATCATATTGAAAGAGATAGAAAATATAATAATCTTAGAGAGATGCTAAGAAATATCGTTGAAAAAAAATTAGATAATTTTGAGCAAAAGAAAACTGAAGATGTATTGTTAGTAATTGATTTATTGTCTTGTCCATATGTTGATGAAACAGATGAAAAAGTAAAAATTTTTAGACTTAAAATTTTAAATAAAATAAAATTTTTTAATTCAAACGAAACTCCTGTTGAGCAGGAACAAGTTCTAAATAATATTATACAATTCCGTGATAGTTGGTTTACCAAGTGGATAGATAAAGATTTTGGAAAGGAACTAAATACAAAAAGAGGACATATGGTCTATTAAAAAATAGGGGGCAATTTCTAATTTATTAGAGACTCTAAAACCGCCATTTACTAGTTGAGGAATTAGCACACACAAGCCCCAAAATCTTATTTAAGGTTTTATGGACAGAGGTAGAGACTCTGTCTTTTTTTTATAATATAATTCATAGTTTTTATACCAGTCACAAATAATGTTATTGCTGTATTGCAAAAATTATCCTATTCCTTCTGAAATAACTTTCTCTGAAAATATATAGTAATAATTAGTTAGTTCATCTTGTAATGTCTTTAATGCATTAGAATCAATTTCAGCATTATTATAATCTTGTAAAACATACAAAGTATCGGTCATTAATTTGTTGTGTTCTATGTAATCTCCTATTTTGACCAATAAACCTATGTCATAAAGAATTCTATTTTCAAAGAATACTTTTACTGAATTATTATATTCTTCAAAAATGTTTATTCCTACTGTGTCTAGAACAGATAAATTTTCTTTTATGCTGCTTAGTTGATTCTTAAAATAATTAATATTAAAAATATCTCCCATAACAGCTTCATAGTCTTTTATTAAATCTAATTTTTCATTCCAAAATTCAAGACCATAATATTCTATTATTGAACTTGATATGTTATTTGAAAAATTAAAATATTTATAAAAATCCTCATTAATATCTTGGTCTAAATGTGTCAAGTTAATTTCTATAGCCTTTCTATTAATAGGAAATCCATTTAACAACGGTATAAAAATTACATGTTGAACATTTATTTCGATAAAAGTCTTTTTTATACTGAAGTAATTAGTTGTATGTAAAACACTCTTTACAAATTCTCTTGCTATAATTAAAGAAACTAAATAGCAATCCCCAGGAACCTCAGAGGTAATTACAAGATTCTTTTCTAGAGATTGGTTTAACTCAATGTTAAAAGATAACCCATATCTTTTTAAGATTTTTTTTCTTTCTATGAGAAAGCGTTGGGTCAAATTATTTTTTTCATTAATTAATAATTTATCTGAATCTTTAAATACGTTATGACCAATTTTAGTTTTTTGATTGTAAAATTTATTCCAACAATAAAATAAAGCTTGTATGTTTTTTATTTCAGTCTCTATTAGTTCTTTGTATTCAGTTGAAACATCATCATACTTAGAAAAGAATCTTTCATACTCTTCCCTAAACCAGATATTATATTTAAAAGCTTCTTTAATATTATAAAAAGCAATATTAGGATTGTACTCTGTTTGTTCTATTGTAGTTCGATTTGTGTATATTTTTAATATATTTTGACCTATTTGACGCAGGAAATTTTCAATACTATTAAAATATTTCTTTTTATAATCTTTGTATTCAGAATATCTATCCAAAAAAGAATCTTTTTCTATATTTTGTTTATATCCCCATTTATTATACGTTTCAGTACTTGGAACTCTAATCTCACCTAAATTATATATTTTAGACTCAATAATTCCAATAGGAGTAACAAATTCTTTATAATTATTTGTTTTGAAATATTCAGAAAAAGATTTTATTAAAATACCTGTTAGTTCTATATATAATACCCGCCTTTCTGTGACTTCTTTTATATAATTTGTCCAAACCAAATTTGTATTATTTGTATTAAATAAGTTAATCATTAATGAATTTATATTTGCTAAGAAGGGAATAGGCAAATATTTTCTATTGATATTTTTTTCACTTGGATTATGCAGTAATTCAATCCCAAAGTAATTAGTTATTGCTATTGCGCTAGTAGAATATTGCTCTTTATTCGGATATATATATCTCATCAGCTGAACAATTTTAACCGAAGTTTCATTAAGAAAATTTGTTTCTTTTTGAAAGTCTTTTTTATCAATATTCAAACTATTGTAGAAGTATTTTGAGTCCATATTTAGACTATTGAAGAAATATTTAGAATCGATATTTTTTTCTGAATCTTCTAGAAAAACTATATTATATTTTATTCTTAGCAATTCAACAGCCTTGGTTTTTAGTGTTTCTAAAAAATTAGAATTATTATTTATTTTTAATTGTAACGCGTAAATAAAAAGACACAACTCTTCTTCTAAATTATTATCATTTTCTACTAAAAGCAAAATTTCCTTTTCATTATAATTTATGTGGACAAGTTCATTTAAATAGTTTTTCCAAAAGAGAAATTCTCCTAAAGATTTTAACTCATTTTTAGTATTAGTGGTTTGAGTTATTTCAGATCTATTTTTAAGCCAAGAATGAGAGTATTCGAATACATCTTCTTTCTTTGTAAATTTCTTTATGTATTTCTAAAATAATTTGACTTTTTTCTTCTGAAAATAAATGTTTAAAAAGATCATAAATGTTTCCATCAATTACATCTGTAAAATTTATAGGAAGTCCTATTAACCATCCATCTCCCAAAACTTCTTTCAATTTATTGAAAGCATTAAAATTTTTTTCAAAAGTAAAATCATATGTTCCTTTCCAAATAAGGGCATTAAGAACATTATTATATCCTGTCCAAGTTTTAAAATCTATGGTTTCAAGTGTTTTTAAACAAGTTTTGACATTATAGCCATTGTCAAATGAACTCAATAAAAAACTGTGTAAATCTTCTTCATTTAATAGTGCTATTGAATTACTTATATAATCATTAATATCAATGTACTCATCTTCATCAAATAGAATCTCACATAGTATTTTGGATCTAATTGGGTGTAGGCCTAGTAAATATTCTTTGTTATCTGAATACTGCAACAGATATTCTTTTTGTAAATCTTGGATATATTTAATAGGCTCTTTAATTTTTAAATATTGAACAATCCTTTTAAAGCTGATTGTAGAATTGAAAGAATCGGATAAACAAACATATCTTAGAATTTCTAATTCGTCTGTTTTCTTCTCTAAAACTTTATTTCGGATGTTTTGAATTTGCTCTTTTAACCTACTTTTTAAGGTATCTCCTTGATTTATTAAATAAATATATTCTAGTAATAGACCTTTCTCTCCAAATCTATTCCATGATTCCTCAAAATCAGTGAATTTTAAATCAGTTTTATATTGAGATAAGTTTTCATAAATTATTTTAGCTTCCGATTTATCAAAAGTTAGCTCAATATCTTTAAAATTGTAGTACTGCTCCAAGTTATTAGCTCTATTCCAATCTTCTTCTCGAATAGTAATTAAAAATTTTAAATTTAATTTTCCATATAATTCTTTTATGACCTCATTCCAGTTTGTGTTTTGTGGCTTAATATCAATATACAAAGTAATTGGAAACTTTAATCCTTTTGAAAGTGCTTCTAAACTATTAATCGTATCATATGTCTCTTTTAAATTTTCAGATATTTTTAATTCATATACGGTATTTTCATTAGTATAATCTTTTAAATATCTATATGCCAAAGTACTTTTGCCTTGTCCTGATGCTCCATGAATAAAGACAATGTTATTATCAATGAATGCATTAGTGATTAGTTTTAACTTATTTTCCCTAACTATGTCTAGGTTGTATAATATGTGCTCAAATTTGGCTGAAACGCCATAGTAAAAGTTCGATTTATAGGTTTCCAAATCATCATATTCTACTGATTTAGTACTTAACGGTACTATTGTACTATTATATGAAGTATTAAAAGTTGTTTGTTCTCCGATAAATTTCCCTATCCTTTGGAGGTTTATTATTAATTCTTTTGCTCGAATAGATTTACTTTTTTCACCGAGAGTATATAACCAGTAAATTAGTAATTCTAATGCAACTTTAGGATCAGAAAAGAGGCTTGTTTTTTTTAGTAAATCTAAAACCTCAGTAGTTAAAGTGCCTTCATCTACAGTTTCAAATGTAAAATTTTCAATTATTTTTTTTACAGAATTATCTTTAAAACCTTTATTGCTAAGTTTTTTTGATAGAATTTTTTTGTCTTTTAATTCATTGCTTATTTCTCCATAGGAAACAAGTTTTAATATGGTATTGTTGTCTTTTAAAATAGCTTTCTCTGCTCTTTTAAAGAATGAAGTTTCTTTAGAGAATAAATCACTAAAAACTAATTGACCGGTTTTGTTTTTTATTTGTACAATTTCAATATAGTTGCCTTCTTCAGAAAGAATATCTAAATCTTCAAATTTTCCTTCAGGTTGATATATAAAACCATTTTCATATTCATTTAGTATTCTCTTTAAAGAATATAAGAATTGTGTTCTGTAACCTTTTAAAGCTGAAATAGCACTCATAAATAATTTTTTATAAAAATAATCAAAAACACCCTGTAAAATGCAGGGTGTTTTTTCTCAACTCAAAAACCAATGGAAGTTAGAGCTACCATTTAGTGTTTTTAGCAAGCTATTTGAAAAGGCAAAGGCATTTACATTCCTATCCAGGAACGTGTCAATATAGCTTGATTTATTAGCCTGAGTAAAGAGATTATATACATTCCAAAGGTTTATGTCACCTTGTTCATTTCTGCTAAAACTAGCATCTTCATAATAGTCTCTAGCAATTGTATTAATTTGACCATCATTAAAAGATAGTGCAGGAATACCCAATTTCTCTTTTTTAGGTAGATGTTGATACAATCTAGTTCTACCCAATAATTGAGCAAACTGATGCTCTGTTAAAGAATGTTCAGAAAGTTGCCTCATTTGGCTTAGTTGTTTCTCTGCATTATAATTCTGTAGCACTTCTAGAATCTTGCTCTGTAATTCCTGATAAGAACTAACACGCATTTCTTCTACAAATCCATCACTAGTAACTGCCAGATTACAACAGACTTTAACTTGGAAACCAATAAAAAACTTGAATTTTTCAAAAGATTTCTTGTTGTATAAATTTTCTAGATTATAAGATCTTACTCCACCAATGGTCAAAGCTATTTCATTACCATTGATGGAATCTACAATGCTAGGAATCCTAATTATGAAAGCCATTCTTTCAAAGTATTGGGTTCTCTCGTGGTCTAACAAATCCCTAGCATTTTTATGAATTGCATCTGGAATTCTGCCTTTAATCTCGTGAGAAACTCTTATCTCAGGTTTGTCAAATGCATGATGAGGAAATACTCTGCTAGCACAATCTTGTACAATTTCTATAAATTCCTGATGAGCTATCGTTCTTTCATTGTCTTTAGAGAATACAGGTATTACGCAATCGTTCTTCAAATGGGCAAGATTAATTTCACTTGTATTTGCCTCAATAAAAGGTTTAGGAACAAATAGAGGCTTTGGATTAATACTGCTTTCTATTTCTATATAATTACTTGTGCTTTGCTGATAAACAGGTTTTAACTGTAGCTCAGGCTCAATTTCAAGGATATGTGCTTCCATTGATGCTAGATTTTATTGGGTTTAATAATGTTTCTTTTACACTGATTGTTTCTTTTTGAAGTTTAAAATCATATTCTAATTCTTTTTGCCAACTGTTATATTGATTGTAGAGCTTTCTCAGTTCTTCAACAGTTTTAGTGCTTTTAATCTTTTCTCTAGCCTCTTGTAAATTGGTTCCACTATTACACCATTCTAGAATTTTCTTTCCAGTAAATGTGTTAATGATGAATTCGGGTTTACCCATGAACATTCCTGTTCTGTCTTTAGAGGATACAGCAAAATGCTTTATATCTACATCAAATACTACTGTGAATTCATAATCTAAACCATCTCTTTGCACAGCTTTTAATCCTACTTTTTCTGGGATGTACTTACCATCTTTTTGATTTAGAACATAGTCTTGTTTAGTTCTCATAGTAGCAATAATATGAACATCTGCTTGCATCATTTTATCAGTAAAAGCTTTGTGCATTGGAGTGATTTTGCCCCAATTTGTAAAAGAGTTCCCTGCTAGATTAGAATGATAGTCAAGTAAATAATCCCAGCAATGACTTATACTGTCTAGAATGATTACTTCCATACCTGCGTTGACGCACACATCAATAGCTTTAATGTAGTTCTCGGGTGTAAATGGAGGTGCTAATGTTAATACATTATATTGTCCTAAATGCGAGTACAAATCTGCACTTCCATTTTCTGAATCTATAATGGCTACTTTAGAGAAGTCTCCATTAGTTAAACCTTGTGCTAGGAGTAAACTTGAATATGTTTTACCTGAGCCTGCTGAACCTTGAAGAGCTAATTTGATTTTAGCTTTCTTCCTTTCTGAATGTCTTAATTGCATAAATAAAAATGTTTAAAATGATTAATATTGAGATGAGATATAAATAAAAAAAGCCAAATTGAAGATTTGGCTATTAGCTTTAAAGTGTTCTGAAATGGTGTAAAGTGTTGAATGCCAATTTTAAAATCCTTATCTTTGTGGAAATAAAAGCTAAGTCCTTAGCAGGCTTCCTCCTCCAAGTTCGTGCGTTGTTAAATCCAAGATTTTAATGTGGGGAAAGATTTAAAAAGAAACCCTTGTTGTTAATTTTTTTGAAAAAGTTATTTCTAGGTATATTATTGTGGCTAGGAATAATTAATATAGGTTTCTAGAAAAATAGGTATCTTGGGTTAAGCAATGTTATTTGTTCAGACCTAGCGATGTGAGTTGTGGAGTATGCTTATTATAAGATATCCCTAGAAAAAGATTTATTCTAGGATTATAAAGTTGTAATTTAAAGAGAAATTCCTTCCAGTTTTGTTTTCTTATCTATATAAGAGGAATACAAGACTGGAAGGAATTTTAGTTTTAAGTTTTTATGAATAGACTATTTGCCCTTCTATTATGCTCATAGTTTGGAAGTTGTTTTCTGGAATTGTAAAATCATTACAATTGACTAGATTTATTACTAAACTTGAGTCGGGTAAATCTAATACTTTTAAAATCTCGGTTACATTAGTATTAGTTTGACTATTATTAATTCTCCTAGCTTTAGTGATAAAGAAATCTTCTTTTAAGTAATTATAAAATGCTAAAGCTTTCTTTCCCTGTGTTTGATTTTGACTTCTTTCAAAGCTGTATCTAAAATCAAAAAAATCATTTTTTATGCAATAATCAGATTCTATTAAAATAGATATCATATCATTGAATTTTGATTCTTCAATTGGGTGAATGAAATCTTCTGAAGGTTTGTTTGGGATATAGTTTATTGTTTTTCTCGCAATAATTATTGACTGAATTGAGTTAATTACTTTTTGTCTAAAATAGTTTAGTGTTTTGTATGCTATTACTAATTCTTTTGTAGCTTGAGAAAATTCAGATGAAGTTTCATCTATTCTTAAGGAATGGGCAATACAGCTATTAAAGTGTTTTCCCCTACTATATATTGAATCAATAAAAAAATCTCTAATATCAATTCTATTATTGAAAATGGAGTTGTTAGGATACAGTTTTTTTTGTATAAATGCTAAAATTTGAGTTTCCAATATTTTTGAAGAATTTTGACTTATTACTGTGTGTCTTTCTTCTGAACTAGTTTTAAAAAGTACTGTGTGGTTTGAAAATATTTCGTCTAAAAATGTGTGATACATGTACTTATCTGTTGTGCTTTGGAATAGATATACAAATTTATCATCAAAATAGTTTTCAAAGAATTTTTCTAGTTGCCATTGTATTTTGCCTTCCGTAAAATATACTGGTGGTTTAGTATTAATATATGCAAGGTTACAGTTTATGAATTGATTTGTAAAAGCACAATAGGTAATGTAAGAAGATAAGTCTCCACCAAAGAATTTAAATTTGTTGGCTAAATAATCTTCTCCCTCATCTAATTTGAATAATTTATATTCAGGAAAATCTAATCTTACTTTGTTATCCCTATTTGTTTCTCTTATGTATCCAAAAGTATCTTGTATGTTGGCTTTTAGGATATTTAGGTAGAAATTCTCTAATAGAGCATTTTGCGAGTTTAAAGGAATATATTTAACTTTTGATTTTTTACTGTCTTTTTTGTCTTTCTTTTGAACTAAATTATAACTAGTTATAAAAGCTTCTTTTTTTGTAGAATCATCAAAAGGTAGGGTATCATATTCAAATTCATCAGGCTTTGGAAGGATAATATGGATTTCTCCTTTTGCTCTTTTTCTAGCTAGTGCCTGAACTATAGAATTTGTTCCTCCTGAGAAAATTCCATAATAGTTTTTAAACTCATTTTTTGTTCCGTTTGGAGGAAATATTATTACAAAAGCGTGGTCTTCTTTTTCTATACTAACTCCTGTTTTGAAATTAGTACCTACATTAATTTTGTCTTTTCTGTATCTACTTTTTGGAATTCCTCTTTCAGTCCTTTGATTGTCTGTTAAATCTGATACGCATTTATTGATGTTTGATCCATACTTCTTAAACAATAGTTCCCCAACACCACTAGTTTTATTGATGCAGATTTCTTCCGCTAATTTTTTTGAATAACAAAGTATATCTATATTTAATCCTCGATCAATTATGTCTTCAACTAATCCAATTAGACTGCCTAATGTATTAGAGTATGTTCTTGCATGGTCATAATGTAGATGTAAAGAGCTTTGTTTTTCTAAAAATCTAGTTCTCGCGCATTCTATTATTTGTATTTTGTTATCTGTTAATTCCGCTAAGTATTCTATAACAACTTTTGAAGCTTCACAATATGTTGCACTTAAGATGATATTTTTGTGTATGATGTTTTTCCATTTCCATAAACTAAATACATACTTTTCTTTGAAGTTATGGTATGCATCATGTATTTCATCATAGATGAATACAGCTTTTATGTCATTCCTTTGACAATGGCTTATTAGGCTATTTAGATAAATTCGTTTTTTTTCAGAATTAACAAAAGCATCTTCACCTGGATTACCTAATAGAGTATTTACTGTAATAATTTGAATTTTTCTTCCTATTGGATTAATGTCAGTTGTTTCTCCAATGAAATTGTATTTGTAGATTTGAGAATCTGGTATGTCAGTTTTGTCTAAAATCTCTTGATAGTATTGTTCTACTAGACTTACAAATGGGGATGCTACAAATATTAAATAATCTTGTTCGTCTTCATAAAATCTTTTAATAGTTTGAATAATTGCATATGATTTACCATTGCCTACTCCTGCATTTACTACAACAGTATTTTTATGTGCTAGTGATATTTGAGCTTGCAAAGCTTCATTAATAAAACCGTTTTCATTAGGTTCAATAATAATTTTTTCTCTGCTATTCTCTACATCAAAATGAGGAAAATCATCTGGATTAATTTCTTTAAACTCTATAGGGAAATTTTGAAAATGTATGTTTAGTAATTCCATAAAATAAATTTAACTGCATTGTAAAAATAGACAACACAGTTAAATATTAAGTTATTTCATGCTCAATTTTAAATTTAATTTAGAAATATGTTCACTTATTTTACTTTGAACTACTTTGGCATAATGTGCTTGTGTTACACTCATCTTTGAATGCCCTAACAATTCAGAAACAATTTCCATAGGTACATCATTGTATAAGAGTATTGTAGTAGCAAAAGTTTTTCTCCCGATATGATGAGTCAGGTTCTTTTCAAAACCTAATATTTCCGCAATTTCTTTGAGGTAGGAATTGAATTTTTGATTAGTAATGATTGGTAATAATTTATTTTGGCTAGAAATATTGGATTTATACTTGTCCAATATCTCCTTTGCTTTAGGTAATAGGGGTATTTTAAATTGCTTTTTAGTTTTTTGTCTATACATATCAATCCAAAGTTTATTGTCAAATCCTTTTACTATGTTCTTTTTAGTTAAACTTGACATTTCATTATAGGCTAAGCCTGTGTAGCAACAAAAAATGAACATATCACATACTTGTTGTAATCTAGTTTGTGTGAATTTATGATTTTCAAGTTCCTGAAGTTCCTTTGGAGTAAGGAAAACAACTTGATTCTCAACTTTTTTTGGTCTGTGAAGTAAAAAAGGATCTGTAATTATAAATCCTTCTGAAAGAGCTAATTTAATTATTTTCCTTAGCCTCTGTATGCTTTTATTAATTGTGATTTGTTTGTGTTTCCTTTCTGACTTTAGATACATTTCAAACTCATGTAGAAACTTTAAATTGAGGTCTATTAAGTTGATGTCTTTTTTCTTGTATTTAAATTTTAGAAAATCCTCAGTGTGTTTTTTAGCTTCAATGAATTTAGAATGAGTGCTTTTGGAATATTCAATACCAATAAGTTTTTTCATGGAATCATTATGCATTTCAAAAACCTCAATTAATTTCTTTTCAACTTTAATGTTCTCTCCTTTGTATTGGAGGTAAATATCATCTGCATCAAATGTGTTTTTTTGAACTTTTAGAAATAAAAAAGCCTGATTAATTTCTTGTTTAATCAGGCTTAGTTGTGTGTTAATATAGCTATTAGGATCATTAGGAGGATTTGCTATTTGCAATGTGTTTTCCCAATTATCTGGATTTATAAATAATCCTGTGGAGAATATCTTCCTTATTCCATTAAATGTAATTCTACATCTTATAGGGGCTTCTCCTTTTGAATTTATTCTTGTCTTGTTAATCAAGAATAAGACTTTCAGTATGTTAGGGTTCATAATGACTTGTTTTTTTAATGTGTACCTAGATTTTTTTTAATGTGTACCTTGATGTGTACCTTAATATGTGTCTATTAGCTTGATTTAATGTTTTAAAATAATTGTATGAAGTGGGTAATTAAAAATTGTGTACCTAAGAAAATAAAAAATGTGTACCTATAGATGTACCTAAAATTTCAAAATAATAGTAGAAATTTTGAAAAATAAAAATCGGGAAGTATTGTAAACCCTTGATTTTACTTCATAAAAAAAGCTCCAGATTTCTCTGAAGCTTTTCTAGTAGCGGGAACAGGACTCGAACCTGTGACCTTCGGGTTATGAGCCCGACGAGCTGCCTACTGCTCTATCCCGCGATGTGCGTTTTTGTAATCTCAATAAAGGCTACCTTAGTAGCGGGAACAGGACTCGAACCTGTGACCTTCGGGTTATGAGCCCGACGAGCTGCCTACTGCTCTATCCCGCGATGTTTCGGGTGCAAAGATACGTCGAATTTAGAGAAAAACAAGAAAAACTTTAAAAAATGTTTTTTTCTTGCATTGACTTGATATAACTACCTTTGCACAATAAATTTTATTCAAATGTCACATAAAGCAGGTTTTGTAAACATCATCGGGAATCCAAACGTTGGTAAATCAACGCTAATGAACGCCTTCGTTGGTGAAAGATTATCAATTATTACGTCTAAAGCACAAACAACTCGTCATAGAATCCTTGGAATTGTAAATGGAGAAGATTTTCAATTAATATTATCGGATACTCCAGGAATTATCAAACCAGCTTATGAAATGCAGGAATCAATGATGAACTTTGTGAAATCAGCGTTTGAAGATGCTGACGTTTTAATTTATATGGTCGAAATAGGAGAGCAGGAGTTGAAAGACGAAGCTTTTTTTAATAAAATAATCCATTCTAAAATTCCAGTTTTGTTGTTGCTGAATAAAATTGACAATTCCAATCAAGAACAATTAGAACAACAAGTAGCTTTTTGGACTGAAAAAGTTCCAAATGCTGAAATCTATCCAATATCAGCTTTACAGAATTTTAATGTTCCAGAAGTGTTTCAAAGGATTATTTCGTTGTTGCCAGAATCACCAGCGTATTACCCTAAAGATCAATTAACGGACAAACCGGAACGCTTCTTCGTCAACGAAACGATTCGTGAAAAAATATTATTGAATTACAGCAAAGAAATTCCATATGCAGTAGAAATTGTAACCGAAGAATTTTTGGAAGATGACAATATCATCCGAATCCGTTCTTTGATTATGGTAGAACGCGATACTCAAAAAGGAATTATCATCGGTCACAAAGGAGCAGCTTTGAAAAAAGTCGGAATGGATGCTCGTGTGGATTTAGAGAAATTCTTTGGTAAACAAATTCACATTGAATTGTATGTAAAAGTTAATAAAAACTGGAGAAGCAACGCTAATCAATTGAAGCGTTTTGGGTATAATCAGTAGTTAATTACTAGGCAGTTTGCAGTTTTAGTGTTCAGTAAATTGCATTACTTTTAGTCGATATAAAAATATTTTAATCAGCATTGGAATTTATTCTGATGCTTTTTTTTTACGGGTTGTGATATTTTTAATTAAGATTCGATAATTTCCAAAAAAACTTTTTCGATATCGTTCATTTGTTTTTCGCCATTGCTTCGGATTTGTTTGGCGATTACGTAGAGCAAAAACCAAGCGAAAACCATTAAGAGCATTACTAAGAAGTCATCTGCAGTATTTTTTTTCAGAACGTAGTCGGAGTAGGCAATTCCACAAAAAATAATGAAAGTTCCTGCTATCATAAAATGCAGAAACATGAAAAAAGTCCACAAATTAGGATCAGGACCAAACAATCCCCGAATGTGAGTTTGATTTTCACCTTTGGATTCCATTTCTAAGTGAAGATGAGGTGACCAATATCTTTTTTTGACACCTTTAATGTTAATCCAAATATGGTATTCTTTTATTTTTAAAATGAAATCAGGAGATTTTGTGGTGGTAAAATGAATGAATTTTTGTCGTAGCGAATCTATATTTTGATCCACATCTTTGTAGAATCGCAATCGCAAACGAATCTCATTATTGGTATCCATAATTTTCGAAATGAATGGTTTAAGTTAGTTGGTTGTGGCGAATATACCAAAAAAATTGATATTCATGGTTTTATACACTACCTTTGCGGGCCGAAACTGGGAAGCAGTCTTTGGAAAAATTAATATCTAATTTAGATTATGAACAATATTGTTGCGATAGTAGGAAGACCTAATGTAGGGAAATCAACCCTTTTTAATAGGCTGATACAAAGAAGAGAAGCTATTGTAGATTCAGTGTCTGGGGTTACCCGCGACAGAAACTATGGTAAAAGCGAGTGGAACGGAAAAGAGTTTTCTGTGATTGACACGGGTGGATATATTCGTGGATCCGATGATGTTTTTGAAGGTGAAATCCGTAAACAGGTAGAGTTGGCTATCGATGAGGCTGATGTAATCATATTTGTGGTTGATGTTGAAGAAGGAATTACTCCAATGGATGAAACGGTTGCAAAATTGTTGCGTAAAGTAACAAAACCGGTTTTATTGGCAGTAAATAAGGTAGACAACGCGATGCGTGAGAAAGATGCCATTGAGTTTTACAACCTAGGATTAGGAGAATATTATACATTTGCCAGTATTTCTGGAAGCGGAACGGGAGATTTATTGGATGCCTTAATTGATGCTTTTCCAGTAAAACCTGAGCCAGTTAAAGAGGAAGTTGTGTTGCCACGTTTTGCAGTTGTAGGTCGTCCTAATGCTGGAAAATCTAGTTTTATCAACGCACTTATTGGTAAAGATCGTTTTATGGTTACTGACATTGCGGGAACAACTCGTGATGCTATCGATACAAAATTTGACCGCTTTGGTTTTGAATTTAACTTAGTAGATACGGCAGGTATTCGTCGTAAAGCGAAAGTTAAGGAAGATTTAGAATTCTATTCAGTAATGCGTTCGGTTCGTGCAATTGAGCATGCTGATATTTGTATTTTGGTGATTGATGCTACTCGTGGATTTGAAGGACAGGACCAAAGTATTTTTTGGCTAGCTGAGAAAAACCGTAAAGGAGTTGTAATCTTGGTAAACAAATGGGATTTGGTTGAAAAAGATACCATGTCAACCCGTGATTATGCAGAGAAAATCAAGAAAGAATTAATGCCATTTACTGATGTGCCTATTCTTTTTGTTTCGGCTTTGACTAAGCAACGTTTGTTGAAAGCGTTGGAAACTACAGTTCAGGTTTATGAAAATAGACAACAACGTATTCCGACTTCAAAATTTAATGAGTTTATGTTGAAAGTAATCGAAGCCTATCCGCCGCCAGCAACAAAAGGGAAATATGTAAAAATTAAATATTGTATGCAATTACCAACAACAACACCTCAATTTGTGTTCTTTGCCAATTTGCCTCAATATGTAAAAGAACCTTACAAACGTTATCTTGAAAACAAGATTAGAGAAAATTGGGACTTTTCAGGAGTGCCGATAGATATTTATATAAGAGAAAAATAAAATTTAAATCCCGAGCAATCGGGATTTTTTTATGCTTCATTTTTAAGATTTTTTAAAACCAAATTGGAGAAGATGTCCAAATAATTTTTTGTTGCAATTAAACCTTTTACGGATTTAAGTATCTCATTACTTTATTTAATTAAAATACTTTATGTCCAAAATTTACTCTTCTTTACTGTTTGTGCTATTCTTTTTTGCTGCTACTGCACAAAATAATAATATCGTTATTAAGGGAACAGTTTATGATATTAATACCCAAAAACCATTGGAATCTGCAATGGTTTATTTTTCTAATATCAAAGATTCAACGGTTGTAGAATATACAACTACCGATAAAAATGGCAATTTTAGAATTAATACAAAAAAGTACGATAAACCAGTTTTCCTAAAGATAAATTTTATGGGATATCAGACCTATTCTGAAGAGCAAAATAAATTATTGGAAGACAAAGATTTTGGAAAAATATATTTACTGCAAAATGAAACCGTATTAAATGAGGTCGTGATAAAAAGCGAAGCACCACCAATTTTAATCAAAAAAGATACTTTAGAATTTAACGCTGCTTCCTACAAAGTGCGTCCTGATGCCAATGTCGAAACATTATTAAAACAATTGCCAGGTGTTGAGGTGGATACCGATGGAAATGTTACTGTAAATGGAAAAGCCGTGTCACAATTTTTAGTAAACGGGAAAGCCTTTTTTGATAAAGACGGAGCCATATTGCTGAAAAATATGCCTGCCGATATGATTAGCAAAGTTCAGGTTTCGGATTTAAAAACCAAAAAAGAAGAGTTATCCAGACAAGAAGCCAGCTCCGATGATTCCAGCATCAATTTTACAGTCGATAAAAAGAAAAATAAAGGATATTTCGGAAAAGCTTCAGCAGGTTACGGAACAGATGATCGTTATGATGCGAGTTTTTTATTGAATTATTTTAATGACAAACAAAAAATAAGCTTGTTGGGATCTTCCAATAATATCAATTCTACCGGATTTTCTATGGACGAAGTTTTTGATAATATGGGAGGTGGTAGAAATACAAAATCAAGCGCAAGAGCAACCGGTAATGGCAAAGGAATTACAACTTCTAATTTGTTTGGTTTTAATTATATAGATGAATGGGTGAAGGATCTAAACGCAAAAGCAAGTTATAATTTTGCCAATACAATAAATAAAAATGAATCAAATTCCAATCAGGCGAATTTCTTACCAACAGGAACTATTTTTACTGAGGCTGATTCGAAAACTCGAAATGAAAACACCGAAAACAAAGCTAATTTTGAGCTTGAATATAAATTAGATCCAATGACCCGATTGGTGGTTACGCCAAATCTCAATTTGTCCAGAACCAATAGTTTATCAGAATCTACAAGTGCTTCTAAAGATGAAGCAGGGGCGGCTTTGAACGAAAGTGATTCGAATTCCTATAAAGAGAACTCATCAACTAATTTTAGCAATACCATCAACTTCAATAAGGCTTTTGAAAGGCGAGCGCGTAACTTGAGTTTTGTTTTTAGTAATACCAATAATAAAAGCGATTCGGATGCAATCAATCAGTCCAATACTGTTTTTCATCAAGGCAACAAACCTGATGATGTAAGGAATCAAAATGGTTTATCTAATAATACTTATGATTCTTATTCGGCTGAAATTGAATATACAGAACCAATTACTGATTCTTTAAGAATTAGGGTTGGATCTGAATTTGGATGGCAAAACGAAGTAAATGATGTGAGAACTTTTGATTACGACAATAGTTCGAATAGCTATTCTATTCTAAATAATTTGCAGACCAATTACACCACTTCAAGTCAAAGGGCTATAATTCCCAAAGTGGGACTCTCTTTCGAAAAAAATAATTTCACTTTCAATTTGAATTCAAATACTTCAATTGTTGGTTTTGATAATCACTCTTTATATCTAAATAAGGCTACAGATTTGAATAGAGATTACTTTTTGCCTTATGGAAGAGCCCAAATCAGGTATAAATTGGAAAAGACAAAATTTTTTACTTTCCGATATGAATATTCAAATACGTTGCCGACTGCCACTCAGTTGTTGCCAGTTGCCAATTTAGCAAATCCTTTGAATACAATTATTGGAAATCCAGATTTGAATCTCAATAAAAAAAGCAGCGTCAATATGAGTTATAGAGATTTTGATATGCGCACTCGTTCAGGTTATGGTGTGTTTGTGCGAGGAGACTTTTTTGATAGCCAAGTCGTTTCTTCATCAATTTATGACGATAGCGGAAAAAGAACGACCACTTACAAAAATGTCACAGGAACTTATACAACTTCGCTTGGAGGAAACTGGAGTAGAACAGTAAAAAATGATGCTCATGTTTTTAGATATAGTTTAGGTTTAAACGGAAATTATTCGTTGGACAAAGGGTTTACCAATGCGGTTTTGTATAGTTCAAAATCACTAGGAGTTTCACCAAGAGTTTCATTTAGTTACGAATATGGTGATTTACTCGTTATTTCGCCGTCTTATGGTTTGACTTACAATGAATCTAGATATGACAATTCGTCGATCAAAGCTAGTTCAAATGTGGTGCACAGAGTAAATCTTCAAACTACCAATTACTGGCCAAAAAACTGGATTTGGGGTAATGATTTTGGTTATACATACAATTCGAATATTTCAGATGATTTCAAAAAAGATTTTTATCTATGGAACACGAGTTTGTCCTATGGTTTTTTTGAGAAAAAAATGATTGTAAAAGTAAAAGTTTATGATGTTTTAAATCAAAATCAAAGCGCCACAAGAACCATTTCGCCAACCACAATCCGTGACGAAGAAAATACAGTTTTAAAAAGATATGCAATGTTTTCTTTAACTTATAATATTGGAAGTTTTAGTAAACCGCCGAAAGAGAGACGCTATGGCGAAGGAGGACCAAGAAGAGATTCAGATATGGACTAGTTTTTTTGTAATTGGTGAATCAGAAATCTATAGTTAAGTGATCATAAATTAGGTTTCGTATCTCGTTTTTCCAACTCGGATTAAACCTTTTTAAATACTGATAGTCTTATAGTTATAATCTTAGAAATATAAAAAAATGAAAAAATTAATTATTGCAGCATTGTTGGTCGTTAGTATTTCATCTTTTGCACAAGAGCAAGCTCAAGGCGATAAAAAATCAAATAAACCTAAAAGAGAAAAGCTAACTCCAGAACAAAGAAACCAAGCTTTGTTAGACAAAATGACAACCGAATTGACTCTAACTGCCCAACAGCAAGAACAGATAAAACCAATCATTGCTGAGCAAAGCGCCAAAATGGAAGCAATACGTGCCGAACGTATGAATGGAAATGGAAAAGAAATGACGAAAGAAGAAAGAGAAGCATTCAAAACGAAAAGAGAAGATGACAAAAAAGCTACTGATGCCAAATTTCAAGCAATTTTAACACCAGAGCAATTTAAAAAAATGAAAGCTAACGAAGAGGCAGCAAGACAAAAAATGAGAGAATATCGAGGAAACGGAAATTGGGGAAACAGAGATAATTGGGGCGGTGGAAATAATGGTGGAGATAGAAACAATGGTGGCAATATGGGAAATAACGAAGAAAACTAATTCTTTTTTGTCTTCAAATTATAAAATCCCAAGCGTAAACTTTATGCTTGGGATTTTTGGTTATTGTTTGTTTTAAAAAAATTCTTACTTCGAAAAACTTTCTTTAGGATAATCACCATACCAGTCTTTAAACTTTTTTGAGGTTTTATACGCCTCATCACGTAAAACGGTATAAACCATAAGGAGTACCAAGCTTACACCAATGAAATACATCGACATTATGACCGGGAGAAATAAAAATAATTCAGTTTGACATAATGCAGTGAAAACAATGACATAGATTGTGGTAATCCACACTAATTTGATTGCAAAATTTTTCATGACTATATCTTTATATCAAAGTTACAGTCTATTTTTTAAAAAATTAGTTAACTGATAATCAAATATTTGGTAAAATTAAACTATCGAAAACAATTAAATTAAAATAATTCTTTTAAAACTAAAGTAACTTAATTAAAACACCTATGATAGCTGCAATTACAATAATATGAGGTTCTTGGATTTTTTTTACATATAATAAAGTAATGACTGTTCCAATTGCAATGAGCGCTGTCGGAATATCAATAATGGTTCGTAAGGCAATAACAACCACAGCACCAACCAAAGCGCCAATCACGCCAGCGGTAATTCCGTCAACAAAAGCTTTGATACTTTTATTTTGAGCAATCTTTTTGAAATAAGGTGCAGGAATTACAGTAAATAAATAACAAGGAAGAAAAACTCCCAAAGCTGCAATGGTCGCTCCCGTCATTCCAGCAACTAAATAACCGATGAAACCAACAGTAATGACAACAGGCCCTGGAGTAATCATTGCTACTGCGACCGCATCAACAAACTGATTTTCGGTTAACCAATGATGTTCATTGACAACACCCGAATGTAAAAAAGGAACAATTGCCAGTCCACTTCCAAAAACAAAAGCTCCAGCTTTAATGAAAAACCACGCAAGTTCTCCCAATTTTCCAAGATCAATAGAAGATAATCCAGCGGTAGTCAATAAAAAAAAGGAAGCTATTTTAGGTTTTTTTACCCATGCCGGCGGTGCTTTTACAAGCATATAAATAAAACCAAGAGTTATAAACAAAAGTAGTTCCTCTTGTTGGGTTACAGCAGTTAGAATAATGGAAGTAACGTAAAACACCCAAAGTAACCAATTGCTTTTTATGGCAGCAATTTCAAATTTGCTAATCGATTTGGCAGTAAGTTTGTAAGAACTCAAAACAATTATTCCGATTACAGCCGCACTTATTCCATAAAAAATAGCCTGCATCCAAGGTAAACCTCCAAATGCCTGGTACGCAATTCCAAGCAAAATCACCATTATAAACGAAGGCAACACAAATGCTAACCCTGATAAAGTGGCTCCCAAAACGCCAAAGTGCACAAACCCAATGTAAATTCCGAGTTGTGCTGCCAGAGGTCCCGGCGCCAATTGCGAAAGAGCCAATCCTTCTTTGAAATCAGAATCGTTAATCCACTTTTTATTTTCAACTAAATCGCGGTGCATGTAACCAACCAATGCCACAGGTCCACCAAAGCCCGTGGTTCCTAATTTCAGGAAGTATTTTATTAAATCAAGTAAAGTATAATTTGGTTTTTCTGTATCCATATGTATTTTGTTTCCCATTTTTGATAATGATACTTTTTTCATAAATGAAAAAACAAGAAACAGAATTGAATCCGCTTAATTAGTTAATTCCGGCTGTTTTTGTTTTAGTCTTATTTTATGATAAAAAGTAAATCGAATAATATCTCTATCGTAATAATCTACGCCACTTGCGCGTTGCTGAAAACTTTTTAAATACCCTAATTCTAAGGCAATATTTTTATTCACTCCATATTGAAAACCAGCGTAAATTCGGTTCTGGTCAAAAGTGTTTTTTATAATATTTTCTCCGGCATTAATCATCAATTCGTCATATACAATTGCTTTCAGATACTGATTTTCTTTTTCCCAACACAAATAATCTCCTTGCAAACGGTATCTGAATCTCCAATTAAAAGTGCTTCCTATAAATAATCCATCTTTATCATAATTTTGTATAAATCGTTCCTCAACTTGAAATCGATTACTCAAAACAATACGATTACTTAGGTCATGTTTCCAACTAATATCTTGGATAGCTCTATGTTCCGGAGTGTTAAAGTTATAAATAACATCTGGATTCTGAGTTGCCACTGAGAAGTAAGCATATCCCGCACCAACCTCGACATTTTCACTAATTTTATAACGCCCTTGTACTCGAAATACAAAGAGATTTTGCTTAACAGGATTTATAAAAATCCGATTGTCAAATTCAGTATGTATTGCCCACTTATTGTTTATTGCCAATTGATTATAATATCGTGTCCACAGTAAACTTTGGTGATCTATATTTTTTTCGGTTTGAGCATTAGCAATAAAGCCTACAAACAATAAGCCAAATAATTTGATAGTTCTCATTAAGGATTCTCAATTTTTTTCGCAAATGTACGCAAACTCTATAGAGAATCGAATTGTTTAAGAAGGTTTCAAAAACAATGGCAAAATTAATAGTCTATCAGTATAATTTGGAGCTGATACCTGCTATCCGTTGCAATCTTGTTACCCGAACCCCGGGCAACATTCGAAACAGTTTCGCTAAACCAAAAAACCTTTCACATAATCCTGTGTCAATTTCTCTTTTGGGTTCAAAAGTATTTCTTCTGTAGGGCCAAATTCAATAATTTCTCCCATGTAAACAAAACCAATATAATCAGAAACCCTTCTTGCCTGACGCAAAATGTGTGTAACCAAAACGATTGTATATTTATCTTTTAATTCCAAAAATAATTCTTCAATATACTGTGTCGAAATCGGATCCAATGCTGATGTTGGTTCATCTCCCAGAATTATTTCGGGTTCAATAGCCAGTCCTCTTGCCAAACACAATCGCTGTTGTTGCCCTATCGATAATCGGGTTGCTGGTGTTTTTAACCTGTCTTTAACTTCGTCCCAAAGGTTGACTCCACGAAGGTATTTTTCGACGATTTCGTCAAGGTCACTTTTTTTATTGTTACCATGAATTCTTTGCCCATAAGCAATATTATCATAAATATTCATTGGTAACGGAAAAGGTCTTTGCGATAACAAACCCATTTTTTTTCGAATGTGGGTAACTTCGGCTTTCGGATCATAAATATTTTCGCCATCCACCAAAACTTTGCCTTTTACTTTTACATCATTTTGTCGGTCCAATAATCGGTTCATGGTTTTTAAAAGCGTGGTTTTTCCACAACCAGATGGGCCAATCAAAGACGTTACTTTCTTATCTGGAATGTCAAGATTAATGTTCTTTAAAATATGGTTATCACCAATATGAACATTTAAATTTTGAATACTTATGTGTGGTTGAATAATCATATTTTATTTTTTGAAAGGTTTTTGCTGGCTATTTTGGCAATAACATTAATAGTCAAAACTATAATTGTTAAAATGGCCGCCGCAGCATAGGCGCGGTTTTGAACTTCTTGAATAGGACTGCTCAATTGAAAGAATATGGATAATGGCAAAGTTGCCGCCGGTTGATCCAATGATGTTGGGATGCTATCTGTAAATCCAGCAGTAAATAATACACAAGCAGCATCACCAATCGCTCTTCCAAAAGAAAGCAATATTGCCGTTACAATTCCGGGAATAGATTGTCTTAATATGATTTTTGCAGATTCATAACGGGTTCCTCCAAGTGAAAAAACCGCATTAGACATATCTTCCGGAACTACGCGAACTACTTCGTCAATGGCTCGAACCAATATCGGAATGATCATCAATGTCACTGTAATAATTCCGGCAAGTAAGGAAGTTTTCAATCCCATATAAACCATGATCGTAAAACCAAAAGCGCCATACACAATCGATGGAATTCCAAACAATATATCGGAACTCAATCGGGTAATTGTTGCTAAAGTGGCATTTCTTTTAGCATAAACATTAATATAAATTACAATCGGTAAACTGATTAAAAGTCCCAAAAAAGTCGAACCCAACGTGATGTAAATTGAACCAACAATCGCATTCAAAATTCCACCACCTTTCCCTATGTAAAAACCGCCTTCTGGAATTTTGGAAACCATATCCCAACTTAACGATCCGACTCCTTTTGAAAAAAGCGTATACACGATCATGAACAAAGTGCTACTGATGACAATAGTGCTCAAAATCATTACAACTCGGAAAATATTTTCTTCTATTTTTCTAGCTTCCATTGGGATTAAGTGTTTCTTTTTTCGATTCGATATAGAATAACTCTCGAAATAGTATTAAACAAAAAGATAATAACGAATAGGAGCAGAGCCGCAAACATTAGCGCCGAATCATACATTGGAATAGACATCATTTCACCATAATTATTAGCAATCAGCGCTGGTAATGGATAGCCAGAATCAAATATGCTTTGGGGAATTTGTGCCAAATTTCCGCAGACCATCAAAACAGCGATTGTCTCTCCGAAAGCTCTCGAAATAGCAAGTACAACAGCTGCTAGAATTCCGTCGAATGATTTGCGAAGAACCACTTTTTTAGTGGTTTGCCATTGTGTTGCTCCCAAAGATAATGATGCATTGCGCAAATCTTCAGGAACATTATCAAACACCTCAATGACAATGCTTATTATCAATGGGAAAATCATAATAGCCAAAACAATACCTCCTGCCAAAACCGAATATCCTGTTGAAAATTCTACAAAATGGGTTGCTATTTTATCTTGAATTAAAGGAACAATCACCAAGACTCCCCATACTCCATAAAGCACTGGAGGAATTCCAGAAAGTAATTCGATTAACGGTAAGACCAATTTGCGAACACGCGCATGAGCATATTCCGAAAGATAAATCGCGGTGAGGATCGATAATGGCAAAGCAATTATTATCGAAATTGCTGTTACCCAAAGTGTCCCAACAATAAATGGATAAAATCCAAAAGCTGCTTTAAAAGGTTTCCATTCTGATGAAAATAATAAATCGTAAAGAGATGCGCTGCTTAAAAGCGGCAATGATTTATAAAACAATCCTATGGCAATTAACACTACAATTGAGATTGACAAAAGCGTAAAACCCAGAAATGTTTTATTTACCAATCGGTCTTTTAGTAATCTTTTATTTTTAAAAGAATTGGAATAAAACACCCGAAAAAGCTTTTGAAAATGCCTCACGATTTTCAGTAGTTGTCTTAGCGTGGAATTTTTACTTAAAGATCCGAGTCTGATTGTATTTGTTGATGATGCCATGATCTTATTTTTTTATCTTACATCTGATCGTAGAATTTTATTTCAGTTATTTTTTTCTTTAAAAAAGGAAAATTTTGCGAAGAGTGCGGGACTCCCCTAACCAAAATAAGAGTCCCTTACTTCTTCCCAAAAAAACTAACCAAATCAATTCGTTTAAATGATGTTATTTGACCTTTGCTAATTCAGTAGTCAATTTTTCTTTAGTAAGTTTGATATACCCAGCTTCTGAAACATATTTTTGACCATCTGTTAGGATGTATTTTATAAAAGCTTTTACAATTGGATTGCTTGGCTTTCCATTGGTAACAAAATATAAATCTCTAGCTGGCGGCGATGGATATTTTCCAGCAGCAACAGCAGCTATCAATTGATTGATGTCACCGTAGAAATTTTCATTTGGATCTAATTTTCCATTATTGTTTAAATCAATAGGAATCGGAACAACACCATTAGTTGGTTTGTTGGTTTTCGTATCATAAACATATACAATGTTATTAAAACCTATACCAGATGGATCCCTTTTTACAGCTTGTGCCAATCCAGGATCTCCAAAAACTGCAACTCCCTGTAAATCTTCTTGTTTTTTACCAAAATAGTGTGCCCAGGTTTCGGCTGCACCAGCAGCATCGGAACGAGTGTAAACATGTATTGGTGCAGGGCTTGTGAATCCCAAAGTATTCCAGGTTTTGTATTTGCCTGTGATGAAGATATTATTCAGCGCCTCTTTTTTTATTCCTCTTTTATAAAGTACCGCTTTGAATGGGCTACTAGCACTTATGGTCGGAATTACAGCATCTTTAGTAACAGCAATGGCAAAAGCCTTTTTTTTGAGTTCTGCATTATTTAAATCACGGGAAACTAAACCAACATCTGTTACTTTCGATAATACATCCGTGATTCCTTTTCCGGCACCTCCGGCTTGAATATCTATTTTTACTTTTGGATGTTGTTTCTTAAATTCTTCTGCCCATTTTACTGTAATAGGGTATAAGGCAAATGCTCCCGAGATACTTATACTCCCCGATAAATCTTGTGCCGAAGCTTTTGTAGGAGCAAAGTTTGCTGTGATTATCAGAATTATAAATGCTAATAATCCTTTTTTTGATCTTTTCATCTCTCTTTTAATTTATTTGAAAAAACAAAAATTAGTAAAAAAGACATCTTACTAATTTTTGAATTTTAAGATTTTTACAGCGAGTAGCGTAATGTTACTCCGTAAGTCAATTGATCTCCCAATACTGCAGCATATTGTCCTGCATTTCCTCCAGCTGGTAATAATTGCTCATAATAATCTTTGTTTAAAAGGTTACGTCCCCAAGCATGAATAGATAGACCTTCTGTTGCACGGAAACCTAAACGGGCATTAAATATTGCATATCCAGGAACCACTAAATATTTAGAAGCAGATGGGCTTGATGAGAATTCAGAACGAGCATAACCATCAATTGCTACAAAGAATTTCCCTGCGTTTGAAAAGAATTTTGCGTCTTTTGTATATTCACTACTTAAGCTTCCTGCCCATTTTGAAACTCCTGGTAAAGCTGTTCCTGAAACATCTTTAAAGGATACTGAAGACCCTGTTTCTTCAAGAGGAAGTGGAGCATTTGTAAATTTCACATACTTACCGTCATTATAAGTTCCAGCACCATAGAAATTGAAATGTTTGTTAAGGGCAAAACTGAAATCTAATTCCACACCTTGTACTCGTACTTCGTCAGCATTAGCAAGATATCCGCGGTTTACGCCTAATTCAGCAGCCTGAACGTTAGTTTGAAAATCTCTAATATCAGTGTTAAAGTACGTTAAGTTCAATATTGAGTTTGCAATTGGAGAAGTTTTTACTCCAAATTCATAATGCGTTACATCTTCAGGTTTGACAGTTGCAAGGTCTCCTAAAGTTTGTCCCGCAGCAGGAGTTGGAAGTCCGGCTACGTTTACCCCGATAGGTTTGTAACTTTTTGCGAAAGTACCATAAGCATTGATTTTGTTATTTACTTTGTATGATACTGTTATGTTTCCAGAGAAGTCCGTATCGTCATTATCAGATGAGAAATTTTGATCTGTATATACTTTCTTTTTTAACGCAATTAATGCAGGGTCAGTGGTTTGAAGTCCTCCGTATGTTTTACGGTCATAATCTGCATCTTTCTTGTCGTAGTTGTATCTTAAACCTGGTAATAAGTGTAGTTTGTCTGTTATGGCCCAGTCTAATTGACCAAATACTGCCGCACTTGTAGAATGTATTTGAGCATCTGTATGTATTCCATATCCTTCAAAAAGGCCTGGTGTTTTCCATAATGCAGTATTTGCTGGTGTAAATGAGTCTTGAGCAAATCTCCATTGTGCATTTCCTGATTCTTCAGTACCGTTTGTTTTTGATGTTTGGTCAATGTAAAACACACCAGCAACACCACTAATTTTTGTTGTAATCTGACCAGCATAACGAACCTCTTGTGTAAATTGAGTTTGTCTAGAAGGATTTTGTGATTTGGCAAGTTGTTGCAGACCTGTAAAATCTCTGTCATTGGATGGATCCCAAGTCCAGAATCTCCATGCAGTTGTAGAAGTTAGAGTTCCGTTTCCAATTTTTGTGTCAACATTCAGCGAAGCACCTCCTAAATCTTGGTTCGAACGCCATGGAGTATCATGGTCAATTTTACGATCGAAAGCATTTAAGCTTGGAAGTTGGTAGTTTAAATCAGCAATAATTGCGTTAAATTGACGTTGTGGAACTCTATTTGTTGGAGCAACACCTGCAACAACCTGAGCGTACCCGTCATTATGCTGAGTTGTGATATCTCCTGCTAACGTAATATTTGTATTTTCTGTTGGCTTATAAAGTAATTGTCCTCTAATACCTTGATTGTTTAATGTATTTGTTGGTTTTCCTGTTCTAACATTATCAATAATACCATCACGTTGCGTTCCAGAAAAAGATAATCTTCCTGCAATTTTACTAGTCAATCCACCTGTTACCGAAGCCTTAGCTTGTAAATAGTTATAATTTCCATAGCTTACTTCAAAGTCAGCTCCAGAAGTGAAGCTAGGTTTGCGTGAAGTGATATTAAAAGCACCCGAAGTTGTATTTTTACCAAACAAAGTTCCTTGTGGTCCGCGCAATACCTCTATTTGATCTACATCGATAAAATCCAGGGTTGTTGCTGCTGGACGTGCATAATACACACCATCAACATAGAAACCTACACCTGGATCAATACCGTCATTGGTTAATCCGAAAGGTGATCCCAGACCACGAATGTTAATTCCTGTATTTCTTGGATTTGAAGAATAAAGCTGTACAGATGGAACCAATTCTTTAATGCGATTTACGTTAAATGCACCCACTTGTTCAGCCTGTTTACCAGTAACTACAGAGACTGCGATTGGCACATCCTGCGCTTTTTCGATTCTACGTCTGGAAGAAACAACAACTTCAACTAAAACATTTTCGCCTTCAGGAGCTAGACTTATCTCTAAGGGAGCTTCAGTTGGCTGGCTAATTTTTACTTGATTGCTAGTATAGCCGACGTATTGTATTATTAGGGTAATAGGAAGTTTTTCGTGAGTGTCAATGCTAAATTTTCCTTCAGCATCAGATGTGGTATTGTATTTTGTGCCTTTTATAATAATGTTTGCACCTGGCAATGCATTTTTTTGATTGTCTGTTACGATTCCTGTGATTTGACTTTGAGCCCATGAACTCGAAAAAAATAATATAAGTAAAAGAGTAGAAATTGATTTAATAGTTCTCATTATTAGGTATGTTATATGTAATTAGTAGAATTTAAATTTAAATTTTTTTTATCGTCTAGCAGCTACACATACAACACTTCAGGGTATTGTTTTCTAATAAATGGATATTGACAATAGTATTCCTGACTTCAAATTTTTTAAGTTGATTTGTTTGCATGTTTCTTTTTTGTTAGTTAATCAAAAATTAAATCCAGTGCAAATATATAATTTAATCTATAAAGTTACTAGGGTTTTAAAAATATTTTTTTATTATTTGACTAATGAGGCTATTGTGATGCCTTGCATAGCTTTCAAAGTTTCGTCACGAATCGTCATTAACCCGTGTCGTAAGTGGCATTCGTCCTCATCGCCACAATCTGAACAACGCTCATAAAAATTTAATGAAGCACATGGTAATAATGCAATTGCACCATCAAAAAGACGATGAATATCTGCCAAAGTGATTGCTTCTTTATCTTTTAAAAGATAATAACCACCATATTTCCCTTGTTTGCTTCCTACAAAATGGCCTCTTTTTAAATCCAAAAGAATTTGCTCTAAAAATTTTTTTGGAATATTGGCGCCTTCTGCAATTTCAATAGTTCTAGAAATATGATTTTCATCTTGTTGTGCTAAATAAAGTAAGGCTTTAAGTGCATATTTAGTTTTATGTGAAAGCATAGAGGATAATTAATGGTGTTAATTATTACAAAATGTTAGAATTCTTTGTTGATATTCGTTTTTGAAGAGCCAAATATAGCTATTTTTTTAATTTTATTTAAATTTAAATTTTATTGACTTTTATCTTTTTCCAAAGTAAGTTTTGATATTTAATATTGTGCAACATTAAGATATGGGTATCATCTTTTGATAAGGAAAAATGTCTACTTTTTACAATATTTAACTAGTAATTCTATTGAAGGTTCATAGTTTAAGCTTGATGCTTTTTTCAAATCAGAACAATAATCTCTTTTGATTTTATAATTGATAAAATAGATTGCTCTATTGTAATATCCTTCCGGATCTTTTGGCGTTAAATTTACTACTTGATCAAAATCGGTTGTGGCATCTATATTAAGTATGGCTTTTGAAATTGCTCTATTTTGATAAGCTTCTACAAATTTTGGGTTGATTTCAATTACTTTGTCAAAATCTTTAATGGCTTCTTTGTGTAAGTTTAATTTTCTTTTAATAATTCCCCTGTTCTCATAAGCTTGTAGATATTTTGAGTTCAACGAAATAGCTTTAGAATAATCTTCTATTGCAGATTTTGAATCATAAATCATTGATTTGGAAAAGGCTCTATTGAAGTAGGCTTTTTGTAAAGAATCATTTAAAGCAATACATTTTGTGTAATCTTCTATCGCTTGCCTGTAATTTTTTAGTTTGATATTCGTATTGCCCTTGCTGTAATAAAATTTATAATTGTTTGGATTTATTGCTATTGCTTTGTCATAATCAGCTATTGCCTTTGAATAATTTTTAATTTGATAATAATAATATCCTCTTATGTAATAGTTATCAGCCTTTGGTTCTTTTAGGATTAGAGCATCTATACTTTCAATTTCTTGTGGAATTTCTTTTTCGTCAATTCCGGAAAGATCTTGTGAATGAACAGACATGCAAGAGCAAAATATAAATAAAAAGAGATAAATTTTCATAAGTTGATATGTAGTTGTTTAATGGTTTAAAACTAATGTTTTTTAGTTATAAATGCTCAAGTTTTTAAAAAAGTGATTTTGTAATAAACAAATAAACCATCCGAGTTGGATGGTTTAATATGTATTTGTAATGATTTTACCAGCCTCCGCTTGAGCCTCCACCGGAGAATCCACCTCCGCCAAATCCTCCACCGAAGCCGCCTCCGCCGCCACCAAAACCTCCGCCTGATGATCCGCCAAAACCTCCGCCGAAACCACCTCCGCCGCCTCTTCCAAGGCTACTTAGGAGAATAACATCCATAAGGCTTGGTCCGCCACCACGGTTTCCAGAATTTCCGCTTCCGCCACCTTTGTTTTTAGATAATAGTATTAAAACAATGATGATAATTACAATGATCGGAAAAATAGGAAAATCTTTTTCTTTAGATTGTTGTTTGCGTTCGCCTTTATATTTGCCTTTAAAAACATCAAAAAGCGCATCGGTTCCTTTGTCTAAACCACGGTAATAACTTCCTGCTTTAAATTCTGGAATAATAATATTTCGAATTATTTCTCCACCAATTCCAGCGGTCAAACGATCTTCAAGGCCGTAACCAGGATTGATCGCTATTTTTCTTTCGTTTTTTGCCAAAAGAATAATGACACCGTTATCATCTTTTGCAGTTCCTCCAACTCCCCATTTTTGTCCCCAATTGGTGGCTAAGATGTTGATGTTTTCATTCTTTAAACTTTCAATTGTGATGATTACAATTTGAGTAGTGGTAGAATCTGAATATTTGATCAGTTTCTCTTCAAGTTGAGATTTTTCCTCTGGACTTAAAACATTAGCATAATCATAAACCGAAGTTTGAAAACTAGGTTTTTCCGGAATATCAAATTGAGCAAATAGAAAACCACTATTTAGAAATAAAACTAGGAATACAAATAATTTCCATCCTGTTTTGTGTTTTATACTTGCTGTATTTTTTTTTCTGTTAACTGCCATCTGCATTCTTTCCATTATCCTCTTGATATTTCGTTAGATAATTCGTTGGTATCACCTTCTTGCCAAGGGAAATGCTCCTTGAGTTTTTCTCCAGCTTTCATAATACCATCGATCAATCCTTGTTTAAAATTTCCTTGTTTGAATTGTGCAATCATGATGTCACGAGTGCTGTCCCAAAAAGTGTTGGTGACAATATCATTGATTCCTTTATCGCCACAAATCACAAAAGTTTTGTCTTCGATTGCCAAATAGATTAAAACGCCATTTTTCAATTCGGTTTCATCCATTTTTAATTGCTCAAAAACTTCTAAGGCGCGATCATAGGCATCTAATGAAGTTGTTTTTTCTATATGAACCCTAATTTCCCCAGAAGTGTTTTTTTCGGCTAAACGAATAGCTTCAACAATTTCTTGTTCATCTTCTGCGCTTAAAAAATCTTCTACTTTTGACATCGCATTGGTTTTAAAAACCCCGCCGAAGCGGGGTCAGGTTTTTAGAATTTTACTTCAACAGGCTTTTCTGCACCAGCAACTGATTGGAAATATGCTTTTTCTTTGAAGCCAAACATTCCTGCAAAAATAGAGTTCGGGAATGTTTTAATATGAGTATTATATGGTTTAACAGCTTCGTTAAAACGAGTACGGGCTGTTAGAATTTGATTCTCTGTACTAGCCAATTCGTCTTGTAGTTTTAAGAAGTTTTCGTTGGCTTTCAGATCTGGATATTTTTCTACAGTAACTAATAATTTTGACAAAGAGCTGCTTACGCCACTTTGAGCAGAATTAAATGCTGCTAATTGTTCTGGAGTAATGTTTGTTGGGTCAACAGTAACAGAAGTTGCTTTTGCACGAGCTTCGATAACAGCTGTTAGAGTGCTTTTTTCAAAATCGGCAGCTCCTTTTACAGTATTTACCAAGTTTCCAATAAGGTCATTTCGTCTTTGGTAAGCCGTTTGGACATCTCCCCATGATTGCTCAACATTTTGGCTCAGATTAACAGCTGTGTTGTTTATTCCTTTGACCCAGCTGTAAATTCCAATAATTACTACTATTCCAATTATCCAAGGTAAAAATTTTTTAAAATCCATGTTTGTTAAATTTAAAGTTGATTGTTTGTTTTAATTTATTGTTGTAATTCGTTTTTAATACTAATTAATTGCATTTTTATGGATTCTAATTTACTTATAATTTCAAATTTATCCATTGTTTTCTTTTGACCTTCTTTCAAATGAATCTTTGCGCCTTCCAAAGTGAATCCTCTTTCTTTGACCAAATGATAAATTAATTGCAGATTTTTAACATCTTCAGGAGTGAACATTCTATTTCCTTTTGCATTTTTCTTTGGTCTCAGAATATCAAATTCGCTATCCCAAAAACGAATCAGAGAGGCATTCACATTAAAAGCTTTGGCTACTTCGCCTATACTGTAATATCGTTTATCTGGTGATAATTCTATGTGCATTTTTATTTTAGTTCTTAGAGGTTATTTTTTAGTTCCTAGTCTTTAGTTCTTAGCTATTAGTCCTTAGTTTACAATTCTATAACCTGTATATTCTATAATTCTATATTTTCTTTTTATTATATCCAACTAGGGACTAAGTATTAAACAACTAATCTAAAGACTGATTCTCCTGATTAGCAATTTTTGAAATAGCAACGTATTCCACAGCCGAAATATTGCCATAATAAAAATTAAGCGGATTGACGACCTTTCCATTTTTATGAACTTCATAATGCAAATGTGGCGCTTCCGATCTTCCTGTGCTACCAACATATCCGATGACATCTCCTCGTTTTACCGATTTTCCTGGTCTGCAATTGTATTTGCTTAAATGAGCATACAGAGTTTCGTAGCCATATCCATGTCGTATCACAATATGATTTCCATATCCCGAAGCGGTATTATCAGCTCTTTCCACAATACCATCACCTGTGGCATAAATGGGAGTCCCCGATTTAGCTGTAAAATCCATTCCTTCGTGCATTTTTCTAGCCTTGGTAAATGGATCGGTTCTATAACCAAAACCAGAAGCCATTCGTTTTAAATTTTCATTTTTTACAGGCTGAATCGCCGGAATTGCCGATAACAATTTGTCTTTAGCTTTGGCTAATTTCAAAATCTGATCCAATGATTTCGATTGAATCGCTAATTCTTTACTCAAAGCATCAATTCGTTCGGTTGTATTTATTACCAATGTCGAATTGTCGTAGCCTTGCAAAGCCGCATAACGATTTATTTTAGAATACCCCGATTTTCTCTCTTCCGTAGGAATTGCGGCAGTATTAAAATAAGTCCTGTAAACATTGTTGTCACGTTCTTCAAGATCTTCAACGACATCATCAATCTGGTCCATTTTTTTATTTAAAATGGCATAATTCAATTTCAAATTTTCTAATTCACGTTCTAATGTACGATCTTTTGGGGTGTCAAAATATGGTGTGTTCAAAAGTATTACGAATGTCAAAAAACCAAACAACGCCGAAGCCAATAAAAACAGGACAGCATAACCAAATTTTTTTCTTTTTCTGGTTTTTATTTTTCGATAGGCCAGATTAACTGAATCGTAATAATATTTTACTTTCGCCATATTTTAAAATACCCTATTTTTGCAAATTAGTTATAAGGTAAGTCGAACAAAATTAATAAATGTTTCAGATGTTGGCTGCTTTTTTTCAAGAATAAATAATTAGGTAATTTGATAATGTGTCAATTTAATAATTAGATAATTTTTAATTATCACATTGTCACATTTTTTAATTACCACATTTTCAAATTATCACATTTTCTAATTTAAATATGAAATCACAAGACGTACGCAAGCAATTCCTAGATTTTTTCGAGAGCAAAGGACATTTAATCGTTCCATCAGCTCCAATCGTTCTTAAAGATGATCCAACTTTGATGTTCAATAACTCCGGAATGGCGCAGTTCAAAGAATATTTCTTAGGGCTTGGAACACCAAAAAGTAAAAGAATTGCTGATACGCAAAAATGTCTTCGTGTTTCAGGAAAACATAATGACCTTGAAGAAGTAGGTATTGATACTTACCACCACACGATGTTCGAAATGTTGGGGAACTGGTCTTTTGGCGATTATTTCAAAAAAGAAGCAATTCACTGGGCTTGGGAATTATTGACCGAAGTGTATAAAATACCAAAAGACATTCTTTACGTTTCTGTTTTTGAAGGAAATCCAGACGAAAATGTGCCTTTTGATCAGGAAGCTTGGGATATTTGGAAAGAATTAATTGACGAAGACCGAATCATTCTTGGAAACAAAAAAGACAATTTCTGGGAAATGGGAGATCAGGGACCTTGTGGACCTTGTTCTGAAATTCACGTGGATATTCGTTCTGCTGAAGAAAAAGCTTTGGTTTCTGGGAAATCGTTAGTAAATGCTGATCATCCACACGTAGTTGAAATCTGGAATAATGTATTTATGGAATTCAATCGTAAAGCCGATGGTTCTTTAGAGAAATTGCCTGCTCAACACGTAGATACCGGAATGGGATTTGAGCGTCTTTGTATGGTTTTGCAAGGAGTTCAATCAAATTATGATACAGATGTATTTACGCCACTAATTCGTGAAATCGAAACTATTACCGGAACAAAATATACTGTAAAAGCAAAAGACGAAGCCGAAGAAAAGGTAAATATCGCGATTCGTGTTATTGCAGATCACGTTCGTGCAGTAGCTTTTGCAATTGCTGATGGACAATTGCCATCAAATACTGGAGCTGGTTATGTAATCCGTAGAATTTTGCGTCGTGCTATTCGTTACGGATTTACTTTCTTAGATACCAAAGAACCTTTTATCTACAAATTAGTCGAAACATTGAGTACTCAAATGAGTGGTTCGTTTCCAGAAATCCGTTCACAAAAAGCATTATGCTCGAATGTAATTCGCGAAGAGGAAAGTTCATTTTTGAGAACATTAGACCAAGGTTTAGTTTTACTTGATGCAGTGATTAATAACAATTCAGGGAATGTTATTGATGGTAAAAAAGCTTTCGAATTGTATGATACTTACGGTTTTCCAATTGATTTAACAGCCTTGATTTTATCTGAAAAAGGATTGGAATTGGACGAAAAAGGTTTCCAGGAACAATTGCAATTACAAAAGGAGCGCTCTCGTGCAGCATCCAAAGTGACTGCTGGTGACTGGAATATCTTGATTGAAGATGATGAACAGGAATTTGTAGGTTACGACCGTTTGAAACACACCGTTAAAATCACAAAATACCGTAGAGTTGATAGTGTAAAAGATGGTGAAATCTATCAGTTGGTTTTCAATGCGACTCCTTTTTATGGAGAAAGCGGAGGGCAAACAGGAGATAAAGGATATCTCGAAGCACAAAACGGAGATATCATTTACATTATTGATACCAAAAAAGAAAATAATCAAACGATACATCTTGCACAATCGTTGCCTGATAATTTAACCGAAAGTTTTACAGCAGTTGTAGATCAAAAGCAAAGAGCAAAAACTTCTGCTAATCACTCAGCAACACATTTGTTGCACCAAGGATTACGCAAAATACTAGGAACACATATTGAGCAAAAAGGTTCTATGGTGCGTAATGCATCTTTACGTTTTGACTTCTCTCATTTCTCTAAAGTAACTGATGAAGAAATTAAAGAAGTAGAGGCATTTGTTAACGCCAGAATCCGAGAGAGCTTGCCTTTAATTGAAAAAAGACGCATTCCAAAAGATCAAGCGATTGAAGAAGGTGCAATTGCTTTGTTTGGAGAAAAATATGGCGATTTAGTTCGTATGATTAAATTTGGAGATTCTGTTGAATTATGTGGCGGGACACACGTTCCGAATACAAGTGATATTTGGCATTTCAAAATTGTTTCAGAAGGAGCTGTTGCTGCCGGAATTCGTCGTATTGAGGCGATTACAAGTGATGCTGCCAAAGAGTTTTTTGAATCTCAATTGATATCTTTTGCAGAAATCAAAGAAGTATTGAAAAATGCCGTAGATCCTGTAAAAGCGATTCAATCACTGCAAGACGAAAACGCTTCTTTGAAAAAACAATTGGAAGTTTTATTGAAAGATAAAGCTAAAAATATGAAAGGCGAATTGGCTAAAGAATTACAAGAAATTAACGGAATCCAGTTCTTAGCCAAACAAGTTGATTTGAGTCCGGAAGGAGCTAAAGACTTGGCTTATGAATTAGGAAACTTGGGTTCAAATATCTTTTTAGTATTGGCTACCGCTCATGAAGGGAAACCAACGTTGTCTTGTTATATTTCTAAAGAATTAGTTGCCGATAAAAAACTTAACGCTGGCCAAGTGGTTCGAGAATTAGGGAAATACATTCAAGGTGGTGGTGGAGGTCAGCCTTTCTTTGCTACCGCAGGAGGTAAAAATGTTGATGGAATTGCAGAAGCTTTGGAAAAAGCGATTGAGTTTGTGAAATAACTCGCAGTTTTTTTGAAAATATTGTCTCGCAAAGTCGCAGAGACGCAAAGGAATAAGTTTAATCTTTGCGGCTTTGTGTCTTTGCGAGATTTTTTTTAAACTCTTTATTCCAGTTCAGTTAATATTTTTTTGCAAGATTTTTAGTATATTGGCAAGAAATGCAAATATGACTGAAAACGAAATTTCTAGGATTATTGTTGATGTTTCTTATAAAATTCATACTAAACTAGGGCCTGGACTATTGGAGTCGGTTTATGAGGCAATCCTTTATTATGAATTAACTAAACGAGGTTTAAATGTTGAAAGACAAAAGCCATTACCAGTTATTTGGGATGAAGTATTTTTGGATATCGGCTTTAGAACTGATTTGATAATTGAAGACAAAGTGATTGTAGAAATAAAATCAGTTGAAGAGCTTGCAAAAGTACATCCTAAACAACTTTTGACTTATCTAAAAGTGACGGAGATGAAATTAGGATTGCTGATTAATTTCAATGAATCATTGATAAAAAACGGAATTACAAGAATCGTAAATAATCTTTAGTCTTTTTACTCGCTATAGGTAAAGTAATATTTTGTTAAATTTGTGTCTCGCAAAGGCGCAGAGACGCAAAGAAAACCGCTTTATACTTTGCGCCTCTGCGTCTTTGCGAGAAAAGAGAGCTTTGCCAAATGACTTTGCCCGAGAATTGACAGATTAGAAAAAAAAATGAACTTCCGAACCAAAATCGATATTCCGAAAAATTCCAATCCAATTGACTACAACTCCAAAATAGTCTCATTGGGATCTTGTTTTGCCGAGAATATGGGTAATAAATTTAAATATTTTAAATTTCAAAGTGAGACTAATCCTTTTGGAATTATTTTCAATCCAGTTTCTATTGAGAAAATTATCGAGAGAGTGGTTAGTGAAAAAGCATTTACCGAAGAAGATATTTTTTTTCATAACGAACGTTGGCATAGTTTCGAAGTGCATTCGGATTTGAGTAATACAAACAAAGAACAATTTCTTGAAAGTTTAAACCAGATTCTTGAAACAACAAGACAACAATTAATAGCTGCGACACACATCATCATTACATACGGAACTTCGTGGGTGTATCGAAATATAGAAAGCGATAACATCGTAGCCAATTGCCATAAAGTACCTCAAAAGCAATTCACAAAAGAATTATTATTGGTTGAAACTATCAAAAAAGCCATTCAAAATACTATCGATTTAATCAAAAAATTAAATCCAAATTGCAATTTGATTTTCACCATTTCACCAGTACGCCACCTCAAAGACGGTTTTGTCGAAAATCAAAGAAGTAAAGCACATTTAATCACAGTGATTCACAATTTGCTATCTGAAAACTCCAATCTGCAATCTAAAATCTATTTTCCCAGCTACGAAATCATGATGGACGAACTGCGTGATTACCGTTTTTATGCCGAAGATATGCTGCATCCGAGTCAGGTGGCAATTGACTATATTTGGAAACGTTTCAAGGAATCGTCAATTTCTGAGATGGCTTTTGATACAATGGAAGCAGTAGAAAGTATTCAAAAAAGTTTGAAACATCGCCCCTTTAATCCCAATTCTGAACAGCACCAGAAATTTTTATTCAACTTAAAACAGAAGATGAATTCTTTACAGGATAAATTCATTCACATAGAGTTTTAAAGTATTTAAATATATATTTCTAGAAAGAAAATAACTACATAATAGTTGAATTTTAGAACATTTTGGGATAATTCTATAAACTGTTGGAGTATATTTTTTACAATTTTGTAAATTGTATGTATTAAACAACTATTTTACAAAGTAAACAATAGAAAATTCAAAAGGGATTAATTGGCTTAGCATAGATTAGATTTTTTAGATACTAAAAGTTGAGTTAAAGTCTTGCAAACAAATGTAGTTCATTTTTTATTGGGTAGTTTGGAAATGTATGACCAACTTTAATTTTAAACGTGTTTTATTGAGCCATGAATACAAAGCAAATTCATTTTCTAAAAAAAACACTACGTGTGTTGCTTTGGTGCGTGGCTTCTATAATTGCTCTTTTACTACTTCTTATAATTCTCATTCAGACTCCACCAATTCAGAATTTTGTCAAAGACAAGGCTGTTACTTATCTACAAGGAAAAATAAAAACCAAAGTCGCTTTAGACTATATTTCTATAAAATTTCCCAAAGATGTTGTCTTGGAAGGATTCTATTTTGAAGATCAAAAAAAAGACGTTTTGCTCGCCGGAAAGCGTTTAGAAGTTGATGTTGATTTGTTGAAATTGATGAGCAGTGAACTCGAAATTAATTCTATTTCTCTTGAAAATGTTTCGGCCAATATTTCGAGAAACAAATCGGGCGTTTTTAATTTTGATTATATTATTAAAGCATTCGAATCAAATGAACCTAAAGATCCCAATAGCAAACCCTTCAAAATTTCGGTTGTAAAAGTCAATCTTGATAATGTCAAATTCAATTTTAAAGATGATTTTTCTAAAAATGATATTCGGTTAAAACTCACTCATTTTGACACTAAATTCAAAAAGTTTGATTTGGACAAAATGGATTTCAATATTCCAAATATTAATTTAAACGGATTGAAATTAGTTTTGAATCAGGATCTGGTCGAAAAAATCGCTGAGGTTTCAGTAAAAACGGTTGATACGATTTCGAAAAGAAAGGATTTCAAATTAAAATTAGACAAAATCAGTTTGTCAAAAATTGATGTTTTGTACGATAATAAAGATTCGAAATTAGATTCCGGAATTCGCTTAGGGAATTTAGAATTGGCTGTGAATGAAATCGATTTGAATAAACAACTTTTAGATTTTGATTCTTTCGAAGTGAAAAATCTAAAAGGAAATCTTCGTTTAGGTGCAAAAGACAAACAGATCACAACGCCGAATTTAGATTCAACCGCCATTAAACAATTGGGTTGGAAGGTAAAATTGAATGATGTCAATTTACAAAATATCGCTTTCCGATTTGATGATATGCAATCTAAACCAATTGCAAAAGGAATTGATTATTACCATTTGGATTTAAATAAATTCAATCTCGAAGCCGAGAA
>NZ_DATIDY010000174.1:0-27124 GCF_035456085.1 Flavobacterium sp.
CAATTTTATCATTATTATATTTTTAGTAACAACTACCAAAATCGATAGGTGTAACTTTTTATTTGTTTTCTGAAGAAATTAGAAATTACATGCTTTTTATCATCTTTTTTGAGATGGTGAATTTTTAAATTTGGTCTCCTCTAAAAAAAGCCAAAACTCAATCGGGTTTAAACCTGTAGTGATATTATTATTACCAGACATTTTTTGTATGATTGATCGAATTCGAAAATTTTCAGATACTCCTAGTTTTACAAATGCTATAAAAGCTACACTATCAACCGTTATCCCTGTATTATTGTTTGCCTTTTTGGGTAAATTTGAGATAGGCTATACCATTGCCTTGGGCGCTCTTTGTACTTATTATAGTGATGTTCCCAGCAGGTTGAATGATAAGTTTAAAGGCGTGTTGGCCACTATCTTTATTATTGCAACTACAAATCTGTTGTTTAATATAATTTATCCATATCCCTGGATTTTTTATCCTTTTCTGACGCTATTGATTTTTTTCTTATCTATGTTAACCGTGTATGGGAAAAGAGGAATTATGACATCGTTTGCAACATTGCTTGCGATTTCATTAGCTTTTGCACATTTAAAAGCCGGTTGGGAAATGCTCGAACAATCTGCGCTTTTGTTTGTTGGAGGTTTGTTTTATCTCGCCATTTCACTCGCTTTTACCTATATCAATCCTTACCGTTATGTAGAATTACAAATCGCAGAATGCATCAGGCTTACCGCTAAATATTTAAAATTAAGAGCCAATCTTTGGAATCTAGATGCGGACCGGCAAGCTATTATAGAAAAACAATTGCTTTTACAGGTACAAGTGAATGAGATTCATCAAAATATCAGAGAGGTTTTGATTGGAAATTATTCGGGATCAACAAGGGAAAACCGAAGGCTTCTGATAGCTTTTCTTTCGTTATTAGAAATTCAGGAGCTCTCACTTTCTACTTCATTTGATCATGATAAATTGCATAAAAAGTTTAAAGATCATCCTCAAGTTTTGCTTACTTACCAAAATCAAGCTTACGATTTATCCTCGAGTTTGAGAGAGCTAGCAAAAAGGGTTAAAAACCAAAAAAGGAAAAAAACCAAAGATATACTTGCTATAGATTTAAATTTATTTGAGCAAGTCATCAACGAGTATAGTAATACTTTGGGACATATTGAAGCTTCCGAAGGGGTTTTTATGCTAAAGACGATGTTCGATTATGCTGAAAAACAAATCGAGAAAATTAAAATTATTCAAAAAGCATTTTCATTTAATGTTACTCCCGCACAGATGCGAGGAAAAGACAAGGATCTGGACAAGTTTCTTACTCCTCAAAAATATCCTTTACGCACTTTAATTGAGAATTTGAGTTTCTCTTCTATTTTTTTCAGACATGCAGTAAGGTTAACAACTACTATTTTATTGGGGTTAATCATTGGTCATTTACTTCCTTTCCATAACGGATATTGGATAATGCTTACCATAGTTGTAATTATGCGCCCTGGATATGGACTTACAAAATCAAGATTATCTCAAAGAATTTTCGGAACCGTTTTGGGAGGGACAATAGCTTTCGGGATTCTTTATTTTGAGCATAATATTTATATTTTAGGTTTGCTAACGATTATTTGCAGGCTTATGGGATTTTCATTTTCTCCAATTAATTATAAAGTAGCGGCAACTTTTGTGACAATGTACGTTGTTTTTTTATACGGAATATTGACCCCAAATTTGGAAAATGTTTTTCAATACAGAATTATAGATACTATTGTTGGAGGGATTTTGGCATTTAGTGCGACTCACTTTTTATGGCCTTCTTGGGAGTTTTTCAAAACACCTATTTACATCAGAAATGCTATTAAAGCCAACCGCAGATACTTAAAGGAAATTTCTATGTTTTATAACCAAAAAGGAGAAGTAACAATGGCTTATCGATTGGCGAGAAAGAATGCTTTTATCGAAGTTGGGAATTTGATGTCTTCTTTTCAAAGAATGGTACAAGAACCAAAATCAAAACAAAAAAACATACAGCAAATTTATAGATTGACAGAACTCAATCATACATTGCTTTCGTCGATTGCTTCTTTGGGAACTTATATTCAGTCGCACAAAACGACTTCGGCATCCAAGTCATTTAATGTTGTTATTGATGCGGCCATTCAAAACTTAGAAAATGCCATTAAAGTTTTAAATGAAGAAGAGATATCCACAACAGAACATACAAGCCAAAATGATTTGGCAGTTCGATTTAGAGAGCTTAGAAATATTCGTGTCGCCGAATTGAAGGAAGGAGTTTCAATAGATGATAAAGCTTTTCAAGTTAAAATGCAGGAAGCACAATTGGTTATCGAACAATTGATGTGGCTGATTAATTTGTCCAAAAATATTTTTAATACAACAAAGATTTTAGCAGATTCATAAATTGGATGATTTTTTAGCTATCTAAAAATCAGCCAATAAAAAATGCCTTAAAAGAACGAACTTTAAGGCATTTTTTGTTGTTATAGATACTCTTAAAACTGAAAAGCAGCTCCTACTTGAATAACTTGATTTTTTCCTGATAGATTATCGAAACCATTTTCTAGTTCGAAATTATCGTTCAATGCAGTAATATATCTTGCATTTATAGATAAACCAAGTGGAAGATTAAGTGATGCTCCAAAAGCCCATGAAGGAACAAAATCTTTTGCATTAACAATGTTGTCATTCAGGTTATCACTAACTTTAAATCCAAACTGAGGACCAGTTTCAAAACTTAATAATTTAACAGCATAAATTTTTGCTAAAACAGGTACTGTAAGGTAGTCTAATTTTACATCTTGAGTGTCAGTAGAAAAACCTTCTTGAGAATATTGTACCTCAGGCTGAATAAATAATAAACTTTTTACCAATGGTATTTCTCTGTAAACGCCAACATAAAGTCCCGTTTTAGAATCTGCGTCAAATCCGTTACCGTTGACATCTGAAATATTGGCTCCCGCTCTAATTCCCCATGACTGTGCAGAAACTGCATTCGCTCCAAATAATATAAAAGCACCTAATAATAAGATTCTTAATGATTTCATAGTTTTTAAAATTTAAATTAATAACATAACGTTAGATTATGATCCAAAACTACTACAAATATTTAGTTTATAAATTAAAAAACAGTTTCAAAATTTCCACATAATAACAATTTTAAATTTAATTTAAAAACCATTTAATAACTTGATAATAAATGTAGGCAAAACGTTAAGTTTTTAATATACAACGGTGCTTTTTGTAATATATTATGCTAACTTTGGAATGAAAGGCGCGCTTCTGATACCTACTGTTTCTATTATTTCAGTCTTTATAATACTATTATTTTTTGTTCCTAAAACTAAATTACTAGCTATGAATGAAATTTTGCAAACCCTCAAAAATTTTTTTAAGACAGGAATATTCAAAAAAATTAAAATTTTCTTGATTTCTTTATTAGCATTCCTTCTACTACTTTTTATTGGTTTGCGGATTTATTTTGAACAAAATAAAGACAGCATAATGACCCAAATCAACCAAAAAATCAACGAGAATATTACGGGTCACGCCAGTATTGGAGATGTTGGTTATAAATTTTTAATTGGTTTCCCCAACTTCACAGTAGTCTTAAAAAAAGTAGAGTTACAAGACAGTTTATACACTGTACATAAAAGGAGTGTTCTTAAAGCTGGGGAAATCGAAGTGCGATTGAATGTTTTTGGATTATTGCATAAAAAAGTAGAAATAGACAAAGTTGTTTTAATCGATACCAAAATTGATTTATTCAAAGATAAAAACGGAGTTTCCAATTCGAATATTTTTAAACCAAAGCCAAAATCAAACAAACCCAAATCCAAAACTGATACCGAAATCAATGAAATAGATTTTAAAAATGTGACGTTCATTTCTCAGAATTTGCAAAGAAATAAACTATTCCATTTTGAAGTCGCTTCTCTAAAAAGTAAAATTGATTATACAGATGACGGTTGGAAAACCGATTTACATCTTAATGTTTTGGCCAAAAGTATGGCTTTTAATACCATCAAAGGAAGTTTTATAAAAGACAAAAGGGTAAAAGGAAAATTAGAAGTACAATTTTCTAAATCCAAGAACAAAATTGATATACTTACCGATAGACTTGGTATCGGCGATGACGATTTTGACATCAAAGCAAGTTTTGTTTTGGATAAAGAACATCCCATGATGGATATTAATTTAAAAACTCACATTCTTTGGCTCAATGCAGCGCATTTGTTGGATCCTCATATATTCAAGATTCTGAATCATTTTAATTTCACAAAACCTTTGGACGCAAAATGCAGCATCAGGGGCGATATGAATGCTGGTGGTGATCCTGAAATTATTGTAGATGCTCAAATTAAGGATAACGTTTTGGTTTCGTCTGAAGGAGAAACCAAAGATTGTAGTTTTGAGGCGAGATATATCAATAATTTTAAAAATGGCTTAGGTAACAATGACGCTAACTCGGCTATTATTATCAAAAAATTTACCGGAACCTACATGGGAATTCCAGTCGTTATTCCGAATGCAGCTATCAACAATTTGGAAAAACCTATGGCAACGGGCGATTTTCGTTCCAAATTTGAGGTCGAAAAATTGGGAAATATTTTCGGTGATGATTTTATAAAATTTAACAGCGGGACGGCCAATGTAAATTTAAAATTCAATGTCGATATTGTGGCTTTGAGAATTTCAAAACCTCGTTTTACCGGAAAAGTGGACATAGAAAACGCAAATATGTTTATCAAATCTATGAACCTTCCTTTTCAGACTAATGTTCTTCTTGATTTTACACAAGAAGCGTTGTTTATCCGAAATATCAAGTATCAAAGAGATAAAAACATAGTTTTTTTAGATGGAAGAATAGACAATTTTCTCAATCTCTACTATGTCGATCCCGAAAAAATGGTGGCAGTCCTGAATATCAACAGCCCTTTTATGGATGTGAAAAAATTCATGGGTGCTTTGGCTTACAACAGCAAAAAACAGTCTCAAAAGGAAGAAAAAAAAGCAGTTAGTAAAGCGGATGCTAAAAAAAGAATTGCTCTTGTCAAAAAATGTCAAATAATCATAAATCTGAATCTGAAACAAATGGTGTATTCTAATTTGACAGCAAAAAATGCAAAAATCATTGTTGCTGCCAAGAATAGACAATTTTTCATCAAACAAGGAGCAATTGAAACCTGCGGAGGAAAAATTACTTTTGATTCTCAAATGATTCCGCAACAGGATATTTTTAATGTTAAGACTAACGTAAATATCACAACAGTTGACATTCCTCAGTTTTTAACTTCTTTCAAGAATTTTGGTGTTAAATCATTTCAGCCTCAAAATATAAAAGGAAAGCTTTCGGCCAAGGCTGATTTATCAATTAAAATGACTCAAAATGGAGATTTGGTTGATGATTCTGCCAGAGGAAATCTACAGTACAACATCAAAAATGGTTCGCTGACTAACTTTAAGCCAATATTGAAAATAGGCAAGGTTGCTTTTCCCAACCGCGATGTAAGCCATATTGTTTTTAATGATTTATCAGGTCGAGCGGTCATTAATGGCAGTTTGGTCACTGTAGATTATTTTAAAGTCAGTTCGAATGTGCTGAACTTTGATGTTGGGGGTGTTTATTCGTTCAAGAAAGGAACTAAATTAGGTTTGACCATTCCGCTTAGAAATCCCGAAGATGATTACAAAATAAAAGACCTAAAAGCAAGGGAAGCCAAACGATACAAAGGAATTGTGGTACATTTATTAGTTGTGGACGATAAAAATGGTGAGATGAAAATTAAAATGGGAAGGTTGGAAAAAGAAAATAAAAAGGAAAAGATATGAGAATATTATTTTTAAGTTTGGTTATGTTGACTTTAGTAAGTTTTGATTCATTACGTTATAAAATTTCGGATGAAAAAGAACAAATAAACAGAACCTTAGACGCTTGGCACAAAGCAGCAGCCGAAGGTAATTTTAATAACTATTTTGGAATGATGACCGATGATGCTATTTTTATCGGAACAGACCCTACCGAAAATTGGAATTTAAAAGATTTTAAAGCATATGCTAAACCTCATTTTGACAAAGGAAAGGCCTGGAATTTCAAAGCGATTGAGCGCCATATTTATTTTGATAATTCTGGAAAATTAGCTTGGTTTGATGAACTGCTCGATACTCAAATGAAAATCTGTCGTGGTTCTGGTGTTCTTGTAAAAATTGGGAATGAATGGAAAATAAAACACTATGTTTTGTCGATGACTATTCCAAATGACAATACCAATGATGTCATAAAGATCATTGCTCCAATTGAAGATGCAATGCTTAAAAAAAGGTTTTCTAAATCATAAAATTTTGTTTTTTTCGGAACTAGAGTTTTCATTCTTATATAATTCCTTAATTTTGCCGAAATAGAAATCATATCGTGGGAAGTAAAAATAAATTAAAAAGGTTCAAAGAAAACGAAACATTCAATAACGTTTTTCAACCAACAAGAGAAGAGGTAGTAGGTGATTTGTTCCCATTAAAAGGGAAATGGAATTCAGATTTCTTCAAAAATGAAAATCCATTAGTACTAGAATTAGGTTGTGGTAAAGGAGAATATTCTGTTGGTTTGGCCGAAAGATATCCCAATAAAAATTTTATAGGTATTGATATCAAAGGAGCCCGCTTCTGGCGTGGTGCAAAAACGGCTGTTGAAACTGGTCTTCACAACGTAGCTTTTGTTCGTACTCAAATAGAATTAATCAATCATATTTTTGCCGAAAATGAAGTAGATGAAATTTGGATTACTTTTCCAGATCCTCAAATAAAATACAAAAGAACCAAACACAGAATGACCAATTCTGAGTTTTTGAAATTGTATAAAAAAATTCTAAAAAAAGATGGTGTCGTTAATTTAAAAACCGATAGCGAATTCATGCATGGTTACACACTTGGATTGCTGCACGGAGAAGGTCACGAAGTTTTATACGCTAATCATAATGTGTATGTAAATGAAGGAAGTCCAGAGGAAGTGACTGCTTTTCAGACATTTTATGAAAAACAATATTTAGAAATAAATAAAGCAATAACGTATATTCGTTTTAAAATAAAATAGTATTGGATTTTTTTCGTTTGAAGTGATTAAAAACAGAGCATGGCATTAGTGTTACCTTTTTTTCTCGGATTTATTGTTGCAGCTATTGGTATTACGCCTCCGGGTTTGATCAATATGACAGCTGCAAAAGTAAGTCTTAAAGACGGAAGAAGCGAAGCACTATTTTTTGCCGTTGGCGCCACCATTATTGTTTTTTTCCAAACGCTACTGGCTATTTTTTTTGCTAATTTTATCAATAGTCACCCGGAAATTGTTAATAGACTAAGGGAAGTCGGATTATTTATTTTTATAGGATTAACAATTTATTTTTTTTGGAAAGCCAAAAAACCTAAACTCCCTAAAGGAGAAATAAAAATTCGCAGTAAAGCCAACCGATTCTTCTTAGGAATGTTGCTTTCTACTCTGAATTTGTTTCCTATACCTTATTATGTTTTTGTATCTATTTCGCTTTCTGCCTATGGGTATTTTTCATTTCTGGAAACATTCATTTATATTTTTGTGACTGGTGTTGTGACTGGTTCATTTTTGGTTTTTTATCTTTATATTGTTTATTTCAAAAAAAGAGAAGCCAAATCTTCTTTCTTGATGAATAATGGAAATTATATTATCGGAACTATCACAGGGCTCGTTTCCCTTGTTACGCTCTTCAAGTTGATAAAAGAATTTTTAGGATAAAAAAAATATGGAAGTCACTAACGATAATTTTTTTGAAAGAGTTTATGTTGTCGTTAGGCAAATCCCATATGGAAAAGTCACTTCTTATGGCGCAATTGCGAAAGTTTTAGGTGCAGCACGATCTGCAAGAATGGTGGGTTGGGCTATGAATGCCGCCCATAATCTCGAAGATGTTCCCGCGCACCGGGTGGTAAACCAAAAAGGCTTACTTACTGGTAAACACCATTTTGATGGAACCAATCTCATGCAGCAATTATTAGAAAGCGAAGGAATTATCGTTGTAGATAACCAAATTGTAGATTTTGAGTCTGTTTTCTGGAATCCAGAAATGATTTCCTGATTTTATTTTTTAAGAGCTTCAAGTTCATGAATTACTTTTTTCTAATAGTTCATATTGCTTAATAGCTAAGCAACCATAGATAAATCCAATCCAAATCCTTTAGAATAAGAACTTAATCCGTTATCTTTGCAATCTAAAATTAGTTTAAATAAAAACGCGTTTTTTATACATTCGCAAAAAGATAGAAGATTAAAAAATGAAATTAGATAAAAATAGCATTCTTAAGGCATTAGAAACAATTACTGTTGCCGGCGAAGGTAAAAACATGGTAGAAAGTGGTGCCGTTACAAACGTAGTTACTTTTGGAGATGAGGTTGTGGTTGATTTATTATTGCACACTCCTGCAATGCACATTAAGAAAAGAGCCGAAGATGATATCAAAAAAACGATCCACGAATTGGTTTCTGCTGATGCAAAAGTAAAAGTAAACATCAAAGTTGAAGCTGTAGCAGCTGAAAATCCGAATCAGATCAAAGGGAAAGCAATTCCTGGAATAAAAAATATTATTGCAATAGCTTCTGGAAAAGGTGGTGTTGGAAAATCAACTGTAACGGCAAATTTGGCGGTGACATTGTCAAAAATGGGTTTTGCAGTTGGAGTTTTAGATGCAGATATTTATGGGCCTTCTATGCCAATAATGTTTGATGTAGAAAGTGAAAAACCAATTTCTGTTGAAGTTGATGGAAAATCAAAAATGAAACCTATAGAAAGTTATGGTGTCAAAATGCTTTCTATCGGATTTTTTACATCACCAAGTCAGGCAGTAATTTGGAGAGGACCAATGGCTTCTAAAGCTTTGAACCAAATGATTTTTGATGCGAATTGGGGAGAACTTGATTTTATGTTAATTGATTTACCTCCAGGAACTGGCGATATTCATCTTTCGATCATGCAATCTTTACCTGTAACAGGTGCTGTTGTAGTAAGTACTCCTCAGGCAGTTGCATTGGCCGATGCCAAAAAAGGAGTTTCTATGTTTATGTCTGAAGCTATAAATGTTCCAGTTTTGGGAATTATAGAAAACATGGCGTATTTTACACCTGAAGAATTGCCAAATAACAAATACTATATTTTTGGAAAAGAAGGAGCTAAAGATTTGGCAGAAGATTTGAACGTGGCTTTCTTAGGAGAAGTGCCAATTGTACAGTCAATTCGTGAAGCTGGAGATTATGGACGTCCTGCTGCATTGCAAACAGATTCAATTATTGAAAATGTTTTTGATCAAATTACACGTAATGTTGTAAGTGAGGTTGTAAATAGAAATGAAAATTTAGAACCTACAGAAGCGATCAAGATTACAACAATGGCTGGATGTTCGGCTGTTAAAAAATAAATTATATATCAACTTATGAAAACAGAACAATTAACAAATAATGTTTTGAAAGCGCTGGATGAAATCAGACCTTTTTTGAATTCAGATGGTGGAGATATTACACTTATTTCAATTGATGATGAAGGTAAACACGTAAAAGTACGTCTAGAAGGTGCTTGTACTAGTTGCAGTGTAAATCAAATGACATTAAGAGCTGGAGTAGAAACTACAATCAAAAAATACGCTCCTGAAATTGAGACAGTTATAAATGTTTTATAATTAAAAAAATTGTAAATTTTTCCTCTAGGTTCAAATTACACTGTCAACAAAAAGCGATTTTTTAATCATTATCATTAATGAATTACCAAAAAAGTTACCTTTTTTTATGTAATATATAAAAAAAGCTGTGAATAATTCAAGTTATTTTTATTTGAAAAATCAAATAAAAATTTACATTTGTAACATAACTAACAAACTTTGAATTATGAAAAACTTTTATTTATTGATTGTTGTACTTTTGTGTCTATGTAAAACCTATGGTCAAGAACCAATTCAAGAGGCCTTTGTTAAAAAAACGTATGTAAATGTTGATGAGGAGTGGAGTGAAATTAATTTCAGCAAAATTGTTGATGTTTTCTCCAATAGAGCTGGACAATTAAAAATATCTAACGCTGAATTTTTAACCGAACTTAGCGGAGGTAAAGCAAAAATGTTAGATAATAGTGCGTATATTACTGCCGAATTTACAGGGCAGGTACAAACTAAAAATAAAACCGATAAAAAAGGCTTGGTCAATTTAACATATGAAGGAAAGTTAGTTTTTAAAACTATAGAAGGATCATATGCACCAAATGCTGTTATTGTTTTTATTATCAATCAGGCGGATATTATTGGTTTAAAAATATTAAATAAAGATAATCACAAAGAAATGGCCGTTGATCTTGAACTAAAGAGCTAACGATATTTGAACGGCTATTTTAAATAAAATTAGCACAATAGAATTAATGGATGTTTTAATTAAAATTAAAGATAGAGAAGGAGTAGTTCATGATTTACAGGCTCCAACAGATATGGCAATGAACATAATGGAACTTTGCAAAGCTTATGAGCTTCCAGTAGAAGGAACTTGTGGCGGAATGGCAATGTGTGCTTCTTGTCAATGTTATGTTCTTAACGATGTGGAGTTGCCAGCAATGGGTGATGATGAAGAAGCAATGCTTTCAGAAGCTTTTTATGTAAAATCAAATAGTCGATTGGGCTGCCAAATTCCAATTACCGAGGCACTTGACGGCTTAGAGTTGGAACTAGCTCCGGAAAATTAATTTTATTAAATAAAAAAATATTAGCCATTAGTCGCAAGAGAAAATCAATCTTTTCTTCTTGCGACTAATGGCTTTTTAATTATATAATACATAAAGCTTATTTGAAAGCTGAAATTCCTGTAATGTCCATTCCTGTAATTAATAAATGAATGTCGTGAGTTCCTTCGTAAGTAATAACCGATTCTAAATTCATCATATGTCTCATGATGGAATATTCTCCTGTAATTCCCATACCTCCCAGCATTTGTCTGGCTTCTCGTGCAATATGCAGAGCCATATCTACATTATTTCTTTTAGCCATAGAGATTTGAGCGGTTGTTGCTCTTCCTTCATTTCTTAAAACACCTAGTCTCCAAGTCAATAATTGGGCTTTGGTAATTTCTGTAATCATTTCGGCTAATTTTTTTTGTTGCAGTTGAGTTCCCGCAATAGGTTTGTCAAATTGGATTCTTTCTTTTGCATACCTCAAAGCTGTGTCATAACAATCCATTGCAGCACCGATAGCACCCCAAGCTATTCCATAACGGGCAGAATCCAAGCAGCCAAGTGGTGCGCCCAAACCTGATTTGCCAGTCAAAAGATTTTCTTTAGGAATTTTTACATTATCAAAAATCAATTCTCCTGTAGCCGAAGCACGCAATGACCATTTATTATGAGTTTCCGGAGTAGTAAAACCTTCCATTCCGCGTTCTACAATTAATCCATAGATTCTTCCTTCTTCATTTTTTGCCCAAACAACAGCGATATCGGCGAATGGAGCATTAGATATCCACATTTTGGCACCATTTAAAAGATAATGATCGCCCATATCTTTAAAATTGGTAATCATACTTCCAGGATCAGAACCGTGATTGGGTTCTGTCAGACCAAAACAACCAATTAATTCGCCGGTGGCTAGTTTTGGCAAATATTTCATTCTCTGTTCTTCGTTTCCGTATTTCCAAATTGGGTACATTACTAATGAAGACTGAACTGAAGATGTAGAGCGAACACCTGAATCACCACGTTCAATTTCCTGCATGATTAAACCGTATGAAATTTGATCGAGTCCAGCTCCTCCATATTCTACTGGAATATAGGGACCAAAACCACCTATTTCTGCCAGACCTTTTATGATTTGTTTTGGGAATTCTGCTTTTTGAGCATATTCTTCAATTATAGGTGAAACTTCACGTTTGACCCAGGCACGAGCCGAATCACGGACAAGTTTATGTTCTTCACTTAATAAATCATCAAGATTGTAATAATCTGGGGCTTGAAATAAATCGGGTCTCATAATGTAGTTTTTATTGATACAAAACTACATAAAGAAATATAACAAAACTAATATGTAATGTTGTAAAAATGAATTAAATATAATTTTCTGCTATATTCATGAGAGGATTTTTATTTGTGTTATTTACCAAATCCACCATTCTACTTTTGCGCCCACATACTGCCCCCACCTTTTGGTTCCACTTTGCGCGAGGTAAGGAGAATAAAGATTGTCTGCTGCAAATTGATTATAATGTGCTATACTGTAAACTAATCTAAAATGTGGCCTCGCCCAAACATCTCGAACGGCTGTTGGCACAAATGTTGGTGCGAGAGTAAATTTGGTCATCTGAGCAAAGTCTTGTGTGCCATCTTTTCTCCAGGCTAAATCAAATTCATGAAGCAAATGAAGCCAATCTTTTATATACCAAGTTCCTCTGGCTCCAAGCGCAATATCTTGTTTGCGGTTAAATAATAATTGTTTACCGAGATAATCTGGAGTTTTATTCAAGCTGTCGCTCGCTCCTCTACTTTTGGTATATATTGCATAAGCATTTAACGAGTAATTTTTATTGATGTTCAGTAAGAAAGTTTCGGTAATGGCTAATGAATATGCTTTCCTGAAGCTGTTTGTTTCCAGATTAGGACCTCCATAAGTGATATAGGTTTTACTGCTTCCTCCATCCCCACCATTGGCTATTCCAGAACCATATCGTGCACTTATCGCATTAAAAGAACCTGGTAATTTGGTTGAAATATCTTTGTAATACTTAGCTCCAACCACATATCCATTATCGGCCGGATAATTGTAAAAAGTATCTATACCCTGAGCTGTACCTGACGGGAGGCGTTGGTATTCACCAAGTAGTTTAACGTATCCTTTATTGGTCATTATAGTATGTTCTAAAATAGAAATATATCTATTACGCAAACCTAACGCCGGAGTTCCGTTTACAATATTAAGATAGAAATTTGGCGGCAATGTAGAAGTCGTATCAATAGAACCGGCAAAAATAACTGAGAATTGAGTGTTCTTATGTTTTATTCCAACTCCTTGTCCAGAATGGTCATCAAAATAATAATGATCAATAATATGTATATCATCATTACGAAATAATCTGGCACCAAGCCATACAGTCCAATCACTGCCCATTATGTTTTTGGCTTCTGCGTATAATTCTGGGATAGCGGTAGTAATTCCTCCAATTGATTTGTTGGAAACATTTCCAATTAATTGCCCTTGAGTAGTGTAAAAAGCAAAACGAGCCTGAATATTGATATTTGTCTTTTCATGTCCTGCAATTGCTGGGTCAAATTTCATTGAGGTTGCTAATTCGAAATAATCATTTTCTTCAAAGCGGCCTCCTATAGATCCCATTCCATTTAGATTCAATGATCGTGGAAATTCACTGTTTTCAGCTCCTAAGGAATAAGCAATCCCAGCTCTACCATAACTCCCAAGTGAGATTTTTTTGTTAGTGATTAGTGGTGCTTGGGCAAATAAATTTAATGTAAATAAAAAAAAAATGATTTGGGCTATCTGGTTTTTCATAGTTATAATTCGTTTAAAGCTTTTAAATTTTATAACATTCGTAATTATAAATTGTTCTGAGTTTATTATAAGAGCCTGATGTTGAATTCTATTGGTGTGGTCTTATTCAAACTTAGCAATTTTTTATGAAAATTTTAAGATTAAATCGAAGAATTATGAAGAAATTTCTATTGAAAGGAAATAGATTTCTCAAAGAAATTGATAACTGTGTTTTTAAAAGGTTTTTGATAAATAATATTAGATAATTACATCTTTATATAAAAATCTTTTGTCAACTCGATATACTCTGTAGTATATATATGTCTTGAAGTTTCGATGATCAATTCATCGATAGAATAATTGGAGATTTCATTTCGGCTAAAAGCCAATAAACTACGTTTGATTTCGCTTGTTGGAGTCCCTTTTACACGCGTAATTTTTATAGGATATAATTCGTATTCTTTGGCAAGTGTTAGAAACTTTTCTTCTTCTTTATAAGGAATAATTACAGAGAAAATTCCATTTTCAGAAAGTAATAAATCGGCGGCTTCAATCAAATCTTCAAAAGGCATAGCATCTTGAAAACGTGCCAAGTCCCGTTGATCATCATTTGATTTATAATCTTCGCTATAAAAAGGAGGATTAGAAACGATTAAATCATATTCATCTTCTGGTTCTTCTACAAATTCGTCTAAACCAGCATGAAAACAAAACAATCTGTCGTTCCAAGGTGAATTTTCGAAATTATCTGTAGCTTGCTCGTAGGCAGCTTCGTCAATTTCTAAAGCGTCTATTTGCTCAGCAGCACCTCTTTGTGCAAGCATTAATGCAATGATTCCAGTTCCAGTTCCAATGTCTAAAATACTAAAAGGTTTGTTTTCAATTGGGGTCCAAGCCCCTAATAAAACGCCATCAGTACCAACTTTCATTGCACAACGATCTTGTTCGATTGAAAATTGTTTGAATTGAAATTTGGACATAGAGATTTCAAATAATAGATTAACGAATGCTGGCTCGAGCGATAGCGAATTGGCGAAGCATTTTAAATTTTAATGACTGAACACTAAAATCTGAATACTGAATACTTTTTTAAAGATACATTTCAATCAGCCCTTCAGGTAAATCCATGAATATTTTTTTATTTTCCCTGTCAATTTTAATCAAGAAATGATCAATCATAGGGATCAGGATTTCAGCATCTCCTTTGAGGACTTCAAACAGAGGCTGAGCAGTAGTGTCATTGATGGATTGGATTTCGCCAACATAGCCAAGGCGTTTATCTTCTACTTCAAAACCAATTACTTCGTGGAAGTAGAATTTATTACCGGTAAGTTTTGGTAACATTTTTAGAGGAAGATATAAATCGTTGCCTAATAAAGCATCTGCTTCTTCTTCTGTATTTATATCTTCAAAACGAATTCGGAGGAAATCGTTTTTGTGGAGTGAGCTATTTTCAATAAAAAAAGGAACCAAGTGTTTGTTGCATTCAACAAACACTGATTCCAAGTTTTCGTATAACTCAGGTTCGTCCGTGTCTAAATAAGCAAGAACTTCCCCTTTGAAACTAAATTTTTTGGCGATTTTACCCAAATAGAAACAATCTTCTTTACGCATTTTCGCCTAATAAATTATGCTTCAGTTGTTTCGTTATTTTCTTCAGCAGCAGGAGCTTCTTCAGCTTCGGCAGCAACTTCTTCTTCAGCAGCAGGAGTTGCAGCAGCAATAGCATCAGCTTCAGCTTGAGCAGCATCTGCAATACGTTTTGCGTTTACTTCTTGTTCCGCTTTCAATGCTTTAGCTTTAGCATCAGCTTGCGCTTTAGATAAACCTTGTTTTTTAGCGTCAACTTTTCCAGCTTTAGCTTCTAACCAAGCAGCTAATTTTGCATCAGCTTGCTCTTGAGTCAAAGCACCTTTACGAACTCCTCCATCAAGGTGGTGTTTTAATAAAGCTCCTTTGTAAGAAAGAATAGCTTTTGCTGTATCTGTAGGTTGAGCACCATTGTGCAACCATTTTACTGCGCTATCCAAGTTTAATTCGATAGTTGCAGGGTTTGTGTTTGGATTGTAAGTACCAATTTTTTCAAGGTATTTACCATCTCTTTTTGAGCGAGCATCAGCTGCTACAACCCAGTAAAACGGTTTTTGTTTTTTACCGTGTCTTTGTAATCTAATTTTTACTGACATAATCGTATGATTAAATTTTGAGGTACTCGACCTCGATTAATTAAGGGTGCAAAGATACATTTTTTATCGAAACAATCTAATAAGTTTATTATTTTAATATGTTAATTGGTTGTTAGTTATGTTTATAGCTTATTATGAGGATTAAAAAACAACCTAATAATCTTAAAATCATGTAATTTTGTCTTTCAAATTAAATGATATGCGTAGATTTTTTTCGGTTATAGTTTTGTGTTTGTTTTTAAACTCTTGTGAGGATCAGGTTAAGTTTAATAATCCAGCGGTACAGGGTTTAAAAAATAATGTGCTTTGGAGTGCAACTTTAATCGATGCAGTCCAGGAAGCAGATGGTTCTCTGACAATTGAGGCTTATGCGAAAAATGATGTTCTAACTTTGAAAACAGAAAGTGTAGATGTCAACACTTATATAATAGGAGTTGATGATGTAAATACTATAAAGTTAGTTGAAACAACAGCAAATAGTACAACGGTTTTTTCAACAGGTGAAAATAGCGGTAATGGCCAAATTGTGATCACTGAATTTGATGCGGTAAACCATACTATTTCTGGAGAATTTAAATGTAATATCCCAAATGAATCTGGTAGTTCTGCTGCTCCGTATGTGAATTTTATCAAAGGTGTTTTTTATAAAATTCCTCTTAAAACAAAGTAAATCCCTTATGGTTAGTAATAAATTGAAATCTGAATCTAATATTGAGATAAGAATTATTATTTGATGTTTCTGATAGTTTTTTAATTCCAGTACGTTTGATACTGAAATCAATACTTTTAATTATGGAGTTTTTTACTGTTAAATTAAAATACAAATAATATAGCCAAACTGTATGCTTTTCATAAATAATCTGAGAAATAAGCTAATTTATAGTTGATTAGAAAATAAATAGAGTACATTTGTTTATTATTATAAATAAGTACATATGAACATTTTTGTGGGAAGCCTTCCATTCAGTATTGAGGAAGCAGATTTAAGAGAGTCTTTTGAGGCTTACGGAGCAGTTGACTCTGTAAAAATTATCACTGATAAATTTACCGGTAGAAGTAAAGGATTTGGTTTTGTTGAAATGCCAAATGACAGTGAGGCTCAAAAAGCTATCGATGAATTGAACGGGGCAACTGTTCAAGGACGTGCTATCGTTGTTAACAAATCTGAACCAAAACCAGAAGGCGAAAGAAGAAGTTTTAACAACAACCGTGGAGGTGATTCTCGCGGAGGTTATGGAAACAACCGTGGTGGTGATAACCGTGGTGGTGGAGACAGAGGAAGATATTAATATTTTTTTCAATCATATATTAAAGAGGCTATTCGAAAGAATGGCCTCTTTTTGTTTCAGGACGGGACAAATTTCTTTAATTAGAAAAGGCTGTCTATTGTGACAGCCTTTTTTGTTATGCTGTAAAGACGTTGCACTGCAACGTCTCTACGATATTATATTTTTACAAATTAGCAACCAACCAGTCACCAACTTCGCTAGTTTTATAAGCTTTCGCTCCTTTAGCAGCTAAATCTTCAGTTACTATTCCTTCAGCTAATGATTTGTTTACAACAGCTCTAATTGCTTCTGCTTCATCTTTTAATCCAAAAGCATCTTCAAACATCATAGCAGCAGACAAAATAGTTGCCAATGGGTTTGCAATATTTAATCCTGTCGCTTGTGGGTAAGAACCGTGAATTGGCTCATAAAGTGAGGTATGTTCTCCAACAGATGCTGAAGGCATTAATCCCATAGAACCAGAAATTACAGAAGCTTCGTCGGTCAAAATATCTCCAAATAAGTTTTCAGTAATCAATACGTCATAAGAGTTTGGCCATTGTACTAAACGCATTGCAACAGCATCAACAAATTCATAAGAAACAGTAACCTCTGGGTAATCTTTTTCCATCGCTTGAACTGTTTCTCTCCATAAACGTGATGTTTCCAATACGTTTGCTTTATCCACACAACACAATTTTTTTGAACGTGTCATTGCTAATTCAAAACCTTTTTTTGCCAAACGTTGCACTTCAGCTCTTGTATAAACACAGTTGTCAAAAGCAGTATCTCCGTTATCTTTTCTTCCTTTTTCACCAAAATAAATTCCTCCGGTTAATTCTCTTAAGAAAACCAAATCGGTTCCTTCAATTCTTTCTCTTTTCAATGGAGAATTGTCAATCAAAGATGGGAAAGTAAAAGTTGGACGTACATTGGCAAATAAGCCTAATTTTTTACGCATTTTTAATAAACCTTGCTCAGGACGAACTGGAGCACTTGGATCATTATCATATTTTGGGTGTCCGATAGCACCAAACAAAACAGCATCAGCAGCCATACAAACTTCATGAGTCGAATCTGGATAAGGCTCACCTACCGCATCAATAGCACAGGCTCCTGTAAGTGCTGGCGTCCAAGTAATCTCGTGGTTGAATTTTTTTGCAATGGCATCCGAAACTTTTACTGCTTCGTTAATTACTTCTGGTCCAATTCCGTCTCCGGCTAAAAGGGCAATATTAAATTTCATTGTTCTTTTTTTTTAAGTTTATAAGTTCTAGTCGCTAAGTTTCGATGTTTAATAGGCGACTCAATATTTTTAATTTATGTTCCAAAGAATCTAAGGCTCTAAGATAACTTAGTAACTTAGTAGCTTAGCAACTTTTTTATGCAATCACATTCAGCATTTTTTGAGTTGCAACTATTGCAGCAACCGTTTGGTCTGAATCTAATCCTCTTGTTTTGAATTCTTTTCCGTTATTTGTCCAGGTAATTACAGTTTCGCATAATGCATCCGAGCTGCTTCCTGGAGGTATTCGAACAGCATAATCTACCAATTTTGGCAAAGCCATTTTTCTGGCTTTATAAATTTTAGAAAGGGCATTCATAAATGCATCAAACTGACCGTCACCTTGTGCGCTTTCTTCAAAAATTTCACCATCAATCTTAAGGCTAAGTGTTGTTGAAGGGTTTAATCCTTTGGCATGAACCAATACATAAGATTCAACCACAATTTTTTCTTCATAAGTCTGACTATCCAAAACATCTGAGATGATGTATGGTAGATCTTCTTTGGTAACCGTTTGTTTTTTGTCGCCCAATTCTATGATTTTTTGGGTAACTAATTTCAAGTCTTCAGGATTTAGTTTTAAACCTAACTCTTGAAGATTTTTTTCTATATTGGCTTTGCCAGATGTTTTTCCTAAAGCATATTTACGCTTTCTACCAAAACGCTCTGGAAGCAAATCATTAAAATATAAATTGTTTTTGTTGTCTCCATCAGCGTGAATTCCGGCAGTTTGTGTAAAAACGTTGTCGCCAACAATTGGCTTATTAGCTGGAATTCTATAACCAGTAAAAGTCTCCACCAATTTACTTACCGAGTATAAAGAAGATTCTTTGATGTTGATTTGCACCTCAGGCATAAAATCATTAATCACTGCAGTAGTACTTTCTAGTGGAGCATTTCCAGTGCGTTCTCCCATTCCGTTTACGGTAACGTGCAATCCGTTGATGCCTGCTTTTACAGCTTCCATCACATTGGCAACACTCAAATCATAATCGTTGTGGGCGTGAAAATCAAAATGAATGTTTGGATATTTCGTTTTGATTTTAGAAATAAATTCAAAAGTTTCCGAAGGAATTAAAACTCCTAAAGTGTCTGGTAATAATATTCTTTTGATAGGTAGTGTTACCAAAAAATCTAAATATTGAAAAACATATTCAGGAGAATTACGCATTCCGTTGCTCCAATCTTCCAGATAAACATTGGTTACAATTTCGTTTTTATTTGCCAAAGCAACAGATTCGGCAATTTCTGCAAAATGTTGTTCTGGCGTTTTTTTTAATTGATGTGTCAAATGATTTAAAGAACCTTTGGTCAAAAGATTTTGGACTTTGGCTCCCGCTTTTTTCATCCATTCGATAGAAATTCCGCCATCAACAAAAGATAATACTTCGATTCTGTCAGTATATCCTTTTTCCTCAGCCCAAGACATAATGCCTTTTACACCCTGAAATTCTCCTTCACTCACGCGCGCCGAAGCAATTTCGATTCTATCAACATGTAATTCTTCCAACAATAATTGTGCAATGGTAAGTTTTTCTGCTGCCGAAAAAGATACTCCCGAGGTTTGTTCACCATCACGAAGCGTCGTATCCATTATTTCAATTTTTCTTTTTTCCATTTTATATTGTTAGCTTTTAATAATAAGCTCGGGTAATTTTAATGTTTATATTTTTGTTATTAGAATCAAACCTGTCGACCAACACATTTTTGTTAATTGAATGTCTTCTCTTTTTTCTAAATTCTGAATAAGAATTTCGACATTTTCACTATGATTTTCTGGCCAATTTGGTTGAGGCAACATATCATCAATTAAATAAATTCCACCAGAATTTAATAAGTTCAACGTTTCATCCAAAACTGCATATTTGCCAGGCCAGGCATCAGCAAAAATCAAATCAAATTTTTGACCTTTATAATTTAAAATCCATTTTTCGGCATCTTCACAAACAAATGAAACATTTGGTTGGTGAAAATATTTTTTTGCAATGTTTTGATATTCTGACGAATTGTCTATTGAAATTAAATTTGATTTCGCAGACATTCCCTCAATCATCCACGCAAGTGATAAACCTGTTCCTGTTCCTAATTCTAAAAAACGTCCTTCTTTTTTGGTCGCAATTAATGTTCTAAGAATACTTCCGGTTTGTAAATCAGACGGCATTGTAAATGAAATTTTTTCAGAATCTATTTTGATTTCTGAATACCATTTTGGCAATACAATGCTGTTGTCATTCATTTTTAAATTTAATTATGTTTTATTTTCCAGAACCATTTCATAATGCTCCACAATTGGAAACGGATTATAATAATGATGCAGCAATTTTTTCCATTCTAAATATGCTTCAGATTCTCTGAAACCTATCGTATGATCTTCTAATTTTTCCCAATTGACCAATAACAAGTATTTGTTTTCTTCCTCAATGCATTTCCTCAAACTATGATTTACATAACCCGGAATAGATTGAATAAATTGGCTGGCTATTGCAAAATCTTTTTCAAAATAAAGTTCTTTTCCTTTTATTACCTGTAGAACAGCCATTTCTAAAATCATACTTATTTTTATTTATAAACCCGACAGATTTTTAAAACCTGTCGGGTGTCATCATAAATTGAGTTCGGTTTTTTTAAATAGTAGTAAACTGCGAAAAAAGCATTACTGTCCACTAAAAACTGATCACTGTTACTTTTTTAATAAGGAAGTTTGTCAGCAAAAGCTACAATATCCTCTTTGATGTTTTGTAAATAATCAATGTCATCAAAACCATTGATCATATTGTTCTTTTTGTATCCGTTGATCGCAAAAGATTCTTGTTGACCTGTAGCCAATAAAGTGATTGTTTGCGCAGGCAAGTCAATTTTTAATTCTGCTTTTGGATCAGCCTCAATTGCTTTGAAAATATTTTCTAAAAACTCAGGGCTAACTTGTACTGGCAAAACACCAATATTCAAGCAGTTTCCTTTAAAAATATCTGCAAAGAAAGACGAAACTACAGCACGGAATCCATAATCATAAACTGCCCAAGCAGCGTGTTCACGAGATGATCCTGAACCAAAGTTTTTACCTCCCACAAGGATTTTTCCTGAGTAAGTTGGGTTGTTTAAAACGAAATCTGCTTTTGGAGTATTATCTCCATTGTATCTCCAGTCTCTGAAAAGATTGTCTCCAAAACCTTCACGTTTTGTAGCTTTCAAGAAACGAGCAGGTATGATTTGATCCGTATCTACGTTCTCAATCGGTAGTGGCACTGCACTACTGGTAAGTATATTAAATTTATCGTATGCCATTTTTTATTTGTTTTTGGCAGTCGGCCTTGGGCTTTGGGCTTTGGGCAGAAACTGCAATAATTTTATTGATTTAATTTTAGTCTTAATTGATAAATCTGTTTTCTAATTTGAATTACTTTGCTTTCTAAATTCTGATGAATTTCAGGGTTTAAATATTTCAAGTCAGAAGTCAGTAATAATAAATATTCAACTTCTGAACAGGAAGCAATTGCAATATTCAAATATCTTGCAAATTCTTTTTCGGAATTAGAGCCACAACCTTCGGCAAAATTTGTTGGAATAGAAGAAACTGCTCTTCTCAATTGACTTGTTAATCCAAATAATTCTTCTTTTGGAAACTCTTTTGTTACTTGATAAACTTCAAGTGTGAACAAATGACTTTCTTGCCAAGCATTGTACTTTCTAAAATCTCTCATTTTTTTGAGCTTTCGGCTATGGGCTTTGAGCCGTTTGCCGACAGCTCACAGCTTTTTAAAATAACTCTCTTGGATCTGTTAATTTTCCAGTAACCGCAGCAGCAGCAGCCATAATTGGCGAAGCTAATAAAGTTCTTGAACCAGGACCTTGACGACCTTCAAAGTTTCTGTTTGATGTACTTACCGCATATTTTCCAGCAGGAACTTTATCATCGTTCATTGCCAAACAAGCAGAACATCCAGGCTGACGCAATACAAATCCTGCATCAGTCAGAATATCCAAAATACCTTCTTCTTTGATTTGAGCTTCAACTACGTGAGAACCTGGAACTAACCAAGCTGTTACATTGTCTGCTTTTTTGCGGCCTTTTACAATTTCAGCAAAAGCTCTAAAATCTTCAATACGTCCGTTTGTACAACTTCCTAAGAAAACATAATCAATTGGTTTTCCAATCATCACATCATCTTCATTGAAGCCCATATAAGCTAACGATTTTTTGTATGTTTCCTCGCCACCTTCCACTTGGTCAGCGTTTGGAATATGTTTAGTAATACCAATTCCCATACCTGGGTTAGTACCATAAGTGATCATTGGTTCGATGTCAGCAGCATTGATGTTTAATTCAGCATCAAAAACAGCATCAGGATCAGTTTTTAAAGTTTTCCAGTATTCAACAGCTTTGGTCCAAGCTTCTCCTTTTGGAGCATATAATCTTCCTTCAAGGAAATCAAAAGTTGTTTGGTCAGGAGCAATCATCCCTCCACGAGCACCCATTTCAATACTTAGGTTACAAACAGTCATACGACCTTCCATAGTCATGTTTTCGAAAACATCACCAGCATATTCTACGAAATATCCTGTACCTCCAGAAGTTGTCAATTGAGCAATAATATAAAGAGCAACGTCTTTTGGTCCAACACCTTTGCTTAAAGTACCATTTACATTGATACGCATTTTTTTAGGTTTTGGCTGCATGATACATTGTGTAGAAAGTACCATCTCTACCTCAGAAGTTCCGATACCAAAAGCAATCGCTCCAAAAGCACCGTGAGTAGAAGTATGTGAATCTCCACAAACAATAGTAGCACCTGGCAAAGTAATTCCGTTTTCAGGTCCAACTACGTGTACAATTCCATTTTTTTGGTGACCCAATCCCCAGTGAGAAATGCCATATTCAGTAGCATTATCTTCCAAGGCTTTCAACTGATTAGCAGATAAAGCATCTGCAACAGGTAAATGTTGGTTTATAGTTGGTGTATTGTGGTCTGCGGTAGCAAAAGTACGCTCTGGATATAAAACTTTTACACCTCTGGCTTTCAATCCTAAAAAAGCAACAGGACTCGTAACTTCGTGAATGAAATGACGGTCAATAAAAAACACATCTGGTCCATCTTCAATTTTACGCACAACATGTGAATCCCATACTTTGTCAAATAATGTCTTACTCATTTTATTTTTTTTTAATTGTAATTGTTATAACCACAGTAGCTTGATGTCATTATAATAGAAGTTCAAAATTATAAAAAGATGTTGATGTGTCAATTTCGATATTTCGTTTTATACGATACCCAACTGTTTTGGTTTTTTGAAATTTTAATTATAACAACTTTAGTTAAGCTAGTTCACTTTTGAAATGTCATTTAAAATTTATCCCAAAAGAATACAAAACCGGTACTTTACTGTTGTTTTTAATAATTGGCAAATTTATCGCTATTGTAGCATAAAATAAGTGGTTTGTGTTTAAAAAATATAACATTTTGTGTTTAAATAGTAATAATTATCAAGTGTTATACTTTGTAATTTGTGAGCAAATCATAGTTTATATTGGAATTAAGATAACTTAAGAGCACTTGTTTTTGGCTTATTTTTTAATTTGATTTTACGACATCCAAAAGGGAATTATTGACGTTTTTTTTTTAAATTATAAATAGATTTTGAGCTAAAAGTAAAAAAGAAAAGGCGCATAAAGAATTAGAAATAAAGTTTTAAAATCTATTTTTTGGTGAATTCTTTGATTCATAAAATCTTGCTTTGTGGAATTTGAAGAAGCAAAAGTTTAAAGATTGGTTTACTACTCTTAAAAAACATTCAAAATGTCTTAATGGGCTATTGATTTGTTCAAATCTACTATCGATTTGCCTTAACGGGCTGTTCAAATAATTTTCTATGAAATAATTTTGTTTTTTTTAACGAGAGTTTAAATGATTAAGCCATTGGCTATAATTGTTGATGATTTCAGTTGTTTTTGCAGTAGTGAAATGGAATGAAATTTCAAGACACATTTCGAATCTAACGACTAAAAATTAAAACTATTTATGAACAACGGTTTACCTTATTTAGGCTATTTATAAACCCAATCTAAATTAAAATTATGATTAAAAAATTACTTTTACTATTTGCTTTTGTGAATATGAGTATTGCATCGGCTAAGACATTTGTTCCGCCAACCTTCTTATTTGAGGGAATTAATTATGAAGTTACAGCTCCAGGAACTGTAAAAGTTGTGTCGAATACAGAAGCGAAATATTCTGGTTCAGTAGTAATACCTTCTATGGTTACTTACAATGATGTTATTTATAATGTTACTGAAATTGGCGAAAGTGCTTTTTTTGGATGTGAAAGTTTAGATTCTATAACTATTCCAAATTCTGTTGTTTCTATTGGCGAATATACTTTTTATAATTGTTCAAGTTTAGCTTCTATTACTATTCCAAGTTCTGTGACTTCTATTGGCGAATATACTTTTTATAATTGTTCTAATCTGACTTCAGTAACTATTCCAAGTTCTGTGACTTCTATTGGAGATGATGCTTTTTATAATTGTTCTAATCTAACTTCAGTAACTATTCCAAGTTCTGTGACTTCTATTGGAAATGATGCTTTTAGTCGTTGTTATAGTCTAACCTCAGTAACTATTCCAAATTCTGTTACTTTTATTGGAGATAATGCTTTTGCTAAATGTTCTAATCTAACTTCTTTAACTATTCCAGATTCTGTTGCTTCTATTGGATATGGTTCTTTTGCTAATTGTTCTAAACTAACTTATGTAACTATTCCAAATTCGGTTACTTCTATTGGAGCTAGAGCTTTTAATACTTGTTATAATTTAAAGCAGATTACATGTAATATCGAAAATCCATTGTATATTGATTCATCTGTGTTTGGAGGTGTAGATTTAGAATTTTGTAGATTAATTGTTCCTACAGGGCAAACACAAGCTTACAAAGATGCAGATGTATGGAATGAATTTACAACGTTAACAGATGTTGCGCCTTTTGTTGTAAATGGATTGGCTTATGTAATAACATCAGCTGTTGAACCAACAACTGTAAAAATAGTTGCAAATATAGAAAATAGTAATCCTAGTTCAATAACAATACCTGCAACAGTTAGCAATAATGGTGTAGTTTACAATGTTACAGAAATTAGTCCTTCTGCTTTCAGAGAATATTGGAATTTAAAACAGATTACTTGTAATATTGAAGAGCCATTGATACTTGATGAATTTGTCTTTGACTATGTAGATTTAGCATCTTGTAAATTAATTGTTTCTACAGGTAAAATACAAGCTTATAGAGAAGCTCCTGTTTGGGAAGGTTTTTCTTCAATAGTAGATGTTGCCCCATTTGTTGTAAATGGAGTAGCCTATGAAATTACTTCAGCGTCAACTGTAAAAGTAATAGCAAATTATGAAGATAATAATATTCGTTCAATCACAATACCTACTACGGTTAATAATAATGGCGTAGTTTATGATGTTACAGAAATTAGTGATTCTGCTTTTAATGGATATTCTAATTTATCACAAATTACTTGTGATTTTGAAGAGCCATTGCCAATTGATGAATCTGTCCTGGATAATGTAAATTTAGATTTTTGTAGATTAATTGTTCCTGCAGGAAAAGTGCAAGTTTACAGAGATACATATGTGTGGAAATATTTTACAACTATAACAGATGTTGCTCCATTTATAGTAGACGGTATCGCTTATGAAATTACGTCAGCAGTAGAACCAACAACTGTAAAAGTAATATCAAATCCAGAAAACAGTTATTCAGGTTCCATTACAATACCTTCTACTGTAAGCAATATGGGCATAGTATATAATGTTACTGAAATTAGTTCTTATGCTTTTCAATATAATGCTGACATAACTTCTGTTAGTATTGGTGATAACGTTACTTCTCTTCAAGATGGAACCTTTCAAAATTGTTATAGATTAACTTCTGCTAACATTGGTAATAAAGTTGCTTCTATCGGTTGGCGTGCCTTTTCAGAGTGCTATAGCTTAAAAACAATAAACATTCCAGCTTCAGTTTTATCTATTGGTCAAGAGGCTTTCGCTTTATGCAGCAGCTTAACTAAAATAGAAATCCCTAATACTGTAACTAGTATTGAAGCATTGGCTTTTGGTCGCTCTGGTTTAACAACTTTTACTTTTCCAAGTTCAGTTACTAAAATTGAATTAGGTACTTTTTGGGGTTGTAATGAGTTAGCTTCTGTAACTATTCCTAGCAGTGTTACTGCAATCGATGAGATGGCTTTTACAGACTGTTCAAAATTAAAAACAGTGAATTGTGCTATCGAATCACCATTGGATATAAATTCAAATGTATTTGATAATACAACAGTTCAATCTTGTGCATTAGTTGTTCCTGCAGCCAGCCTTGACTCTTACAAAGCAGCAGCTGTTTGGGAAAATTTTTATTCGATAACTGCTAGTACAACATTAGGTACAGTTGATTTTTCTGCTAAAAATAAAGTATCGGTATATCCAAATCCAGTTCATGGCGAATTGTTTGTACAATTAAATACCACAGACAAAACTACAATTCAACTTTTTGATGTAACTGGGAAAGTAGTAATTCAAAAAACAGTAAATGCTACTGAAAATAGTATTGACACAAGTAACTTGGTAAATGGATTGTACTTTGTTAAAGTAAATTCAAATGAAGGTACATTCACTAAAAAAGTAATTAAAAATTAACAACTTACTTCTTTCAAACTTAAAGAGGCTGTCCGAAAAGGGCAGCTTTTTTATGCGACAAATTTCAGGGATTGATTTTGGGTTGGCTGATTTATGAAAAAATATTTCGTTTGGATTTTAAAACGATAAATTTCGACTCCTATAACTCCATTTGGAACTTTT
>NZ_DATIDY010000175.1:0-2112 GCF_035456085.1 Flavobacterium sp.
ACTTTGGTCGAAGGACTTTTCGGAATTCAACCAGATGCACTCGCTCATCAACTGACGATCAAACCCGGATTTCCTGAAAAATGGGATTCAGCTTCTTTAGAAATTCCTGATGTTTCTTTTTCTTTCAAAAGAGAAAAAAACTCAGATTCGTACGAAATCGCCAATCACTTGTCAACCAAAATGGCTTTGAGATTTGTAGTGAATAGCTCTTCTGAAAAAATAAATAACATTACTATTAATGGAAATAAAACCAATTATACGATTACCAAAAACGGAATTGGAAAGCCTGAAATTGTTATCGAATCGCCTTTTGCCGAAAAATATTCCATTGTAATTAATTGGGGAGAAACATCTTTGGAACAAATAAAAGTTACCGAAGATTACAACCCAAATGATGCTTTTGTATTCGAAACTAAAAAAGCCAAAATCATCGATGTTAATGACCCACAAAAGGTTTTAAATTCTCTTTCAAAAAGCGAAAATAAAATCACAGGAATTGTAAACAACATCGGCAATAAAACCGTATTTGTGCAATTACAACAAGGCGAAATGATTTGGTGGCAACCGATTATTATCAACAGTAAACCAAAATTTGAAGTTGCTGTGAAAGAAGTGAATCCGAATGATTTGTTTCTTTCTATTCAAAATAATTCGGCCAAAAACGTTACCGGGAAATTGGTTGTAAAATCTTTTGCAAAAGAAATAACTATCAAAGAAAATGGTTCTGAAACAATTGCAATTCCAATAAAAAATCTAGTTGCAGGAACTAATAATTTGCAAATACAAACCAAAGATGCAGGGAATTATTCATTGTCATTTACAAGTTGGGATATTCCGGAAAATAAAACTTTAAAACAAGAAGCTGTTGCATTGTCTCCTTATTTTAATGCCAAAGTAACGGATATTTTTAAGGTAAAATATGAATCGCCACGACCACAAAGTCCAACTTTGCAATTGCCTTTACAAGGAATTGGAAACTGGTGTTATCCATTAATTAATCCAACTATTGATGATTCAGGATTGCGTTCCAAAACGAAAGCAAATGGACAAATCAGGACTCCTGAGGGTATTGTTTTTGAAACGCCATCGGATGCTGCTAAAAACAATATTGCTTTTACTTCAATGTGGGATAATTATCCAAAGGAAACCAGTATTCCTTTAAACGGTAAGGCTTCCCATTTGTATTTGATGATGGCGGGTTCTACAAATCCGATGCAAAGCCGAATGACAAATGGCAAAATAGTCGTTAATTATACTGATGGTTCTCAAGATGTTTTGGAACTGAAAAACCCTGAAAATTGGTGGCCAATCGAGCAGGATTATTTTGTTGATGGAAAAGCATTTATGATCAATGCAACAAAACCGCCACGCGTTTATTTGAAATCTGGAGTAGTTTCCCGCACTTTTAATGATTACAAAACAATCAAAGGATTTGCGGATAATGGTATTGAAGGAGGAGCAGGAACTGTTTTAGATTTGCCATTAAATCCATCAAAAACATTGAAAAGTTTTTCTTTACAAACAATTACGAATGATGTTGTCATTGGGTTGATGAGCGCCACTTTAATACGAGAATAAATGAAAAGAAGGGATTTTATATACACGACTTTTTTGGCTTCGTTGGCAGTTTCGATTCCTGCTGAGGCTCACGATTTTTTTATTTCTGAAAAAGATCCTAAGCTTTCTGATTTTGAAAAAAGGTTAAGCCCAGTAGGAAGAGCATTAGAATTCGAAGATTATTATGTTTGGTGCAACAGCCCCATTGAAGGACCTGATGGTAAAATTCATGTATTTTTTTCCCGTTGGCCAAAAAGTAAAGGAATGGGAGCTTGGCTAAACGGTTCAGAAATTGCACACGCAGTTGCCGATAAACCAGAAGGCCCTTATGAATATGTGAGTACCGTTTTGGCACCACGTGGAGCGGGTTTTTGGGATGCGACCACTTGTCATAACCCGAGTATTCATTTTGTAGATGGAAAATATGCTTTGTTTTACTTAGGAAATTCAAATGGAAAATTTGATACCAAAAGAATAGGTTTGGCCACAGCCGATTCACTCTACGGACCTTGGAAAAGACCTGACGAACCTTTGTTACAACCTGGAAAAGAAGGG
>NZ_DATIDY010000176.1:0-14731 GCF_035456085.1 Flavobacterium sp.
CTATGCCTACGGGCTTGTTGAATGCAAGGTAGATTGGTTTTTCTGTCTTTTCACGAATCAGTTTTCCGTCTATTCGCACTTCGTCATCGGGACCAACTTTGGTTCCTAATTCTGGTACGACTCCGTTGATGGTTACGCGGCCTTCTTCTATGAATTTATCAGCTTCTCTGCGTGAGCAATATCCTGTTTCTCCAATGAATTTATTTAGGCGTTTTAGATTTTCTTCCATACTGCAAAAGTAATGTTTTTTTAGATTCTAAGATTGTGAGATCTTAAGAAGCTAAGATTTTGTATTTAATGTCAGCTGAAAAAGAACTAATTTTTCCTCTTTAGCCCCGACAGGAATGGCATCCTTTTTTCTATTTTTTAATAGAAAAAAGATATAATAGATGGCGGGAAACCATGCCTGTAAAGTGGCCTATTGTTTGGCTCCAAATAGGTAATGGGATATTTCTTGGTATAAGTTGTCGTCATGCATAGAATGACCAAGATTTGTAGTGGTTATGAATCGACTGTTTTTCCAATTATTGGCAATTTTTTGTCCTTCTTCAAATGCTACTACGGTGTCATTGGTGTCGTGTGCAATGATTCCTTCTATTTTTATTTGTTTTGCCAATGCGGCTACTGAAAAATTATCCAGTTTGAAATTGAAATTTTTTAAATATTGTTTTTCTAAAAGAGGATGCATTTTTGGGTTTAAACTCAACAGTTGTATGTAGTTGTCGAGAAGGGTTTTTAAATCGGAGGGGGCACCAAGAATAATCATTTTTTGAATGCTTGTCTCTGGGTGTAAATATTGGTGGTAGAGGCAAGCCGAACCGCCAATGGAATGTCCAATGATGATATTTGGCTCAAATTTTTTTACGACTTTGTTGATGAATTCGGCATAACGAGGCACATTGAATTCTTTGCCGCTGCTTTGTCCGTGGGCTGGCGCGTCTAAGGCTATGATGGTACTCCCAGATTTTTGAAGATAGGGTAGGGTTTTTTCCCAACGGGCAGAATTACTTTCCCATCCGTGAACTAATAGTATTTTGGTATTGTTTCCTTTCCAAGTATAGGTCTGGAAGTAGTCTTCGTTGTGTTGAAATGTTTCTTTATGAGTGTTTTGTAGAACTTTAGGGAGGTTTTCTTTTGTAATTCTCCCAATCCGAGGTTGACTGAAAAAAGCATAAGATAAATGTAGAGCTTTTTTTGGTTGGACAATGTGCAGAAAATTAATGTATTGACCAACTGATTTGATTATTATCGAACGGATGTTTTTTTTAAAATTCAAAATATAAAGGATAAAAAAAAGCCCCGATTTTCGAGGCTTAATTGTTTTTTAGAACGTTGAAAATAAATTTTGCATTTTTTCTCTTTCTTCTTCAGCCAGAACGGTGTCGACCAATATTCTTCCGGAGTGTTCATCAATTAGAATTTTCTTTCTGGAAGCAATTTCTACTTGTGTTTGTGGAGGGATTGTAAAGAATGACCCCGCCGACGCACCTCTTTCGATAGAAACAACTGCCAGTCCGTTGCGGACACTGCTTCTGATTCTTTTGTAGGCAACTAATAAACGCTCTTCGATTAATGCTTCAAATTCAGCAGATTTCTCAGTTAAGAAGATTTCTTCTTTTTGAGTTTCAGCCATAATAGCATCTAATTCTGATTTTTTATGCTTTAAGTGAGCCATTTTGGCGTCTAACTTTTCTTTTGAAGAAGCAATCAATTCTTTTTTATGCTCAATAGAAGCTTTCATTTCTTTGATTTGCTTTTCAGCCAATTGAATTTCTAATTCTTGAAACTCAATTTCTTTAGTCAAAGAGTTGAATTCGCGATTGTTACGAACGCTTTCTTGTTGTTTAGTGTATTTTTTGACAGCTTCTTTATGCTCGTCAATTGCATTCTTTTTTTCTTTGATAAGGTTTTCGATAACTTCGAGTTCACTTTTCAATTTCTCTGAACGAGTGCTTAAACCAGCAACTTCATCTTCTAAATCTTCCACTTCCAAAGGTAGTTCACCTCTCACGTTTCTGATTTCGTCAATTCTAGAGTCAATAAGTTGTAAATCGTATATTGCTCTTAACTTGTCCTCAACACTTAATTCTTTCGTATTCGCCATATTCTATAAGTACTTAACTGGATTTGTATTTTCTTCCGATAAAATGATTGCAAAATTAGGGATTTTTTTTCTAAGATAATCAACAATATACTCTTTTGTATAACGTTCGCTTTCAAAATGTCCAATATCTGCTAATAAAAGCTGATTTTCGGCCTCATAATATTGATGATATTTCAAGTCAGATGTTAAAAAGACATCAGCACCAGCCTGAATTGCATTTGGAATAGCAAAACTACCTGATCCTCCCAAAACAGCTACTGTTTTTATTTTTTTCCCTGTAAAGGCTGAGTGACGAATTCCATCCGCTTTCATTTTGTCTTTTGCATAAAGCAAGAATTCTTTTTCGTCCATTGGTTCTTCTAATTCTCCGATCATTCCCAAACCAATATGATTAAAAGTGTTTTTCATATTGTAGATTTCGGTAGCTACTTCTTCGTAAATATGATTTTCACGAAGTGCTTTAATGATTCCGGCCTCTAAATGTTTATCATAAACCACTTCAATTTTGACTTCTGTTCCTCTGGACAAAACGCCTCTTTCACCAATTGTTGGTTCGCTTTTTTCGTTTCCTTGGTAGGTAAAAGTTCCTTCGGAGTTAAAACTACATTTGTCATAATTCCCAATACTTCCGGCTCCTGCATTAAACAAAGCATTTCGAACTTTTTCAGCATTATCTCGAATTGTATAAGTAACCAATTTGCGGATGTGATTTTGTTTTGGAATCAAAATTTTGGTATTGATAAGTCCCAAAGTGTCACAGAAAATTTTATTTACTCCTTCAGGATGATTGTCAAGTGCGGTATGTACAGCATAAATGGCAATGTCATTTTTTATAGCTTTTAGAAGAGCGCGTTCAACATAATTTTTTCCTGTTATTTTTTTGATTGCAGAAAATATAATTGGATGAAAGCAAACCACTAAATTGCATTTTTTTGCAATAGCTTCGTCAATCACGTTTTCTAAAGCATCGTGGCAAACTAAAATTCCCGAGGCTTCATTATTTTCGTCTCCAATTATTAATCCTACATTATCAAAGTCTTCCGCATGTGCCAGCGGAGCCATTTTTTCAAGAACAGAAAGAATTTCTTTTATTGTACTCATCTTTTTAATCTTTTTTTCGAGGTATTTTATTAATCTGTATTTTATAAAATTAGCAAAACAAATTAGTGTTACTGATTTGGATTGTTAGCTTTAAGATGTTTTCAAAATTTTCGCCCAAAGATAAAATATTATATTTTCGTAATAAGATTTTATATTGAAAAATTATTATTCCATTAATTATTTTGTACGACTTTTTTATTATGAATTAATTGGGATCAAAAACATCTAAAACAGTTTTAATTGTCTGGAATTATTACTTTACAAAACGGGTTAATGATCTAAAAAGTGTGATGAAATTTGAGTTTTTATTTCATTGAATATTTTTTAGATTTTGGATTACTTTCGCAAATGTTTTACTTTCGTAAAATGAATTTACTTCGAAAAATACTATTTCCCTTTGCTATTTTATATGGCTTTATAACAAGTATTCGGAATTTTCTTTTTGACAAAGGAATTTTAAAATCATATTCATTTGATTTGCCAATTATTGCAGTTGGAAATTTGAGTGTTGGAGGAACTGGCAAAACTCCGCAAATCGAATATTTGATTCGGTTACTTTCTGATAAATACAAGGTTGCGACCCTGAGTCGGGGATATAAAAGACAATCTGAAGGATTTATTTTGGCAAATGAAAATTCAGATGCATTAGAATTAGGAGATGAACCTTTTCAGTTTTATCAAAAATTCAAAAATATTCTGGTTGCCGTTGATGCCAACAGAAAAAATGGTATCGAACAATTACTCTCCAATTCAAATAAGCCAGAAGTCATTTTATTGGATGATGCTTTCCAACACCGAAAAGTCAAAGCAGGGTTTTATATCATGCTCACTTCATATGGGGATTTGTATATAAATGACTTTATGTTGCCTACAGGGAATCTACGTGAAAGTAGAAGTGGAGCGCAAAGAGCAGATATTGTTATTGTTACAAAATGTCCAGCTAACTTATCGTTGGATGATCAAATAGCTATTAAAGAAACGCTAAATCTTTCTTCAAATCAAAGTTTGTTCTTTACCTTTATTGAGTATGACCAAATGATTTATTCTGATAAAAAAAAGATAAACGTTGAAGAAGTCAAAACGATGAATAAATTGCTGTTGGCTGGAATTGCAAAGCCTGAGTCTTTTTTTGCTCATTTAAAAAATGAAAATGATGAATGCCTGACTTTTCCGGATCATCATAACTTTAGCGAAAGCGAGTTAATAGAAATTAAACAAAAAGCAACTAATAAAATTATTGTAACAACAGAGAAAGATTATGTTCGATTGAAAGGAAGTATTTTAAGTGAAGAGCTTTATTTTCTACCCATAAAGAGTTCATTCCTCTCTGCTGAAGATAGTTTTAATAAAAATATTTTAAATTATGTGGGACAAAGTTCAAGAAACAGTTAGTTATATTAAAGAAAAAATAAATTTCGATCCAGAATATGGTATTATTTTAGGTTCAGGTTTAGGTGGATTTACAGAAGAAATCGCAATTGATTATATATTGCCATATAATGAAATTCCAAATTTTCCCGTATCTACTGTACAAGGTCATAATGGAGTATTGGTTTTTGGTAAAGTAGGGGATAAGAAGGTTATTGCTATGCAAGGCCGTTTTCATTATTATGAAGGATATTCGATGAAAGAAGTGACTTTTCCTGTTCGTGTAATGAAGTATTTAGGAGTTGAAAAATTAATAGTTTCAAATGCTTCGGGAGGGGTAAATTCGAATTTTAGAGTAGGTTCCATTATGATCATTAAAGATCATATTAATTTTATGCCGGAACATCCTTTAAGAGGGAAAAATGACGAACGATTTGGACCAAGATTCGTTAATATGAGTCAGCCATATTCTGTTGATTTGATTGAAAAAGCAAAAAATATAGCTCAGGATTTAAATATAGAAATTCACGAAGGAATTTATCTTGGACTTCAAGGGCCAACTTTTGAAACATTAGCCGAATATAAAATGGTCAAAATTTTAGGAGCTGATTGCGTTGGAATGTCGACTGTTCCTGAAGTTATTGTAGCCCGACATATGGAATTGGAAACATTTGGAGTTTCTGTCATTACGGATATGGGTGATGAGGAAAGCATCCTTAGTATTTCACATGATGAAGTTTTGGAAGCTGCTAAATCTGCTGAACCAAATGTGCGAGCACTGATTAGAGAATTGATTAAACGAAATTAAGAATTAAGAATTGCTGAAATTTTGAGCAATTGTGGTATAAAAATCTTCGGGAATAAAAGGTTTTGTAATAACATCAGTCATACCATAAGAAATTAGCATTTCTCTATTTTCATTTAACGAAATAGCAGTAAGCGCAATAATAGGTGTTTTAGTGTCAAATTCTCTAATTTGTTGAGTAGCAATAGTCCCGTTTATTCCTAAAAGATGTACATCCATTAAAACCAAATCGTAAGTGCTATTCTTTAAAATTTGAATAGCTTCTTCGCCATTGTCCAAAATGGTGCATTTCATTTCTTTTCTTGAAAGCATTTTTTGCGTAATCATTTGGTTGATTTTGTTGTCCTCAACCAATAATATTTTTTTGTTTTTGAATATTTCTGAATTGTAATTTTTAATTTTAGTCTTTACTTGAACTGGTTTTGTGTCTTCTTTGAAATTGAGTTCAAACGAAAAAGTAGAACCTTCGCCAACTGTACTTTTGAGGCGTATTTGTCCTCCCAAAATTTTCACTAGTTTTTTGACAATGGTAAGCCCTAATCCTGTACCTCCAAATTTCCTATTGATTTCGACAGAACCTTGTGAAAAACTTTTGAATACGGTTTTTAATTTATCTTCCGGAATTCCAATTCCCGTATCAATAATTTGAAAATAAATTGTTGCATTATCATTTGTATAACATCTTAAACGAGCAATAACACTTACTGTACCATTGTGGGTAAATTTTAAGGCATTATTAATCAAATTCATGAAAATTTGCGACAATTTGGTTGGATCGCCAATTAAATTATCAGGAATTGCAGAGTCAATTTTAAGTAGAAATTGGTTGTTGTTTACCGTTGCGATTTCCTTAAGAGAATTCTGAATGTCTATTAATAATTGTTTAAGGTTAAAACTAATATATTCAATTTCCAATTTATTAGATTCAATTTTGTTTATTTCTAATATGTCATTAATGAAGTTGGTTAAATAATTACCCGAAAATTGCAATGAAGTTAGATAGTGCATTTGAGTTTTTTTCGGATTTTCTTGCAAAAGTAGATGAGTGATACCGTTAATTGCGTTTAGTGGCGTTCTAAGTTCATGACTTACAGTCGATAAAAACTCCGATCTGGCTCTTGATGCTTCTTCGGCTTTGTTTTTGGCAACAATCAATTCATTGTTTTTTTCTTTTAATAATGAATTGCTTTGGTTTCGTATAATATTGTTTTTGTACAATGACAAACTGAGCAGTGAAAGAATTGAAATTATAGCAATAGCAAGTATACTGATGAGTTTAGAGAATTTGTCATCTTTTTGCTTTTGTTCATTTTGTTTGTCTCTCAACAATTGTTCCTGGATACGCTGGGTTTCTTTAAAAGCTTCATAATCATTAATGCCTAGCTTTTCATCATTGGCCAGTGTAATACTTTCTTTTAAATTTAAATGTTTTTTTAAGTATGTATAAGCAGCGGTCTTGTTTAACAATTTATCATAGGCATTGCTAATCGCTAATAAAATATTTGATTTTTGATTAAGGTCTCTGTTTTTTCTGTTTAATTCTAATGCTCTGTTGAAGTAATTTAAAGCTAAATTATAACGTTTGTTTTCAATTTCAATGGATCCAATCTGGTATAATGCTTCTGCTTTGGTATTTGCTGAGACTTTGTTTTGAGATTTTGCAGCGATAGAGCTAAAGTATTCAGTTGCTAAAGTGTGGTTGCCTTTTTTTCGTGCAATTATTCCTTTTTGCAGCTTAATTAAATCGGCATTATCTTTTACTTTTAATTGTTTTTGGATTTCTTCAGCTTTAAGTATGAAGTTTTCTGCAAGTTCATATCTCTTTTTTTCTATATAAATTAATCCAATATAATAATAAGCTTCGGAAACTTTGTAATTTGGTTTTTTTGAAATGCTATTTAATATCGTGATGCTTTTGCTAAAAATTTCTAAAGCATCATTATAATGTTTTAGATCGTAATATATTTCGGCTAAACGAAAAGTTTGGTTAGCTTCACCATAAATCTGATTGTTTTTTTTGCAATAATTGATTGCTTTTTGGGTGTAGAGTAAAACATTTTTATAATTATTTTCTTTTTCGTTCTCTGTCGCTAGTTTCGAATAATAAACAGCACTATCTGTCACTCTTGTTTGAGGATAGACTATTGTTTGAATGAAAAAAAATAATAATAAGAAGTATTTCATGTTATTTTATTTATTCATGCGTATTATAAATATAGTAACTGTGAATAATTATTAATGTTTACTTCGCTTGTATTTATTTTTTATTTGAGTTTAACAATAAAATCAAGTCAATAATTCTGGACGAATATCCAATTTCATTATCATACCAACCAACCACTTTAACCATTTTGTCGATAACCGAGGTAAGTTGAGAATCAAATATACATGAATTTTTATTTCCAATTACATCTACTGATACAATTGGGTCTTCTGTATATTCCAAAATGCCTTTTAAATTGGTTTTTGAGGCTTGTTTGAAAGCATTATTTATTTCTTCAATAGTAACACTTTTTTTAACGTTAAATGTAATATCGGTCAAAGAACCATCGGGCACAGGAACACGAATTCCGCAACCTCCCATTTTACCATCTAGTGATCTAAAGATTTTGGTTAACGCCTTTGCAGCTCCAGTCGTTGTAGGAACTATCGATTGACTTGCTCCTCTGGCTCTGCGTAAATCTTTATGTGGCTGATCATGTAAACTTTGATCTGTAGTAAAGGAGTGAATTGTTGTGATATAAGCTTGCTCGATACCGCAAAGTTCTTCAATAACTTTGATCATTGGTGCAGCGTTGTTTGTTGTACAACTTGCATTGGATATAATAGTTTCAGTTCCGTCAAGAATGGATTCGTTAACGCCTAATACTACTGTTTTTATACTGTCAACTTCAGCTGGAGCAGAAAGAATAACTCTTTTGGCTCCGGCTAAAATATGTGCATTTATTTCATCAAAAGTTTTATATTTTCCGGTAGATTCAATAACAAAATCGACATCAATACTTTGCCAATCAAGATCTGAGATATTTTTTTTGTGGAAAAATAAAAAATGTTTGCCGTCAACCTGAATTCCTTTTTCATCATGGCTTACCTCAAAAGGTAAAACTCCGTGAATACTATCGTATTTTGTTAAATGGGACATGGTTTTTTTATCGGCAATGTCATTGATGGCAACTACTTCGATGGTTGGGTGGTTTAATAATAGACGAAATAAATTTCTACCGATTCTTCCAAAACCATTAATCGCGATTCTTGTTTTCAAGATGTTTTATTTCAAGTTTAAATAGTTCAAGTTAAGTGAATGTTGAATACCAATTACTGAACGATGAATACTAATTTACAATATATGTTTTTGTGCTTTATAAGATGATCGTACCAAAGGACCGCTTTCTACATGACGGAAACCAAGTTCTAATCCGTATTTTTCATATCTCTCAAATTGTTCAGGAGTTATGAATTCTTTTACAGGCAAGTGTTTTTTGGTTGGTTGTAAATATTGACCAATTGTAACAATATCAACATTAGCAGCTTTCAGATCTCGCATAGTTTGAAAAACTTCTTCTTCTTCTTCGCCAAGTCCCAACATAATACCCGACTTGGTTCTGTTGATGCCTTTCTCTTTCAGATATCTTAAAACTTCAAGACTTCGATCATATTTGGCTTGTATACGAACCTCGCGAGTCAATCTTCGAACGGTTTCAACGTTATGAGAAACAACTTCAGGATTGGCTTCAACGATACGATCGATATTTCTTTCGATACCTTGAAAATCTGGAATTAATGTTTCCAAAGTAGTGTTTGGGTTCATTCTGCGGATGGCTTTTACAGTTTCAGTCCAAATAATTGAGCCTCCATCTTTCAAATCATCTCTGTCAACGCTTGTGATTACAGCATGTTTGATATTCATTATTTTTATAGAGCGAGCTACTTTTTCTGGCTCGTCCCAATCTACAGTTTCGGGTCTTCCAGTTTTTACACCGCAAAAACCACAAGAACGGGTACAAACATTTCCAAGAATCATAAAGGTAGCAGTTCCTTCGCCCCAACATTCACCCATATTTGGGCAACTTCCTGACGTACAAATGGTATTCAAACTATATTTATCAACTAAACCTCTAAGTTCTGTATATTTTTGTCCTATTGGTAGTTTTACTTTTAACCACTTTGGTTTTGCTACGTTTGATTCGGCTCCACCTTGTGTTCCAATAGGTAATGTATTGTCTAAAACAGTTTCCATATTTCAATTTTCAGACTGCAAAGATAAGGAATGTAGTTTTAGAATTTGAGTTACATATTTGTGAATTTAACAAAATTCTTATTTAACTTAGTCTAAATTTTAATTATTCATCACTTCAGTCATTAATTCCTTTTTGCAATGCAGAATTTAAACAAGAGATTTAGTGTATTGGTGTTAAAATTAGGATTTTTAAGTGAAGAGAATCTAGCAATTTTTAAACTTATAGTATCTTTGTACTTTAAAATTAAATACAATAAAATTAGGGGGAATTATGAATAAAAAATTATTTTTATTAGGTGTGTCGACTGTTTTGTTTGGGGTTTCTACAACACAGGCGCAAATTAATTTTGGGGAAAAAGCATTAGGTGCAGTGCAAAAAGGAATTACTGGATTTACTTTTACTGATGCTGATGCTGCGGCTTTGTCCAAACCAGCCGTCGACAAAATGGATGCTGAAAATACGGTGGCTCCAGATACAAATCCTTACGCGATTCGTTTGGCTCGTGTTTTTGGAAAACATACAAAAGGAGACTTTTACACCTTAAATTACAAAGTGTATCTTACCAAAGATATTAATGCTTTTGCAACTGCCGATGGTAGTGTACGTGTATTCTCGGGTTTAATGGATGTAATGGATGATAATCAATTGATAGCTGTAATAGGTCATGAAATTGGTCATGTTAATAATCACGATTCTAGAGATGCAATGAAAGCTTTGTATCAAAAAGAGGCTTTGATTGATGCTGCTTCGTCTCAGTCTGTGAAAATATCTGCAATTACCGATAGTCAATTGGCTAAAATTGGTAGTGCTATGATTGATAGTAAATACAGCCGTAAACAAGAATCTGAAGCAGATTTGTTTGCTTATGATTTTATGAAAAAAAATGGATATGATGTGAATGCTGAAGAATCTGCTTTTAGAATATTGGAAAAAATGAGTGAAGGAACTCAAAGTTCATTTATTGATAAAATGATGAGTTCTCACCCAGATTCTAAACTAAGAGCTGATAATGCTAAAGCAAGAGCTGAAAAAGATGGGTTGTACAAACCATATGTGCAAAAACCAATCGTTAATACACTTCCAAAGGCTACAACAGTTAAGAAAACAACGACAACTAAGAAAAAAACAACAACTACTAAAAAGTAAATTTTTAAAGTAGTTTAATAAAAAGAGAAAGCTGAATCGTAAAATTCAGCTTTCTCTTTTTATGTTTAGATATTAATTGGATTGAATTGTAATCGGTAAATTATAGGATGTTCTTACCGGTTTTCCGTCCATTATTCCCGGACTCCATTTGGTTTTTAAGGATTTTAAAACGCGAATAGCTTCAGCGCCTAAGCCGTAGCCAGGATCTTTCAAAACTTTTATGTCTGTCATGCTTCCGTCTTTTTCGACAACAAAAGAAACACTCACACGGATTAAGCTTTCGCTGTCTAATTCTGGTTTTTCAAAGTTGTTGCCAACATATGTATAGAACTTTTTAATTCCTCCTGGAAACTCAGGCTTTTTGTCTAAAGCTCCACTTGGAATTATAGCGTTCTCAGAAATGCTTGGAGTGTTTGTGGTTGTTCCAGAAGTTGCTACTGTTCCAGTGCCTAAATCAGAGCCCTCGGTACCGGTCACGTTTGTGGTAGGATTATTTTTGAGTTCATCGTTGGTGGCAATGGTTTCCTGAGTTGCAGCAGTTGCATGAAAGATTTCTGGATTTATAAGTTGTTTGTTTGTGTTAATGGTTTCTTTGACTGGTTTCTCAATTTCGGGTATAACCGCTTCTTGAGGTTTAGTTTGGTCTGGCACAATCGGATCCATATTGACCAAAACTATATGTGGTATCTCTGGCAGTACCGATGGAATTTTATGTTCGGGATTTAAATAATTATAAACCATGGGGATACTTATGGCAGCTGTCAAAAGTGATATTCCCGCAAAAAGTGCAAAAAAGGATGTCTTAGTGTTTTCCTGACGTAAATGATACGCTCCGTATTCTTTGTTTCTGTTTTCGAATACAAGATCAATCCAGTTGGTTTCGAAGATGTTTAATTTAGACATAATTTATTGGATTTAATGGTTAAAGTATAGATTAAATCATAGGCCAATGTTATTTAAACTTCTAAAGTAAATATAAGAAAAATTAGTATATAACTAATAAAAACAACTTAATTATTTTGTTAAATATTTGTAGATATTTAATAATTTATTGATTAGTATTGTTTAAGTGTTTGAAAATTAAGAAAATTATCTATTATTATTTATTATAAATATTTTAAAAAAACAATAAAAAAGAGCTTTGAATTGTGCTTTGTTGAAGTTTAAGATTAATGTATTTTGAAACAGAAAAGCCCGCAAGAGGGATAGGAATAAGCTACCGAAGTAGCATGGATAGCCCGACCGCATTTAGGAAAGGGGCGAATAAATGCATGCTAAATTAAGCCCCTTTTCTAAATGTGGTCTTGCCCAAAATATAATCGATAATTGATATTATCTTCTATTTTGAATAATTTCTGAAAGTAATTTTTTGGCACGGAGCAATTTGATTTTTACATTGCTCAACGGTTCGCCAATTTTGTTGGCAATTTCCTGGTAACTCATTTCCTGGAAATAACGCAATTGTATTACTTCCTGATAATGCGGTTTCAGTTCTTTGATGAATTGTAGTAGTTGAGAAAGATTTTGCTCGGTAATCAAAACATCTTCTGCCGATGGAGTAGTATCGGCAATGTTATAGGCAGTTTGGTCTTGTTCGTCGGTAATTTCGATAAACAAGCTCGATTTTTTTTTGCGAATTAAATCAATATGCACATTTTTTGCAATTGAAATTAACCAGGTGTTGAATTGATATTCGGAGTTGTAAGTAGCTATTTTGTCAAAAGCTTTGGAGAAAGTTTCGATTGTAATGTCTTCGGCTGTGGTTTCATTTTCGGTGCGTTTTAGCATAAAACCATAAACTTCATTCCAGTAGTAATCCAACAGAAAAGTAAAGGCAACTTGATTACCTTTTTTGGCTTTCTCTATTTGTTTGCTTATTTCCAATGTGCAGGTTTTGAGAAAATGTTGGTTACAAAGACATTAATTTGAGTGAATATAAGAATAATTTCTATAATAGGATACCAATACATTACATCTTTCTCTTTTAATTTTCCTGCAGCAAAGCCAATAACGAGCCAGGTAACTAAATATCTAAAGCCAATAAGACTTAATACTAATATCCATTGGAACTGAAAAATTAACAAAGCTATTGGTAATAGCAAGAATAATAGTTGTGAACTAAAGAATAATCCAAGTTGTGCTTTGTCAAATGATTTATAGTATTTGGCAGTAGCAACATGTCTTCTTTTTTGAATAAACCAATCTTTGTACGATTTCTTTGGTTCTGATGCTGTAAAGCTTTCTGGTGAATAACTAATCGTGGTATTATTGGAATCTGAGGCTTGATTGATAAACAAATCATCGTCTCCGGAACGAACCTGAATATGATCTATAAATCCGTTTACTTTAAAGAATTCATCACTTTTGTAAGCTAAATTACGGCCAACACCCATATAAGGTTTGCCTATTTTTGCCCATGAAAAATATTGAAGAGCAGTAAGTAAAGTTTCAAAACGGATTATTTTATTCAAAAACGAGTTGGCAATTTTTTCATAACTACCGTAGCCTAAAACTATTGTTTTTTCTTTGGTAAATTGTGCGCTCATTGCTGTTATCCAATCTTTAGAAGTCGGGTAGCAATCTGCATCTGTAAATAAAAGATATCCTTTTTTTGCGGCTTTAATTCCTAGTGTTAAAGCATATTTTTTATTTCCCCAAAAGGCTTCATTGTTTTTTACTTTAACCAAACGGATATTTGGATATTTTTTTTCAAATTCTTCAAAAACTTCCAAAGTGTTATCTCTGGAAGCATCGTCAATTAAGACGATTTCGAAATCAGGATAATTTTGCTCCGCCAATAACGGAACATATTTGATGACATTTTCTTCTTCGTTTTTGGCACAAACGATAACAGAAATTGGAATGTTTTTAGGGTTGATTTCCTGTGCTTTTGCAAAAGAAAATTTAGCAAAAACGATGAGATAATAAAAAAGTTGAATAACAACTATAGCAATAAAAAAGTATAAAATAATTGTAAGCATTTTTTATTTTTTGGCTTTTAAAAACGATTGCAAAGGTAATTAGCAATTATGGATTATCAATATAGAATTAGTAATTACTTTAAATTTTTAGCCATTTCTTTTGCTATGGCCAATGCTTGCGGTTTTTTCATTTTTGAAGTTCTTGTCTTTGATATCTTTTGAATCCTTTTTTATAAATTTTGATTTAAAAATTTTCCAAAACAAATAGCTTCGGGTCTATCTACGTATTTACCATAGTTGGCAATGGTTTTGTAATTAGATTTTAAATAAAATCGTTTTGCTTCTTCATTTTGAATTCTGGTTTCTAAAACCAGTTCCTCATAACCAACTTCTCTCCCTTTGTTTTCCAAATAAGATAAAATAGTTTGTCCGATTTTCTTTCCTGGATATTTGGAAAACATTCGTTTTACTTCTCCAACTTTTTCTGTTATTGGTCTTATTGCTCCACAACCAACTATTTTATTATCAATTTCTGCAATAACAAATATGTATTTGGGATTATTTTGCTTCCAATCATTAAATGAATTCCTCCCGTCACTACCGAAACGGCGATAAAGATTAGCTGATAACTCCTCTATAATTACAATTACATTTTCGTCATCTGGATTTGCTATTTTTATCGAGAGTGTTTGAATCATAAAATTTGGAATGTGTTTCCCTAAATTACATTTACTTCGGCTTCGATGTGAATCCCGAATTTATCAAAAACAGTGCTTTGAACGGTCTTGGAAACATTCAGGATTTCTTGTCCAGTCGCACCTCCATAATTGACAAGAACCAATGCTTGATTTTTATGAATTCCGGCATCGCCAAAGCGTTTTCCTTTTAGGCCGGCATGTTCTATTAGCCATCCAGCCGGGACTTTTACTTCGGTTTCTGAAATATCAAAGTATCTCATTTCAGGGAATTTTTGATGGATTTTCTCGAAATCTGATTTTAACAGAATTGGGTTTTTGAAAAAGCTACCGCTATTTCCTAATTCGGCAGG